>DATAVF010000051.1:0-60664 GCA_036267835.1 Caulobacteraceae bacterium | reverse complement strand
CAATCCCATGTCTGAGGCGACGATCGAGACGATCTCTACTTGCGCCGAATTCGTGATCCGCCTCAGCGGCGGCCAGAGAAAGCGCGCCGCGACGACAAGCGCGGCCACCGCCAACGGCAGCGCCAGTGCATGCAAGAGGATAAACGCGCCGACCGTCAGGCCCGAGAGCGCCGCTAGCGAGACGATGCAGGCTGCGATTGCGGTCCGCCGCTGTCGCTCACGCCGGCTCAGCTCGGGGCGGATGCGCTGGTCGTAGAGCGTGTCCAAGTCCATACTCAGGCGACGGCATCCATCAGCGCCGGGTCTTCATCCGAACTCGTCGATCATTTTGAACACCTGCTCGATGTCGCGGGCTATGTGTTCCACGCGGGAGCGGTCGACGAGGTTGGCGAAGAGATTGCCGATGCCGAAGCGCGGGCTGCTCTCGACGGCGATCAGCAGCTCGACGGCCTCGAAGGCGCAGCGGATGTGGGAGCCGGCGTAGCCGGCCTCCAGGTCGTTGAGCTGCTGCATGAAGGCTGGGGTCAGGATCACCCGCGCCTCGACCTGATCGGAACCGAAAACGGCGAAGGACTTGTTGAACACCGGGTCTTCCAGCCCGACAGGGCGCAGGCCGGGCGGGCATTCAAAGCTCTTGAACCAGCCGGTGTTGCGCAGCACCACCGTCGTCGACGCCAGCCGGCGCGTGGCGGCGAGGCGGAAGATCTGGCCCTCAAACACGGTGTGCCGGTTCTTGCCTTCGCCCTGGCTGAGCCTGGCCTCGCAGAGCGAGAAGTCGATCTCGCCGCGCCGGCCGCTGAAGAAGTCGCTGAAAGAGGTTGAGCTGGGCTTGGGCAGCAGGCGCAGCGAAAGGAAGCTGTCGAACGCCGGCGCGGTCTTGCCGGAGGGCTGGTAGTCGATGCCGATCGGGCCGCAGAGGGCGCGGATGCAGGCGGTCTTGGCGGCCGACCCGACGCCGGCCAGCGGCACATAGCCGATGAGAACGACAGCGACGAAGACGAACACCAGGAACCCGAAACTGGCCTGCTGACCGAAGATCACCGGCGAGAGCAAGTCGCTGGCCGCCACCAGCCCGACGGCAGCGGCGAAGCCGCCCACGAAGATCCACACCGCCTTCCTGCGCCTCGCCTCGCACTTGATGAGCTCCGGCTTGATCTGGGCTTCGTAAATTTCGTCGAAGCCGGCCCCGGCGAGCGGATCGCCCACGGGCATCAGGCGGTGGCCGAAGGCGGCGCCGGTGGGCGCGGCGGCGGGCTGCAGGTTGCTGTCGAGCGTCGCGGTCATGACCGGCTCAGAGTAGCCCGCGAATCCGAAGTGTTGCTAGCGGCTGTGGTTCAGCAAGCCTGCTCCCGCAGCGCCCAGCCACACCCCGATCAGGCAGAGCACGACCGAGCCCACGATATTGGCGCCCGCGCCCAGCATGTCGCCGCCGCGCGCCAGGTTCAGCGTCTGCAGGCTGAACGACGAGAAGGTGGTGAAGCCGCCGCAGACGCCGACCATGACGAACTGGCGGATGTCGGGCGAGACCAGCGCCCGCCCGTCTGGCCCAGTCAGCACGCCGAAGAAGCCGATGACGAACGAGCCAACGATGTTGATGACCAGCGTGCCCCAGGGAAAGGTCTCGCCGATCCAGCCCGCCACCAGCATCGAGCAGCCATAGCGGGCGACGCTGCCCAGCGCCCCGCCCAATGCGACCCACGCGAAGGTGATCAAGACCCCTCCCCCAAAATCCTTGCCCTTGCCGGCCGCGCCGGTCCCGAGCACACTTATGGTAGGTTCTAGGGCGCCATGGACATCCCGCAAGCTTCCGCGCTGCTGCGCATCTATACCGAGGAGGCCCGGCGCGATGGAACGCGGCCGCTCTACGAGTCGCTGGTGCTGAAGGCGCGCGCGGCGGGGCTGGCCGGCGCCACGGTGCTGCGCGGCCCGATGGGCTTCGGCCAATCGGCCCACATCCACACGGCCAACATCCTCGACCTCTCAGCCAACTTGCCGATGGTGATCGAGATCATCGACGCCGAGGACAAGCTGCGCACCTTCGCCGCCAGCATCGTGGGACTCAAGGACATCGGCCTCGTCACCCTGGAGCAGGTCGAGGTGCTGCATTACGGCCCGGGCCTCCGCCAGCCGGGCGGCTAGGCCGAGATATAAGCCTTCAGGTTCTCCGCCTCGGCCACGGTCTCGGCGATCTTGCTCTTCACCAGGTCGCCGATCGAGATGATCCCCACCAGGCGGCTGGCGCGGCAGACCGGCAAATGCCGGATACGCCGGTCGGTCATGCGGGCGAGCAGGGCATCGACGGTTTCCTGCGGCTCGGCGAAGACCACGTCGCGGGTCATGCAGGCGGAGATGGGCTGGCTCAGGCCCTCCGCGCCGACTTCGGCCACGACGCGGACGATGTCCCGTTCCGAGACGATGCCGGCGACATTCTGGCTTTCGTCCAGCACCACCATGGCGCCGACGCGGCGCGACTGAAGCAAAGCGGCCACGGCGGCCACGCTATCGGACGGCGAGGCCGTGAAGACCATGTCGCCCTTTTCCTTCAATATCTGGGATACAAGCATGCTTTGTTTCCTCCCTCGCTCCCATTAACGCGAGGGTGCGCGCGATTGCTCCCGCGGGCAAAGCGCTATTGCGTGAAGTCGTCCGGGCCCGCGCCGGCCAGGCGGGCGAACGGGCCGATCAGCAGCACGCCGGCGGCATAGCCGACCAGGTGCGCCTGCCAGGCGACCGGAATGCCTTCGGCGCCCGGCGTCAGGCCCGAGACGCCCAGCACCACGTTGACGATCGCCCACGCCGCCGCCATGCCGAGCACGGTCGAGCCGAACAGCGGGCCGATCCGGCCGTGTCCCTGGATAAGCCGCGATGCCGCGCCCAGCAGCCCCGATATGGCGCCCGACGCGCCGACCACCGGGGCCACGTCCTTCAGGTCCGACACCACGAACCCCAGTCCCGCGATCACCCCGCAGAGCAGGTAGAAGCTGAAAAACACCAGCGTGCCGCGCAGGTCGGAGCCGAAAAGGCGCGCCGCGGGCGGCCCGAAGGCCACCACCGCGACGGCATTCATCAGCACGTGCGCCCAGCTGCCGTGCAGGAAGAGTGAGGTCAGCAGGGTCTGCCAGCGCCCGGCGGCGAGCGCCGCGGGCGTCAGGGCGTACTGCGCCAGCGCCGCGTCGCTCATCCACATCGACTGCGCCGCGTAGAGCGCGATCAGCAGGGCCGGCAGGGCCACGATGGGCCACGGCGCGTTGAACATCGGCTCGCGCGCCGGCGGAGCGTCCCATCCGTCGATCTTGGGCTGGTGCAAGGCGTTGTCCGCTGGCGAGAGGCTCCCCCTCCTTAACCAATTGGGGAGGGGTTTGCGCTTAGGAAAGGCGGGATTTCTCGTCTGGCACGTCGGTTGCTTAAGCCTGGACGTGTTGTCCTGTCCTGGAGCGCCAAGTTGATGGTTGATCTCGCACCGCGCGGCAAGCTGATCATTGCCCTCGTCGCCGTGCTTGGCGCGGCCGCCGTTGCCGGCGCCGCCCAGGCCCAGTCGATGAACGCCAATTCGGCCAGCTTCAATTCCGGCTACGGCCGCTACAGCGACCAGGAAAACCAGGCCGTCGACACGTCGCTGCGCGACGCCAACGGCAACCTCGTCATCGTCGACGGGGTGATCCAGGTCGGCCAGGACAACAGTGTCTTCGCCAACATCGGCGCCGGGGGCGCGGTCGACACCGTGTCCGGCGTCGGCACGAACAGCAGCGCCTCGGCCATCGCCAACAACCTCGTGGTGGTGACCGAAGGCAACGACAATACCGTCATCGTCAATTCGACCCAGACCAACTCAGGCAACGTCACCGCGTCCTCGTCGGTGAGCGGGGGTGTCAGCAATGAGCACTAATCTCTTCAGCGCCGGCAAGCGCATCGCGGCGCTCGTCAGTGTCAGCAGCCTCGTGCTGTCGGCGTGCGCCAGCCCGGTAGCGGGCCCGTCGGGGCTCTACGCCCAGCCGACCGGCAATGCGCCGGTGGTGGCCAACCCGACGCCCTACTCCGACGCCCTGGTCTGCGAGGCCGAATACGCCCGCGCCCACAACGTCAACGCGCCGCGCATCGCCATCGGTCGCATCGCCGACTACACCGGCAAGCTGGAAGCCGACGGCTCCGGCCGCAAGGTTACCCAGGGCGCCTCGCTGATGGCCATGAGCGCCTTCGCGAAGGCGGGCATCCCGCTGGTGGAACGCTACGACACCTCGGTCTCCGAACTGGAGCTGAAGTACGCCAACTCGAAGCTGATCTCCGACCACCCGAACCCGGGTGGCCAGGCCCCGGCCGACTACCGCCGCATCATGGCCGGCCAGGTGCCCGGCTCGGACTTCTACCTCGCCGGCGGCATTACCGAGCTCAACTTCAACATCCGCTCCAACGGCGCCAACGTCGACGGTGGCGGGGTCAACTCGCAGGACGTCAAGGCGACGCTCGGCGGGCAGACCTACATCATGAACGTCGGCCTCGACCTGCGCCTGATCAACACGCGCACCCTCGAGGTGGTCGACGTGATCTCGTACCAGAAGCAAATCGTCGCTCACCAGGTCGGTGTCGGCGCCTTCTTCATCTGGAACGGCAACGCCTTCGACGCGTCGGCCGGCGAAGGGGCGCTCGAGCCCCTGCAGCTGGGCGTCCGCGCCGTGATCGAGCGCGCCGCGGTCGAGATGGTGGCCAACCTCTACGGCATGTCGGGCCCGGATGCCTGCCTGCATGCCGATCCGCTCAACGAGCATGTCACCACGGGCGTGACCGGCGCGTACGTCCCCGCCTACAACAACGTGGAAACCAACAATGCCGCGACCCGCCAAGATCCGAATCGTTGGGACGCTCACCGCGATCCCGCTGTCGATACTGTGGTTCGGGACCGCTATTAGCCAAAGCACGGTCTCCAACACCCAGGTCCAGGGCGCCGACGTCGTCGGCTCGCTGAACCTGAACGTCGAGACCAACGACACCGACACGACCGCGGTCACCACGGCGACGGGCAACAGCTTCGTCGGCTCGACGGTGAGCGGCGGCCTCGATGTCGAGTCGAGCCAGACCCTGTCGGGCAACGTCTCGGCTTCGACCGTGGTCAATGTCGACCAGACGCCGGGCCCGACCTACGAGTCGACGACGGCGGCGACCGGCAACTCGGGCGATTCCGTCATCTCCAGCACCTGGACGATGACCGGCAACCTCAGCCAGACCACCACGTCGGCCTCGGTCGATGCGGAATCGCAGACCAACGGCGACAACGCCTTCACCACCGACGCCACCCAGACGGTGCAGGCGGTGGCCAACGGCCAGCAGTTCGGCGCCGAAGACTCCAGCCTCGTGGCCAACGTGAACCAGTCCAATGCCGCGGCGGTCACCGCCAACGGCGGCGCGGTGTTCAACTATGTGGCCGACCAAGGCGTCTTCAACTCAACCGCGGCCGGCAACGACCTGACCAGCACCGCCTCGGGCCAGGTCACCCAGAACCTCGACGTCAACCAGACCAACACTGGCGGCGAGACCCAGGCCACCATGTTCGTCAACCTCGGCAACGCCGAGCTCTCGTCCACCAGCGCCACGGCCGCGGGCAACGACATCGACGCCAGCAACACCGAGGGCGCGCTTTTCGTCACCGACGGGCAGACCAACCAGTCGTTCGTCAACGCCCAGGCCGTGGAGACCTCGTTCGAGTTCGGCGCGGCGACGGTGCAGGCCGAAGGCGTCGGCAACTCGATGGTGGCGGCCAACATCGGGCCCAACGTCGGCATCGACAACACCCAGGTCAACGGCGGCGCGGACGTCGAGGCCACCGCCAGCTTCCAGGGCAACAACGGCTTCGACGTCGCGGCCTCGTCCAGCGCCACCGGCAACGCGGCGACGGGCTTCGCCTGCTCGACCTGCGGCGGCACGATGAACGTCTACAACAGCCAAACCAATACAGGCGGCGTCGGCGCCTCGACTACCGTCGGCGTCACCGGCGGCGCCCGCTCGGTGGCCGGCGTGGCCACGGCAGTCGGCAACACCGCGACCTACTACGTCTCCCGGCCGAACTGAGGCCAGTTCCCCTTCTCCCCCCGGGAGAAGGGGAACCTAGAACGCAAGAAGGGCGGCTCCGCGCTGGAGCCGCCCTCGCCGGCGCTCTTTTGTAAAAGGCTCACCGCGACGGAGGCTCATCACCTCCGAGAGGCCGCGCGCGGGCCTTTCCCCACACCCCAGCGGCCCTACTGGTGGCCGCCAAAGCTTACAGTCATGTCATTTTTCGTTCAGCTTGGGCCGCCGCGCAAGAGGCTGGTGTGCCGCACCCGACAATCTGGGCGCGGATGTATCTTCCCAGGCACACCGCGCCGCTAAAGGGTCAAAGTCCGGTCCTTTCCCCGCCGCATGGGCCTGCGACAAGGGCAGCGTCGGTCGGGCAGGTCAGCGTCGTGTTCGGACCCTGAACAGCCCCCCCAGCCCCCCGGGCTCGGCGCCCAGCTCGGCCGACACCCCCCCTCCCGGCGACAGACGCGGCGCGAGCCAGTTGCGGAACATCTCGCCGCGCGTCTCGAATTGGCCGGCGCTCGCATCCCAGTCGTAGCCGAAGGTCGACAGCGTCGGCTCCAGGATGGCGCGCACGTCGGCGATGGCGCGCCGGGGCGCTCGCCGCCACTTGCCGACCGACCCGGTCCTGACGTCGCGCGCCTCGAACGCAGCCCCGTGCGGTGGCTGGATGCTGAGGAAGTCGGCCAGGCGCTCGAACGCGCCCTGCGGATCGGCCACCACGGCCTCGTAGGTCAGTTCCAGATAGCGATCGCAGAGCTGCGCGCCGTGGGCCCGGCCCAGGGTGACGCTGTTCACCCAGCGCGCCGCGTTAAAGCGATGGCCCTGCGCGCGGTAGGCGCGCTGGGTCATGGCGAGGCCATGCCACGAGGTGATGCGGTCGCTGTTGAAATAGATCTTGCGCCAGAACGCCGCCTTGGGCGCGACGAAGGGCGAGAAGGCGACATCGCGCCCATCGCGCACCAGGTGGATGTAGTGCGACTGGGGGAAGATGCGGGTGACGACCGGCAGCACGTGGCCGGTCTCCGGCAGCTTCCAGCCCCAGCGGCCCACCGGCCGCACGGCCAGGTGCGCGGCGAAGGCGGCGCGGATGCGGCCGGTCAGTTCGGGGTCGCCCTGCTCCAGGAGGTGCGAGAAATCCGGCGCGTGGGTCTCGACCAGGTAACGAACCAGATCGAAGATCGGCAGGCTGTCCTCGCTCTCGTTGAGGTCGGACCCCATGAAGACGCCAAGCCGCCGCACCATCTGCGCCAGCAGCCGGCTGCCGGAATGCGAGGCGCTGAACAGCACCACGGGCGGTCCGAGCGGCGCCAGGGCCCGCCCCGCCAAGTCGAGCTGACCGGCGCCCGCGAGGGATATGGTCGAACCGGGTGCAGCCGCCCGTGCCGTGCCGCTCATCCCACCCCGATCTCGCGACACGAATCCCATCCTTACGCGTCAAACTGACGCGCCCTAATTGCGGATCGATTGCAACAGGGTTTCAGCGAAGTCACGGCTTAAACGCGTCATCGCCTTGAAGCCGTCGCTGGCGCCGGGCATGCTCCGCCGCCCGAAGAGGGCAGGCAGAGAGACTAGATGACAATACTTCCGCGTGTGGCGCTGGCCGCAGCCGCCGCCTTCGCCCTCGCCCTCGCCACCATCGCCGCCGCGGCCCCTCCCAGCACCAGCGCGCCTCCGCCTAAGCCGGAGTGGCCGCAGGCGCACTCGGACCTGCCGCCCGATCCCGCCGTCCGCTTCGGTGTCCTGCCCAACGGCATGCGCTATGCGATCATGAAGAACGCCACCCCGCCCGGGCAGGTGGCCATGCGCCTGCGCTTCGACGTCGGCTCGCTGATGGAGCACGACGACGAGCAGGGCCTGGCCCACTTCCTCGAGCACATGGCCTTCAACGGCTCGACCAACGTGCCCTCGCGCGGCGAGATGGTGCAGGACCTGGAGCGCCTGGGCCTCGCCTTCGGCGCCGACACCAACGCCGGCACCAGCTTCGACAACACCACCTACAAGTTCAACCTGCCCAAGGCGGACGACCAGACGGTCGACACCTCGCTGATGCTGCTGCGCGAGATCGCCAGCAACCTGACCCTCGACCAGACCGCGATGAACCAGGAGCGCAGCGTCATCCTCTCCGAGGAGCGGCTGCGCGACTCGCCGTCGTACAGGATCTTCAAGTCGCAGCTCGGCTTCACCATGGAGGGCCAGCGGCCGCCGGAGCGCTACCCGATCGGCCTTGTGCCGATCATCCAGAGCGCCAACCGCGACCGGCTGCTCGACATCTATCAGCATTACTACCGCCCCGAGCGGGCGACGCTGGTCGTGGTCGGCGACATCGATCCGGACGCCATCGAGGCCAAGATCAAGGCCCGCTTCAGCAACTGGGTGGGCGTCGGCCCCGCCGGTCCCGACCCCGACATGGGCCCGGTCAAGCCGCGCACGCCGGACGTGCGCATGGATGTCGAGCCCGGCGCGCCCACCGCCTTCGAACTGGCCTGGGTCACGCCACCCGATCTCGACGCCGACACCGTGGCCAAGCGCAAGCGCCTGACCATCGAGCAGCTGGGGCTGGCGGTGCTGAACCGCCGCTTCGCCACGCTGACGCGCAGCTCCGCGCCCCCCTTTACCTCGGCGGGCGCGGGCCGTGAAACCGAGCTGCGCACCGAACGCATCACCGACGTGGTGGTCATCACCCCGCAGGATCACTGGAAGCAGGCGCTGACCGCCGCCGAGGCCGAAGTGCGCCGCGCCGTGCAATACGGCGTGCGCCCGGACGAACTGGCCCGCGAGATCACCGAGGACGAGGCCGAACTGAAGAACGAGGTCGCGGCGGCGTCGACCCGCGAGACTCCGAACTTGGCCGACGATATCGCCGGCTCGCTTTCCGACCGCGACGTGGTGATCAGCCCGGCCGAGGAGCTGGCCCTGTTCGACGAAACCATCAAGGGGCTGACCGCCGAGCAGGTCTCGGCGGCGCTGAAGGACGCGTTCCAGGGCGGCGGGCCGCTGGTGTTCATGTCGACGCCCACCGCGGTGGATGGCGGTGTCGCCGCGATTCGCACCGCCTTCGCCGCCGCCAGCACGGCCCCGGTCGCCGCGCCGACGGCGCCGACCCAGGTCGACTGGCCCTATACGACCTTCGGCACGCCGGGGAAGGTCGTCGACCGCAAGGAGATCACCGACCTCGACACGGTCTTCGTGCGCTTCGACAACGGCGTGCGGCTGACCATCAAGCCGACCAAGTTCGAGAAGGACCAGGTGCTGGTGCGCGTGCGCTTCGGCGACGGCCGGGTCGGCGAGCCGCCGAACCGCCAGGCGATGAGCTGGGCCGAGTCGGCCTTCGTCGAGGGCGGGCTCGCCAAGATCACGGCCGACGACGCCGAGCGGGCGCTGGCCGGCCAGGTCTACGACGTCAGCGCCGGCATCCTGCCCAACGCCTTCACCCTCGCCGGCAAGACGCGCAGCGACGACCTGGAGACCCAGATGCAGGTGCTGGCCGCCTATGTGGCCGATCCGGGCTGGCGGCCGGAGGCGTTCCAGCGGCTGCAAGGCTATGGCCCGGCGCTGGAGACCCAGCTGGCGGCCACCGACAGCGGGGTCATGTCGCGCGACATCGAGGGCCTGCTGCGCCGCGGCGACCGGCGCTGGACCTTCCCCAGCCTCTCCGAAATCGCTGGCGAGAGCGAGGATCAGCTCCGCGGCGAAATGGGATCGGCACTGTCGTCGGGTCCGCTCGAGGTGACCATCGTCGGCGACGTCACGGTGGACAAGGCAATCGCCGCGGTGGCCGAGACCTTCGGCGCCTTGCCGAAGCGCCCCGATCCAGCGCCGCCGGGAAACCCGCCCAACAACACCCTCTTCCCCGCCCCTGTGGCGACGCCGGTGGTGGAGACCCACAGCGGCCGCGCCGACCAGGGCATCGCCTTCATCGCCTGGCCGACCGACGACTTCTTCGCCAACGTGAACGCCAGCCGCACCAACTCCATGCTGGCGCGGGTGATGCAGCTGCGGCTGATCGATGTGCTGCGCCTGCAGCAGGGCGTCACCTATTCGCCCAACGCCGGCGAGGCTTCGAGCACGGTGTTCCCGCACTGGGGCTACATGAGCGCCCAGATGGAGGCGCCGCCGGAGAAGCTGGACGGGTTCTTCACGGACGTGGCCAAGATCGCCGCGGACCTGCGCACCACGCCGGTCACGCCCGACGAGCTGGAGCGGGCCAAGAAGCCGGCCATCGACGCGCTGGAAAAGGCCCAGGCGACCAACCAGTACTGGCTGGACAGCCTCTCCGGGGCCCAGGCCGACCCGCGCCTGCTCGACGCCATCCGCTCGGCCGAGCCCGGCCTCGAACGCGTCACCGCCGCCGATCTCCAGCACGCCGCCCAGACCTACCTGCGCGACGACACCTCATGGAAGCTGGAGATCCGGCCGAAAACGCCCTGAGCGCCGCGCAAGCCCCCAACAATGCCCTTCTCCGGGGGGAGAAGGTGGCGCGAAGCGCCGGATGAGGGGAGCTCTCAGAGTATCGGTTCGAGGCGACGCGCCCTTCGCAGTAAAGCTCGTCGTTCGGAGAGTGACCCTCATCCGACGCCTACGGCGCCACCTTCTCCCGGAGCGGGAGAAGGAACCGGCCGGACGCGAAAACGGCCAGGACGGAGGCGCGTTCTGACGCCCCTACTCTGGCCGCTTATCGGTCGTGCCTCCCCCGCTCGGGGAGGGCGGGTTTCTTAGTACACCACCCCGCCGACGCCGCCGTCGAGGCTGATCACGCCGGAAGTGCTCGCGTGGCTGGATTCGCGGTAGGCGGTGTAGCGCTCGGTGATCACCATGGTGAGCACCTTGATGCCGGCGCCGAAGCGGCGCAGCAGCGAGCGTTCGTTGCAGTCGCGGGCCGGGATCTGGGTCCGGCATTCCAGCTTGCCGCCGCCATGGCCGGGCACGTGGTAGAGCGCCTCGCCCTTGACGCAGGTCAAGGTCTGGCCGCCCTCGAACGAGATCTGCTCGGCCCACTTGGCGATCGTCACCTGCATGTGGGCGCCGGCGATGCAGCGGTAGACTTCGCCGTCATAGGCCTCGTCGATGTCGCGGTCGGGGGTGACCTGCGAGGCCGGGTGCGGCACGTCCTTGTCGTCGAAGCAGAAGGCCTGGATCACCACCTTCTCGATCCGGGTGCGGGTCGCCTCGTAAGCCTCGCGATCCGAGCCGCCGACGCCGAGGTTGATGACGCTGACCGCGCCCGGCCCGATCATCGAGGCCGAACCGCCGCCACCGCCGACGAAGGTCTGGGCCTGGGCGTTGGTCACCGCGGTGGCGGTGCTGGAAGCCTGCACGTTCACATTGACGCTGGGCGCGACGAACACGTTGACGCCCGGCACCACGATGTTCTGCGCCGGCGAGCAGCAGGTGGTCGATGGCGGCGTCACCGGAGGCGTCGGCGGCGTGCAGCCGCAGCCGCCCGAGCCGCCGGCGATCGCCATCGCCGGCACGGCGAAGAGCGCCATCAGCCAGAAGCCGACGCCGGTGATAAGCGACCGCATGGTGGTTCCGTTGGCCATTGTCTGGCTCCCCTCGAACTTGCGTTCAGTCGGAGGCCTCGGCGGGACTGTCCCGTTTTGACCCATTGACCGACTGGTCCGCCGCTGCCTTGCAACCCTCGTGCGGCCTGGTTCGGCAACCGCGACAAGGGCTTCAGGGGCGACGCTCATGTTCCATTCGAACACGGAACTGTTGATAGACTATTGGCGTGGCCTCAGATCGGGCCGCCCGATGCCGCTACGCGCCGACGTCGACCCGACCGACTTCCCCGCCCTGGCCCCGCGCGCCTTCATCGCTGCGCGCGAAACCACTGACGTGCGCTTCCGCCTGGCCGGCGAGGCGATGATCGAGCTGTGCCGGCGCCAGCTGGCCGGCGAGAGCCTGCTGGAGCTCTGGCGCGCCGAACACCGCGGCCGCGCCGCGGCCCTGCTCGGGGCCAGCCTGATCGCCGGCGAGCCGATGGTGATCGCAGCCGAGTGCGGCGCGGAGAGCGCGCCGCAGCTGCGGCTGGAAATGCTGCTGGCGCCGCTGATCGGGCCCGCGGGTGTCGCCGACCGCTTCCTCGGCCTCTGCCAGCCGCTCTTTGGCATCTCCCTCGCCCCTCTCGCCGGCCTCTCCATCGTGGCGGTCAACGGTCACGCCGCCGGGCGCACCTACCTGCGCCTGGCCGCGGTCGACGGGCGCCGCATCGCCTGATCCGGGTGGCGCGCCCGCGGCGGCGCGGGTATGCAAGCGCGCCTCAGGAGGCTCCCTATGCAACGCGCTCTGAGCGTCAGCCGGATGACCGGCAATCGCTCGACCTTTCCCGAATGGTACCAGGCCATCAATCGCGAGGCCGACCTGGCGGAGGTCAGCCCGGTGCGCGGCATGATGATCATCAAGCCGTGGGGCTATGGCGTCTGGGAGGAGATGCAGCGCGACCTCGATCGCCGCATCAAGGAAACCGGGCACGTCAACGCCTACTTCCCGCTCTTCATCCCGCTTTCGTTCTTCGCCAAGGAGGCCGAGCACGTCGAAGGCTTCGCCAAGGAGATGGCGGTGGTCACCCACCACCGGCTGAAGAACGTGGGCGGCAAGCTGGAGGTCGATCCCGACGCCAAGCTGGAAGAGCCGCTGATCGTGCGACCCACCTCCGAGACCATCATCGGCGATGCCTTCCAGCGCTGGATCAAGAGCCACCGCGATCTGCCGATGCTGATCAACCAGTGGGCCAATGTGGTGCGCTGGGAGATGCGCACCCGCCTCTTCCTGCGCACCTCGGAGTTCCTCTGGCAGGAGGGCCACACCGCCCACGCCGACGCCGCGGACGCTCGGGCCGAGACCATGCGCATGCTCGAGGTTTACCGCGACTTTTCCGAGACCACCCTGGCCGTGCCGGTGATCGCCGGCGAGAAGCCGGAGAACGAACGCTTCCCCGGCGCGGTCTCGACCTTCTCGATCGAGGCGATGATGCAGGACGGCAAGGCGCTGCAGGCCGGCACCTCGCACTACCTCGGCCAGCACTTCGCCCACGCCCAGAACATCCGTTTCCAGAGCGCCGCGGGCGAGCTGGAGTACTGCCACACCACCAGCTGGGGGGTCTCGACGCGCCTGGTCGGCGGGGTGGTGATGACCCACGGCGACGACGACGGCCTGCGCCTGCCGCCCAAGATCGCGCCCCGCCAGATCGTGGTGGTGCCGATGCTGCGCGACAAGCCGGAGGACGCCGAGGTGCTGGCCTTCGGCGAGGCGCTGGTGAAGGCGCTGACCAAGGGCGCCCACGCCTTCGACGAGCGCGTCCGCGCCCTTCTCGACACCCGCGGCTCCCGCTCGGCCGACAAGCGCTGGGAATGGGTGCGCCGCGGCGCACCGCTTATCGTCGAAGTGGGCTCCCGCGACGCCGCCGCCGGCCAGGTCACCTTCATGCGCCGTGACCGGCTGCGCGACGGCGATAAGATCGCCTCTCAGGTCATGCCGCTCGCCGAATTCATCGCCAAGGCGCCCGTGATGCTGGAGGAAATCCAGGCGAGCCTCTTCAACGACGCCAAGGCCATGCTGGACGGCAACATCCGCACCGACATCGCCTCCTTCGCCGACCTCGCCGACTACTACGGCGCCGTCGCCGACGACGAGGACGACGCGGTCGCCTTCCGCGGCTGGGTGAAGGCTCCGTGGTCCCGCCCGACCGGCGCAGCGCTGGAGGCGATCGAGGCGCGGCTGAAGACCCTGAAGCTCACCCTGCGCAACATCCCGCTGGATCAGTCGGGCGCCGGCGGGACCTGCCTCTTCACCGGCCAGCCGGCCGTGGAAGAGGTGCTGATCGCGCGGGCCTACTAAGGCGCTCAGGCCGCGAGGGCCGCCTTCACCGCCGCGACGCCGTCGGCCGCCTTGGCGCCGTCGGGGGCGCCGCCCTGGGCGAAGTCGGGCTTGCCGCCGGCGCCCTGGCCGCCCATCGCCGCCACCGCGGCGCGAGCCAGGGCCGCGGCGTCGAAGCGGCCGACGAGGTCCGGCGTGATCGCCACTGCGATCGAGGCCTTGCCTTCGTTGACAGCGGCATAGGCCACCACGCCGCCCTGGCCGATGCGCTTGCGCGCCTCATCCACCAGCGGGCGCATGTCCTTGGGCGAGACGCCCTCGACCACCTTGCCGTCGAACCGCACGCCGCCGACGTCTTCCACCGCGGACGCAGCGCCCGAGCCGCCGCCGCCCAGCGCCAACTGCTTGCGCGCGTCGGCGAGGTCGCGCTCGGCCTTGCGGGCCTGCGCCTGGATCGCCTCGACCCGGGCCGGCACCTCGGAGACCGGGACCTTGAACTGGTCGGCGAGGCCCTTGGCGACCCCAGCCTGGGCCAGCAGCCACTGCCGCGCCGGCTCGCCGGTCAGCGCCTCGATGCGGCGGACGCCGGCCGCGATACCCTGCTCGGAGACGATCTTAAAGAGGGCGATGTCGCCGGTGCGCGCCACGTGGGTGCCGCCGCAAAGCTCGACCGAGTAGGCGCCGTCGCCGCCGAGGTCGCGGCCGAGGGTCAGCACCCGCACGCTGTCGCCGTACTTCTCGCCGAAGAGGGCGATGGCGCCGGCGTCGATGGCTTCCTGCGGCCCCATCTCCTGGGTGAGGGCGGGCAGGTTCTGGCGGATCACCGCGTTGACCTCGGTCTCGATGGCCTCGAGCTCGGCCGGCTTCAGCGGCGCGCCGTGGCTGAAGTCGAAGCGCATGCGATCACCGTCGACCAGCTGGCCTTTCTGGGCCACGTGCGGCCCCAGCACATGCTTCAGCGCCGCGTGCGCCAGGTGGGCCGCGGAGTGGTTGAGCCGGGTGCGGGCGCGGCGCGCGGCGTCGACCGCCAGCCGGGCGCGGACGCCGATCTCGAGCCGGCCCTCGGTGATCTTCAGGGCGTGCGCGTGGACGTCTCCAGCTTCCTTCTGGGTGTCGGTGACGATGGCGCGGCCGCCCGGCCACTCGATCTCGCCGCGATCGCCCGCCTGGCCGCCGCTCTCGGCGTAGAAGGGGGTGCGGTCGAAGATGGCCTCGACCTCGTCGCCCACTTCGGCCGCATCGACCTCGACGCCACCCTTGACCAGGGCGAGCAGCTCGCCCGTGCCTTCGATGGCGTCGTAGCCGGTAAAGACGGTCGGCCCGAGCCGGTCGCGCAGCCGCAGCCAGACCGCGCCCTGCGCCGCCTCGCCGGAGCCGCCCCAGTTCTCGCGGCCCATGGTGCGCTGGCGCTCCATGGCGACATCGAAGCCGGCGGTATCAACGGTCATGCCCTTGGCGCGCACCGCATCCTGGGTCAGGTCGAGCGGGAAGCCATAGGTGTCGTAGAGCTTGAACGCGGTCTCGCCGGAAAGCACGTCGCCGGCGCCCAGATGCGCGGTCGCTTCGTCAAGCAGGGCCATGCCGCGACCGAGGGTGCGGCGGAAGCGCTCTTCCTCCTGGCGCAGGGTCTCGATGATCACCGGCTCGGCGCGGCGCAGCTCCGGATAGGCTCCGCCCATCTCCTCGATCAGCGTCGGCGCGAGGCGATGCATCAAGGGCTCGCCCGCGCCCAGCAGGTGGGCGTGGCGCATGGCCCGGCGCATGATCCGGCGCAGCACATAGCCGCGGCCCTCGTTCGACGGGCTGACCCCGTCGGCGATCAGGAAGCTGGTCGAGCGCAGGTGGTCGGCGATCACCCGGTGCGAGGGGCCGTTGGTCGGCGCATTGCTGGTCAGCGCCTTGCTGGCGGCGATCAGCTTGCGGAAGAGGTCGATGTCGTAGTTGTCGTGCACGCCCTGCAGCACGGCAGCGAGGCGCTCGATGCCCATGCCGGTGTCGATCGAGGGTCGCGGCAGGTCGGTGCGCCGGCCGTCCGCGTGCTGCTCGTATTGCATGAAGACCAGGTTCCATATCTCCACGAACCGGTCGCCGTCCTCGTCCGGCGAGCCGGGCGGGCCGCCGGGGATGTGGGCGCCGTGGTCGTAGAAGATCTCGGAGCACGGGCCGCAGGGGCCGGTATCGCCCATGGACCAGAAGTTGTCGGCGGACGCGATGCGCAGGATGCGCTCGTCGGGCAGGCCGGCGATCTTGCGCCACAGCGCCGCGGCCTCGTCATCGGTGTGGTAGACGGTGACCAGCAGCCGGCTGGTGTCGATCGCCATCTCCTTGGCCAGCAGACGCCAGGCGTGCTCGATCGCCTCTTCCTTGAAGTAGTCGCCGAAGGAGAAATTCCCCAGCATCTCGAAGAAAGTATGGTGCCTGGCGGTATATCCGACGTTGTCGAGGTCGTTGTGCTTGCCGCCGGCGCGGACGCACTTCTGCGACGTCGTCGCGCGCAGCGACGGCGGCGTTTCAGCGCCGGTGAAGTAGTTCTTGAACGGCACCATGCCGGCGTTGACGAACAGCAGGCTCGGGTCTGCCTTCGGCACCAGCGGAGCCGACGGCAGCACGGCGTGGTCGTTGCCACCGAAGTAGCTGAGGAACAGGCTGCGGACGTCGTTCAGACTGGGCATGGGACCGGCTTCAAGCTTGAGGGCGCCCTCTAGCATCTGCGCGGGCGACCTCAAAGGATGGGGATTGCGGGGCGGAATTTCATCGCTCCTCCCTCGCTGCGCGGGTGAGGAGCGGAGTGTGGCGGAGTGTGCGAGCGGCGGCCCCGCCGGGCGGGGTGGGCCTTGGCGAGGGCGTGGGGTTGGACCGGTGGATTGGCGGGCCGGTCCTTGGCGCCCTTGCGCGGCCCGGGACGACGGGGCCGCCGCTCGCAGGGTGGGTCGTCGGCGGCGCGCCGGCCGGCGTTCGCCCGCAGCCTCGCCCGACGATCACGTAGATCGGCGAGGGCTTCGGACGAGGCCGGCGGCGTGGGGAGCCGCGGGCGGACCCGAACGCGTCAGAGTGAGCCGTCTTCCTCGTCGTCGGCGAGGGTCGGTCCGACCAGCAGCTCTTCCTCGATCTTGTCGCCGGCGCTGCGGACGGCTTTTTCGATGCGGGCGGCCATGTCGGGGTTGGACTTGAGGAACTCGCGGACGTTGTCGCGGCCCTGGCCGATCCGCTCGCTCGCGAACGAGAACCAGGAGCCGGACTTCTCCACCACCCCGGCTTTCACGCCGAGGTCGATGATCTCGCCCAGCTTTGAAATGCCGACGCCGTACATGATGTCGAACTCGACCTCGCGGAACGGCGGAGCGACCTTGTTCTTCACCACCTTGACGCGGACATTGTTGCCGACGATCTCGTCGCGCAGCTTCACCGAGCCGGTCCGGCGGATGTCGAGCCGGACGGAAGCGTAGAACTTCAGCGCATTGCCACCGGTCGTGGTCTCGGGACTGCCGTACATCACCCCGATCTTCATGCGGATCTGGTTGATGAAAATGACCAGGGTATTGGTCTTCGAGATCGACGCGGTGAGCTTGCGCAGCGCCTGGCTCATCAGCCGCGCCTGCAGGCCGGGGAGCTGGTCGCCCATCTCGCCTTCGATTTCGGCCCGCGGCGTCAACGCCGCCACCGAGTCGATCACGATGATGTCCACCGCACCGGAGCGCACCAGGGTGTCGGTGATCTCGAGCGCCTGTTCGCCAGTGTCGGGCTGGGAGACCAGCAGGTCGTCGAGGTTGACCCCGAGCTTGTGGGCGTAGGACGGGTCGAGCGCATGCTCGGCGTCGATAAAGGCGGCGGTGCCGCCGATCTTCTGCACCTCGGCCACGACGTGCAGGGCGAGGGTGGTCTTGCCCGAGCTCTCCGGCCCGTAGATTTCCACGATGCGGCCCTTCGGCAAGCCACCGATGCCCAGCGCCAGGTCGAGACCCAGCGAGCCGGTGGAGACCGACTCGATCTCGCCCACCTTGTTCTTGCCGCCCAGCTTCATCACCGAGCCCTTGCCGAAGGCGCGGTCGATCTGGGTGAGCGCGGCCTCGAGCGCCCGCGCCTTGTCGCTATCGGTCTGTGCCACGAGCTTCAACGCCGGGTTCGCCATGTTGCCTAGAGCCCCTTCTATCCCATGATTCCGCTGCCCCGACCGCGCCCGCCGCGATTTCCCTGGGCTTCGCCGAACCGAGTCTCGATGTACGCGATTTGTTCCGAGTTGGCAAGATGTTCTCCTGCATTTGCACGATGCGCCCACCGGGGCCGATGGCGAGACTACACCGACCAACTTCAGTGAGGTGAGTGATGATGACGTGCCAGATCCAACGGCGGTGGGTCGCCCTGGCGGCGGCCGGGGTGGCGGCGCTAGCGGCGATGGCGCCGGCCGCGGCGATGGCGCAGTCGATCGCCGGGGTGTGGCGCTCGCAGGTCGAGGGGACGCCCAGCGGCATGACGCCCCAGGTTACCTCGAGCGACGTGCAGACCATGACCCTGACCGCCGATGGGCGCTACCAGCGCCAGATCACCGTCGAGGGCGGCAACGGCGTCTATGGCGGCGGCGCGGCGGGCAATATCGTCGATTCCGGGCAGTACCGGTTCTCGGCTCCCAATGCCTTCCAGTACCAGCGCGCCAGCTGGACGGTCTGCACGGCGGGCGGCTGCATGCCGGGCACGCCGGTGGGCGCCAATTCCGGGACCCTGCCCTTCGTGCTGAGCGACGCCACCCACGCGACTTTCCTGGGGCTGGCCTGGACGCGCATCCAGTAGCCGGCGGGCTCGCGGCGGACTGGGAATCGGGCTTGGGATTCCCAGTTTCACCCTAAATCACCGTTATTGACGGTGGCCGGACCGGGGCAGTGAGTTCGGCTGCGTCGTCTACGATGTCAAAGACCGCGATAAGCCCGGCCGCTCTACTGGCCGCGTGATTCGCAGGCCACCTTCAATCTCGGAGATCGAGAGAAGGGCGTCGAAGGACGCAGGCGAGTCTTTCCGATCGGTCGACGCCTCAGCCCGTCCGCCGGCCGGCGTCTCGCATAGGCGTCACACCCACCGCCGCACCCGCGACGCATAAGCGTCGAACGCTCCGCCGAACTGCCGCCGCAGCTTCGCCTCTTCGAACGGGATGTGGACGAAGTTGGCCACCAGGAACACCGCCGGGGGCGCGGCCAGCATCGGCCAGGCGCCCACCCAAAGCGCCGCGCCAAAGGCTATAATCAGAAGGCCGAGGTACATCGGATTGCGGCTGAAGGCGTACGGGCCGGAGGTGATGACGCCGCTGTTGGTCTCGGCCAGCGGGTCGATGTTGTTGTTTTCACTGCGGAACACCAGGTAGGCCCAGAGTGGCGGGACGCCGCCGGCGAAGAAGATCGCCATGCCCACCAGGTCGCGGTGCGGCGGCCACGGGATCGCCGGCCAGCCGATCGCCCAGCCGGCGCCGGCCGTCAGCGCGAGGAAGATCATCGTCCAGATGGGCGGCGGCAGTCTCAGCATGCGGCGTTTCTCTTTTGGGCGCCGCCCTCGCCTGTCGCCCGCGAGTGACGCCGCTCAATCCCTCTGACCCTGTCCCTAGAGCAACTGCTGCTCAGGTTGAACCATGCCAGCCGCCGGGCGGGCACACTGTTCGGTAGCGCACACTCCGGGCGAGTCGGTCAGCCGGCGGCCAAGCGCACCACGAGCCAGATCATCGCCATGCCGGCCAGGGTGGCGAGGCTGGTCAGGATGCGCGGCTGGGCGCGGTGGCTGGCGGGAGCGAGCTCGCTGGCGCCGATGTAGAGGAAGAGGCCGGCGAAGAGGGCGATGGCGAGGCCCAGCGGCGCCGGCCCCACGCTGACCAGCCGGGTGAGGCCGATGCCGACCAGGGGCGCGGCCGCGTCGGCGATCAGCCAGCCGCGCGCCCGGCCGGTCCCGCCGCCGCCGGAGAGACTGAGCGTCACGGTGTTGACCCCGTCGGCCACATCGTGGGCCAGCACGGCCACGGCGGTGACCACGCCGATGGCGGGCGCGATCTGGAAGGCGAGGCCGACGCCGACGCCGTCGAGCAGGCTGTGCAAGGTCAGGCTGGCCGGGCCCAGGTGGCCGCCGCGGCCCTCGGTCGCGACCCCGACGGTGCGCCCCAGGATCATGTAGGCGCAGAAGCCGAGACCGGTCAGGCCCAGCACCACGCCCGGTGCAGCGACGCCGCCAGTCAGCTCCAGCGCCTCGGGGATCAGGTCGAAGAGGGCGACGCCGATCACCGCGCCAGCGGAAAAGCCGAGGATCAGCGGGATCTGATCGCGGAACCGCAGCGCCAGCGCCCCGCCGAAGAGGGTGGCGAGGCCTGTGGCGAGGCCAAGACCGATAAGGACGACAAGGATCGGCAGGTCGGGCTCCCCCAAGCGCGCCATTGGGCCAAGGCGCGGCCGACCGCCTTACGGCGGGAGCGCGGCCGGCTCAACCGCCCGCGAGATGCCGCCGGTCGGCGAGGAAGGCCAGGAACTCCGGTTCGAGCACGCCGCGGCGCGCCGCCAGCTGGCAAAGCGTGAAGTCCGGCGCGGGATCGGCGCCCAGGATCACCGGGCCGGACTCGCCTGGGCCAATGTCCCAGCCCAGGAGGCCGAACTGGCTGAAGAGCCGCGCCCCCTCGCCGGCCGTGGCCTTCAGCAGCTCCCAGTCGGGCACGGCGAGGTCGGCGGGGGCGGCCTCGATCAGGTGCGGCGAGGCGGCCGGGAAAAGGTCGAGGGCATGGCCGCTCTCCAAGTCGAGGCTGGCGACCAGGTCGTCGCGGCCGCCAAGCCGCCAGAGGGCGCGGAACACCCTAACGCCGATGTCGTCGGCGATAGTCAGCAGCTGCACCGGGGCCAGCCGCCCACCCGTGAGCTTGCCGTAAGCTGGGTGCGGGGTCAGCAGCGGCTGCAGCCGCCAGCTGACGCCGGGCGTGTCGCCGGTCTCGACGATCAGCCGCTCGATGTCGGCGGCCGGGTCGTGGCCGCGATCGGCGAACAGCAGCCGGGCGCGGCCGCCCTCGGCGGGCTGGGCGACCAGCGGGCGGTTGCTGTGGGCCTTGAGGAAGTCGCGCAGCTCGCCGCGGTCGCGCAGCAGGTTCTGCCCCGACGTGGCGAGGCCGGCGCGGAAGATCGCCAGCACCGGCGCGGTCGGCAGGCCGTGGGCGGCGAGGTAGGCGTCGCAGGCGAGCCGGTCGGCGACCAGGCCATGGGCGTCGGCGCGGAAGTTGGCCTGGCGCACGATCTCGTGGCCGCGCCGCAGCCCCGCCACCTCGCGCCGATCGGCCGCGCCCCAGAGGCCCTCGTCGTAGAGCCGCAGGCGCTCGTAGTCCGCGGCGGTGAGGTGGCCGGGCCCCAGCGACAGGGCGGCGAAGTCGGCCATCAACCGGGTGGTCGGCAGGCCCGCCGCATCGGCCATGCGCGAGAGGCGGACCATCAGGTTGCCGTCGTCTGCCTCGGCCCGGCGCTGGCCAGGTCGGGATGCTGGCTGGAGAGGAGCGCGACCCACCGCGGCCATGGCGTTTTCGTCCGCAGGCTGAAGCCGGCTTCTTGGGCTGGTATGCTTAATCAAAGCTTATGCCCGCCTGCGACCGGCCGTCACCGCGGCAGGTCGGCGGGGCCCACGTCGCGCAGCTCGATAGCGAGGCGGGTGGCGTCGGCGAAGAAGCCGTCGATATCGGCCACCGTGGTGCGGTGGTTGAAGACCGCCGCGCGGATCGCCGACTTGCCGCCGATGCGGGTGGTGGAGGGCGCGGCGAGGCCCCGCTCCTGCAGGCGCATCACCAGTTCCTGGCTGAGCACGCCGCCGCGGTCGCCCGCCAGGCGGAAGCAGACAATGTTGAGCGGCGTCGGCGCGGCCAGCTCGAAATGCTCGGAGAGGGTGACGTGGGCGGCGAGGCGCCGGGCGGCGGCGCAGTTGGCCTCGATCGCCGCGCCGATGGCGTCGGCGCCCAGCGTCTGGAAGGTCAGCCACACCTTCAGCGCGCGAAATCCGCGGGAAAGATCCGGGCCGTAGTCGCAGGGCCAGTCTTCGCCGGCCGCAAGACCGCCCGGCAGGCGCGAGAGGTAGGCGGCCGGCGAGGCGAAGGTCCCCTTGTGGGCTTCGGCGTCGCGCACCAGCAGGAAGCCGGCGTCGTAGGGCACATGGGCCCACTTGTGGAAATCGAAGCCGACCGAGTTGGCGCGCTCCAGGCCGTGGGTCAGGGCTGCGAGGCCGGGCGCGAGCCGGGTCATGGCCCCGAAGGCGCCGTCGACGTGCAGCCACAGGCGCTCACTCTCGGCGAGATCGGCCAGGGCGGAAAGGTCGTCGAAGGCCCCGAAGTTGACGCCGCCGGCGGTGCCGACGATCAGGAAGGGCGCCAGGCCCGCGGCGCGATCCTCGGCGATGGCGTGGCGCAGCAGGTCGATGCGCACCGCGCCGTCGACGTCGCACTCGATCGAGCGCAGGAAATCGCTGCCGATGCCGGACAGCTCCATCGCCTGGGAGACGCAGCCGTGCGCCTCGGCCGACGTGTAGGCGCAGAGCTGGCGGGCGCTGGCCTTCAGCCCCCTGCCCCGCACCCGGTGGCCGAAGGCGGCGTCGCGGGCCACCAGCGTGGCCAGGAAGTTGGCCTGCGAGGTGCCGGTGGTGAAGACGCCGGAACTGGTCGCCGGGAAGCCGAAGGCCTCGGCCGCCCAGCTGGCGATCTGGCGCTCGACGATGGGGCCGACGTGGTCACGCCCGCCGCAATTGGCGTTGAGGCCCGCGGCGATCAGCTCGGCCACCATGCCGGCCGGGGTGCCGGCGCCATGGGCCCAGCCGAAGAAGCGCGGATGGGTGTTGCCGACCACATAAGGGGCGATCAGCGCCTCGACGTCGGCGATCACCGGCTCCAGGGCCCGGCCCTCGCGGGGCAGCGGCGCGTCGAAGCGGGCGCGGACGTCATCCGGCGTCGGGCGCCAGACAGGGCCGTCGCCGGCCGCTTCCAGCCGGCCGATCGCCGCGTCCAGGGCGGCGTGCGCGGCGGCGCGGAACCCGGCCCAGTCGGCCGGATCGAGCGAGGTCGCCGGCTCGGCCGGAGTGGTTCGGATTACCCGCGCAGCCTGGCCCAAGCGTCGAATGCCTCATTGAGATCGGATTGGATGGATGCAAAGCCGGCCTGCGCCGCGCCGACGATCATCGGCATGCTGGCGCAGACCCGAAGCGCGGTGCGCGCGCCGACCACGACCGGTTGGCCGAGGTGGCAGGGCCGCGCGCCGCCGTCGCCGCGGGCCAGGGCTTCGTAAGCCGGCCGCGGGTCGGAACCGTCGGCGTGGATGATGGGGATCAGGCCGGGCGCGGCGGGCGCGTCTTCCAGCAGGGCGAGGCCGGGGTCGGCGGCGACGTGCGCGGCGACGGCGCGGCCGAACTGCGCCAGCAGCGCGGCGCGCTCGGCGGCCGGCACGGCCTCGTAAGCCTCGATCTCGGCCAGGGCCGCGGTCCAGCGCAGGCCAAGGCCCAGGTTGGCGGGGTGCGAGAGGCCGGCGGCGAAGGGCCAGCGCAGCGCCTTGGGCCAGTCGAGCGCGGCGGAATAGGGCGCGAGCGGCGAGGCGGCGGGCCGGGTCGTGGCCAGCTCGTCGACCAGGGCGGCCGGCAGCAGCAGGACGCCGCAGAAAGCCGGGCCGGCAGCAAACTTGGAGCCGGTGAGCATGACCGCGAAGCCGTCGCTCAAGTCTCGGCGCAGCGCTTCGGCGGGCGAGCGCAGCTGGCAGGCGTCGACCACCACCAGCACCCGGCCGGGGTGGTCGGCCAGGATGGCGCGGGCGGCCTCGCGGCTGACGCCAGGGCGGCCGGTCTTGGACGCGTCGAGCACGTGCAGCACCGCGAAGGCGCCGGCGGCGACGGCGCGGGCGGTGCGCTCGGCGGCTTCGGCGTCGATCTCGGCCATGGGGCGCGGCGCGCCGCAGGCGTCGCGAATCTCGATGGCCTCGAGCGCGAGATCGGCGCCCTCCCAGCCGACGAGGCGGCGGCGCTTGTCCACCGCGCCGCCCAGGGGTGTCTGGCCGAGAAAGTGGCGGCCGGAGGCTGCGGCCGGCACGCCCGAGCCGGTCTCGGCCGGCGCGACCACGATGTTGACCAGCGGGCCGCCACCGGCCAGCGCCAGCGACAGCGACAGGGTCACCAGTTCTGCCTCGGTGCCGGAGGCGGACAGCACGGCCTCGGCCCCCGGCGCGCCGTAGAGCGCGAGCAGGCGGCGGCGCAGGCCGTCGAACACGTCGACGATGGTCGAGGGGCCAGGCGCGATCAGCCGCGCCAGCGCCTCGCGGGCCGCGCTCCAGCCGCGCGGCGAGATGGCGGAGGCGGTCGAGGAGGAGAACCAGAGCTCGCCCGGCGCCGGGTCGGCCGTGGCGCCATAGCGATTGCGGCGGCTGACCGGGTCCGGCCAGATGCGGTCGTCGCCGCCGCTGGCCAGCAGCAGCCGGAGCCGCGCCTCCAGCGGGGTGTCGACCCCGGTCTCTGTCCGGCGCGCTTTGCGCGCCATCGCCGCCATCATTCCAGCCACCCGCCGGGCGTGGCCTCGTCAGCCGAATCCGTCGCCCACCTTCTGTTATCCACGCGGACGTTCTAACGTTTCGTTGTTTGCAGTCGGGGCCGGGGCCGCTAACCTGCGGCAGCGCGCCGCAATGCGCCTATAGACGTCTCTCAACTTCCCTAAGTCCTAGGAACGACCTGACATGCACCGTCTACTGATCGCCGCGGCGAGCGCCGCGCTTCTCGCGGCCGCGGCCGCGCCGGCCCTGGCCGACGAATATCCGCCCTGCACCCACCCCGGCCAGGACAGCTGCCGTGAAATGCCGATGGGCTGGGACCACGGCCACCACCATCACCACCACGGGCATCATCACCCGGCGCCTCCGCCGCATCACCCGCACCCCTGACCGGACGGGCGCGGACGGCGATGAGCTGATCCGCGCCCTTTCGCATGGCCGAAGTCACTGCCGACGAGTTCGCGGCGCCGGCCATGGCGGCCGCGCCGCCCCATCAGGGCGGCGAACTGACTGTCCCGTCGCTGATCGCTGGCGCGATCGTCGCGGCGATCATGGGGCTCATGTACCCCTACCTGGTGCTGAAGCTCGGCTTCGGGCCCAACGTCTCCATCGTCTCGGCCTTCTTCGGCTTCGTCATCCTCAGCGTCATCGCCCGCAAGCGCTATGACCGCTGGCAGAACAACATCGTGCAGACGGCCGGCACCTCGGCCGCGCAGACCGCCTTCATGTGCGGGGTGCTGGCGGCGTTCGACATGCTGCGGTCTTCCAAGCTGGTCGTCTTCCACATCAATCCGACCCCGCTGCAGACCTTCATCTGGCTGACCTGCGCCTCCTTGCTCGGCGTGCTGCTGGCCGTGCCGATGCGCAAGCACTTCATCGAGGACGAGCAACTGGCCTTCCCGGACGGGATGGCGGCGGCCGAGACGGTGCAGGTGCTGGATCCGCCGCGGGACATGGCCAGGGACGACCCCAAGTGGCTGACCGCGCGGCGGGCGGCGATGATCCTGGGCGCGGGCCTCCTCGTCTCGGCGCTGGCGATGCTGCTGCGCGAGGACGGGCTGATCTTCAACTTCATCCCGTCGCAGTGGGACCCGGGCGCTCTGACGCTCGGCGCGGCCGGCGCGGCGCTCGTGCTGGCGCAACTCGGCGTCGGCGTATCCTACAGCGTGCTCAACATCGGCACCGGCCTGCTGGTCGGCTTCCGGGTGAACTTCTGGATGCTGGTCGGCGGGGTGCTGGGCTGGATCGTGATGCCGCTCTGGCTGGTGCAGAGCCACGTGCTGCCCGACCACCCGACCCGCACCCAGGTGCTCTACTGGGTGATGTGGCCCGGCATCGGCATGATCATGGCCGGCGGCATGGCCGTGCTGGCGCTGCGCTGGCGGCTGCTGGGCCAGGCCTTCCGCGCCCTGGGCGGCGTCGGCGGCGGCAGTCGGGAGTTTCCCATGCGCTGGGTGCTGATCGGGGTCGCGGCGCTGTCGGCGGCCCTCTGCGCGATCCAGTATTTCTTCTTCGGCCTGCCGGTCTGGATGACCATCGTCGGGGTCCTCCTGGCGGTCCCGCTGATGCTGGTGGGCCTCCGCGCGCTGGGCGAGACCAACTGGGGCCCGATCGGCGCCCTCTCCAACCTCAGCCAGGGCCTCTTCGCCTTCCTGGCGCCTGGCAGCGTGATCGCCGGCATGATGGGCAACGCCTCGACCGGCACCATCGCGGTGACCTCCGAGGGCCTGATGCAGGACTACCGCGCCGCCTATCTGATCGGCTCGACGCCGCGCTCGATGACCATCGCCCAGCTGCTGGCCGCGCCGATCGGGGCCGGAGCGCTGGCGATCATCTATCCGGTGCTGGTCAAGACCTACGGCATCGTCGGTGACAACGCCCAGCTGGCCGCGCCCGGCTCGCGGCGCACCGCCGGCTTCGCCGAGCTGCTGGCCGGCGGCGCCGACAAGCTGCCGCAGAGCGCGCTCTGGGCCATGCTGATCTTCGCCGTGCTGGGGGTGATCTTCGCGGTGCTGGAGCAGAAGCCGGCGCTGCGCCGCTGGGTGCCGTCGGCGACCGGCCTCAGCCTGGGCATGCTGTTGCCCTTCGCCGCGGTGGCGACACTGTTCCTGGGCGGCGCCGCCGGGGCGGTCTGGCAGAAGCTGCGGCCGAAGTCGGCGGCCGACTACCTGATCCCGCTTGCCTCCGGCCTGATCGCCGGCGAGGCGATGATGGCCGTGATCGTCCCGGTGCTGCTGCCGCTGCTGGTGCTCCTGGGCCTGAAACACGCGCATTAGCGCCGGCAAGCCGCCGACGCACGGCCGGCTTCGACACTGTCGGTTAATCGCCGCCTGCGAGCTTCTTGGTGAACCAAGGTTTTCCGAGGCCGAATCTTGCCTATCGCGCCCCACCGGCTGCTCGGCTTCGCCTTCGCCAGCGCGGACCTGCTGGTCGAGCTGGGCGGGGCCAACAAGATCCAGTTCGCCATCGGCGCGGTGGGCGTCATCGCCGCCGCTGGCGAACGCGACCTGATCGGCCGCTCCCTGCTCGAGTTCGTCGACCCGCGCGACCAGCCCCTGGTCGCCGCGCTGATGTCCGGCGCCGCCGACGGTTGCCGCCAGGGCCCGGTCGTGGCCCGCCTCGGCGGCGTCCATCCGGAGGGGCCGCGCGCCTTCGCCATCTCGGTCTGCAAGCTGGCCCAGAACGAGGGCTCGATCTCCTGCGCCCTGGCGCGCTCGGCCCCGCCGCTGATCGGCTCGGGGCCCGGCGGCCTGCACGACCGCCAGGAGTTCGAGGCGGTGACCCGCACCCTCTTCGACACGGCGCGCACCACCGGCGAGGCGCTGGAGCTGTCGTTCGTCGAGATGGAGGGCCTCGGCAAGGCCGCGGCCACGTTGACCGACGAATCGCAGAAGCGCTTCCGTAACCACATCGCCGGCGCCATCCGCGCCCAGTCGCATGGCGGGGCAGCCGCCGCGCAGGTCGGCGACGAGCGCTATGTGCTGGTCCGCGCGGCCGGCGAGTCCACCGAGGCGCTCGTGCATCGGCTGGAGCGGCTGATGGCGCTGACCGCCGAGCTCGGCGAAGTGAAGCCAGGCGCCCGCTCGATGGCGCTCAAGGGCGAGGCCTCGCCCTCGCAGGTGGTGCGGGCCCTGCGCTATGCGCTCGACGACTTCATCGAGGGCGGAGTCGCGGGCGTTGCCGCCCCGCTCAGCCTGCAGGACGCGGTCAGCGATTCGGTGCGCCACACCCTGAAGAAGGCGTCGGTGCTGGGCGCGGCGGTGGCCGAGGGCCGCTTCAAGCTGGTCTTCCAGCCGGTGGTGACGCTGAAGACCGGCCTCCTGCACCACCACGAGGTGCTGGTCCGCTTCGGCGAGCACCAGAGCCCGTTCCCGATGATCCGCATGGCGGAGGAGCTCGACCTGATCGAGGAGCTGGACCTGGCGGTGGTCGAGCGGGCGGCGAGCGAGATCGAGACGGACCCCAAGCTGAAGCTGGCGGTCAATGTCTCGGGGCGCACCATCACCAGCCCCGGCTTCATCGCCAAGGTCACCCAGCTGGTGAAGGGCCAGGCCGGCCTCGGGGGCCGGCTGATGTTCGAGATCACCGAGAGCGCCACCATCGACGACCTGGGCCTCGCCGACCGCAACATCCAGGCGCTGCGCGGCCTCGGCTGCCTGGTCTGCCTGGACGACTTCGGCGCCGGCGCCGCCTCGCTGGCCTACTTGCAACAACTAAGCTTCGACATCGTCAAGATCGACGGCAGCTACATCCGCGAACTGCAGCACGGCGGCCGCGAATCGACCTTCCTGCGCCACCTGGTGCGGATGTGCGCCGAGCTGAAGGTGAAGACCGTCGCCGAGATGGTGGAGAACGCCGCCGCCGAGGAAGCGGTGCGCCGGGCCGGCATCGAGTTCGGCCAGGGCTATTTCTACGGCGCTCCCACCGAGCGCCCCGGCCTCCCCGCCGACCGCTCCGGCCCCCTGGCCGCCCGGCGCACGGGCGCGGTGGAGAGCTGGGGCTAGTCGCCGAAACGACTAGTCCGCGGGTCGCCACTGGTTGCTGACGGCGGCGCTCAGGTCGTCGAGGCGGGCGCCGAGGTTGGCGCGGTCGTCGCTGGTGAGGCCGTCGTGGCGGTCGGTGAGGTGTCCGGCGAGATCGCGGATGCCGCCGAGGCGGCTGCGGTCGGTATCAGCGTCGAAGTGCGAGATGGCGCCGGCATCCTCGCCACGCTGGATGCGGTTCTCGATCGAGTCCTCGCGTCCGCTGATGTCCGTCGGTCCGCCGGTGTAGGCGACGTCCGCGCCGTAGTCGCCGGCGGCGGGCGGGGCGCCTGACGGGCCAACGCCTTCGACCCACTTGCCGTCGCCGCCGTAGTAGCCGCTGGCGGTGTGCCAGGCGCCGGCGTTGTCATAGAAACCGTCGTTGTAGTGCCAGACGCCGTTGGCGTCGTAGTGGCCCTCGCAATGGGTGGACGAGCCGGCGGCCACGTTGCCGACCACGCCGCCGCCGACCGCGCCCAGGGCCGCGCCGCCCGGCTTGCCGGTAATCACGCCGCCCAGGAGGGCGCCGAAGCCCGCGCCGACCACGGTGCCGGCCACCCGGTTCTCATGCTGTTGCTCGCGGCATCCCGGCTGGGCCGAGGCGATGCCCGGAATGACCAAGGCGGCCACGCCTGCGATCAGGAGCAGCTTACGCATTACAAAACTCCTCTTCGTTCCCGATCCCCGACCTTGCGGAAGCAACGTTCCGGTGGCGGATTGGATGCCGAGCGGAGCTGTTCAGGCGGGCCGCGGAACCGGCGTCACCGGCCCATCCGGGGTCGCGACCACCAGCGGCTCGGCGGCGATGCGGCCGGCCAGCACGTCGGTCAGCAGGTCGGCGAGGCCGATCGGGTAGAAGGTGTCGGGCGAGCGCCGAATCTCTCCCAGCGTCCACCAGCACATGTCGTCGGACAGCTGGTGCTCGTAATCTTCCCAACCGTCGCGCGACAGCTGGCCGCCGGCGGTGCGCGCCAGGATGTAGTGCTGCTTGAACAGCCTCGGCTCCAGCCGGATGTCGGCCAGAATCACCTCGTCGTACCAAAGCAGAGCGCCGAGCGCGATGTCGGTAAAGCCAGTCTCCTCGCCAACCTCGCGAACGGCGGCTTCTTGCAGGGACTCGCCCTCCTCCAGACCGCCGCCCACAGTGTACCAGAAGGCCGGGCCATCGGGATTGTCAGGGAGTCGCCCCTTCACCAGAAGTATTCGGTCGTCGGGATCCAGGAGAACAACCCGCGCTGTCAGCCTGTCGCGCATCGTCTCCTCCTTGCGGAACCAAACGTCTCCTGCGAAGCTTTAGCGGTTCAAGGGTTGGGCAAGAACGAGGATTCCTCTCATGAAGAAGCTATTGATCGCCGTGTCCGCGCTCGCGGCGCTGGGTTGCGCGTCCGCCGCCAGCGCTGATGGCGTTCGCGTCGGCACGCTGTCGTGCCATGAAGCCAGCGGCTGGGGCTTCATCTTCGGTTCGTCGCATGCGGTGCGGTGCACCTACACCAGCGCCGACGGCAAGTACCAGGATCGCTACTCTGGCGACATCGGCAAGTTCGGCGTCGACGTCGGTTACCAGGCGTCGGCCGTGATCGTTTGGGGCGTGTTCGCACCGACCGACCGCATCGGCCCCGGCGCGCTCAGCGGCCACTACGGCGGCATCACCGCCAATGCGGCCGTCGGCGTCGGCCTGGGCGCCAATGCGCTCATCGGCGGGTCTGACCACACCATCGGCCTGCAGCCGCTGAGCGTCGAAGGCGGAACCGGCCTCAACGTCGCCGCCGGCATCGCCGGGCTGACGCTGCACCACGAGCATATGTAGGGGCTCGCGGGCTGGGCCCTCGGGCCTAGCCCGTCCCCGTCGCGCGCTGGAAGCTCTCCACGAGGGCGCCGGCCACGAGTCGCCAGCCATCGACGAGGACGAAGAAGATCAGCTTGAACGGCAGGCTGACCACCACCGGTGGTAGCATCATCATGCCCATGCTCATCAGCACGCTGGCCACCACCAGGTCGATGACCAGGAACGGCACGAAGAGCAGGAAGCCGATCTCGAAGGCGCGCTTCAGCTCCGAGATCATGAAAGCCGGCGTCACCACCTGCAGCGGGGTGTCGGCGAGTTGCGCCGGGCGCGGCGTCTTGGAGAGCCGCAGGAAGAGGGCCAGGTCGTCCTGGTTGACCTGCGAGAGCATGAACCCCTTGATCGGCTGGGCTGCGGCGCCGAAGGCCGCCGGCAGCTCCATCTTGTGGTCCAAGAGCGGCTTGACTCCCTGGTCGTAGGACGCCTGCAGCGTCGGGCCCATCACGATGGCGGTGAGAAACAGCGACAGGCTGATCAGCACCGCATTGGGCGGCGTCTGCTGCAGGCCCAGCGCCTGGCGCAGCAGCGACAGCACCACGATAATGCGCACGAACGAGGTGGTCATGATCACGATCGAGGGCGCCAGCGACAGCACCGTGATCAGCCCGACCAGCTGCACCACCCGGTCGGTCAGGCCATTGCCGGTGCCGAGGTCGATGTTGACCGCCTGGGCCAGCGCGACAGCCGGCACGATCAGGCTGCAGACAGTGGTGGCCAGCGAAATCAGCGCCGCGCGGCGCAATTCGGCGCCGGTGGGGCGATGGATGGCGCGGCCGAGGAACTTGCCGAGGCGGCGGACGGCTTCGCGCATCACGGGGTGGTCTCCGGGGGCGGCGTCATGGCCACGTCGGCCAGCAGCCGGCCCTCGCCGAGCAGCAGCAGGCGCTCGGTGGAATCCAGCCGCACCAGCACCAGGCGCCGGGCCGGATCGAGCGGCAGGCTCTCGATGATCGACATGCGCCGGTTGGCCTTCGGCCGCTGCAGCCGCACCAGCCACTCCGGCCCGAACCGCCGCGCGCCGACCGCGGCAAGCCCGATCAGCCCCAGCGTGATCGCGAGGGCGAAGATGGCTCTGGCGAATTCCGCGATGTCCATGCGGGCGGCAGGCTCGGGCTGAAGGGTTGGCGTGCCCCAGCCTTCGCCCGCTTTGCGTTAAGGACGGATTAACCCTGTTTGTTAAGGGACGGGCCGCACGCAACCAAGCTTGTCATCCCGGAAGACCGCGCAGCGGGCTGTCCGGGACCTCCTTCCGGGCGACTCGCAAAGGGGATCCCGGCTTTCCGCTTCGCTGCGGCCGGGATGACACGGATAGTTGGGGTTTAGGCCGCGCTCGCTTCGGCCGCCGCGCTTGGGGCCCGCTCATGCGAGGTCCAGTGGGCGATCGCGCCCAGGAGTTCGGCCGGGCTCATGGGTTTGCCGAGGTGGCCGTCCATGCCGGCTTCGATGCAGCGGGCGATCTGGTCGGGGAGGACGTTGGCGGTCATGGCGATGATCGGGGTGGCCGTGGCCGCGGGGATCGACAGCTCCCGGATGCGGCGGGTGGCGGTCAGGCCGTCCATCACCGGCATCTGCACGTCCATCAGCACGAGGTCGTAGGCGCCCCGCTGGAAGGCGGCGATAGCGGCGACGCCGTCCTCGGCGGTCTCGATCTCGATGTCGAAGGGGGCCAGCACCGTCTTCACCAGTTCGCGGTTGATCGCCACGTCCTCGACCAGCAGCAGGCGCACCGGCCGCTCCAGGGCCGCTGCGGGCTCGGCCTCGGCGGCGCGCTCGGCGGCCTCGGCCACGGGCAGCGTCAGCTCGAACCAGAAGGTCGAGCCCTGCCCTTCCGTGCTGGTCGCGCCGATCTGGCCGCCCATCAGCTCGATGATGCGCTTGCAGATGGCCAGGCCCAGCCCGGTGCCGCCGAAGCGGCGCGAGACCGAGACGTCGGCCTGGGTGAAGCGCTCGAACACATGCTCGATCTGCGCTGGCGGAATGCCGACCCCGGTGTCGCTGACCTCGGCCCGCAGCCGCGCCCGGCCCTCGCCGGCCGGCGTCTGCGTGAGGGTCAGGGTGACCGCGCCCTCGGCCGTGAACTTCACCGCATTGGAGAGGAAGTTGAGCAGCACCTGGCGCAGCTGCTTGGCGTCGCCGCTGACCAGGCCCTCGCCCTCGGCCCGGAGCGACAGCGCCAGGCCCTTGCCGGCCGCCTGGCCGGAAAGCAGCTCGACCACCGACGCGGCCTCGGCCGCCGGATCGAAGGGCGCGGGATCCAGCTCCACCGCGCCAGCCTCCAGTCGCGAGAAGTCGAGCACGCTGTTGACCAGCTCCAGGAGGGTGCCGCTGGCGTCGCAGATCAGCCGGGCGTGGCGCGCATCGGCGCCCTCCAGCCGCGGCGAATCCTGCAGCACGCCGGCAAAGCCGATGATCGCGTTCAGCGGCGTGCGCAGCTCGTGGGTCATGTTGGCCAGGAAGTCGGACTTGGCCGCCACCGCGGCCTCGGCGGTCACCCGCGCGCCGATCAGCTCGGCCTCCAGTTCCTTGCGCCGCTGGATGTTGCGCGCCACGCTGATCACGTACGGCGTACTGCCGTTCTCGCCCCCGGCCAGGGTGAAGTTGGTCTCGACCCAGAGGGTGGTCCCGTCGGCCCGGATCACCCGGTACTGCGCCGTCGCATTGCCGCTCACCGGGATCGCCTCGACGCCGCGCAGCAGCCCTTCGCGGTCGTCCGGGTGAATGAAGGCGTACATCGGCATGCTGTAGAGCTGCTCGATCGGGTAGCCGAGCGCCCGCTCGACCGAGGGCGACATGTAGAGGCGCTTGCCTTGCACATCGGCCAGCGAGATCACATCGGTGACGTTGTCGGCCAGCACGCGGTAGAGCGTCTCGTTCTGGTCGAGCTTGGCCTGGGTCTCGGTCAGCCGCCGGCGCGCCTTCAGCATGCGCGCCACGCCGTCGCCAGCGAAGAGGAAGGCCAGCACCAGCGTGGCCGCGAAGGCCGTGAGCTTCAGGTGCGGCGCGTGCGGGGCGAACAGCACGACCGCCACCACCACCGCGCCCGGCATGGCCCCGCCCAGCACGAAGCCCGCCGACGACTGGTAGGCATTCGTCTGGGCAAAGAAGATCACCGCCAGCCAGATGACGACGGCGCAGAGCGCGCCTTCGATCGACCCGGACGACCACGCCATCGCGCCCAGCGACACCCAGGCCAGGGTGGCGAGCCCCAGGCCGGCCGCGTGCCAGAGCCGGGTGCGCCAGCCGACGCGCTGACCCAGGAACTGGCGGCGCGTGGCGAACCAGGCCTGCACCTCCAGCCCCACGGTCACGCCGGCCCAGATGAGGCAGGTCTGCCACGGCAGCAGCAGGCAGAACGCGCCCGCTGTCGCCGCATTGATCGCCACGCGCGGGGCGAAGCCGGCATGGGCGCTCTGCGCGAGCTCGTCGAGCCCATCGTCGAGGAGGGCGGCGGGGGAAGGCAGCGTCATTCGGGCGGAAGCCTACGCGGGCCTACCTTGAGGCGAGGTTACCTCGCGTGCGGCATCAGGCCGCAAGCCCGGCGAAGGCGATCTCGCCCTCCTGCAGCGCGTCGAGGATCTCGAAATAGCAGGCGCTGCGCACCTTGTAGGCCTCGCGTGGCGTGTGGACGAAGAAGAAGCAGGTCAGGTTCACCGCCCCGCCGGCGCCCAGGTTCTCGATGTAGACCTCCGGCGGAGGGATCTGGGTGATCTCCGGCCGCTCCTTGGCCACCTTCAGGATCGCCGTCCGCGCCTTGCGCACGTCGGCCGGGCGGGTGATCGAGAGCTGCAGCTTGATGCGGCCGCTGGGCTCGCCCAGCGTGCGGTTCTGCACCGCCTTGGTGATCAGGTCGGAGTTGGGCAGGATCACCGTGGACTGGTCCGAGGTCTCGATCTCGGTGGCCCGCACCCGGATGCGCCGCACGTCCCCCTCGATGCCGTCGATGCTGACCCAGTCGCCGACCTTCACCGGCCGCTCGACCAGCAGGATCACGCCCGAGACGAAGTTCTGCACCACGTTCTGCAAGCCAAAGCCGATGCCGACCGAAAGCGCGCTGGCCACCAGCGCCAGCTGCGCCATGCCAAGCCCGGTGGCAGAGAGCGCGCACAGGATCGCCACGGCCACGCCCAGGTAACCGACGCCGGTGGTGACCGAATTGCGCACGCCGGAGTCCCAGTCGGTGGCGGGCAGGTAGCGGCGCACGATCCAGCGCTGCACCATCCGCGCCAGCGCCATGCCCAGCACCAGGGTGACGATTCCGGCGGCGATGGCGGCCGGCGAGACGGTCGCCGAGCCGAAGCGGATCGGTGCGCCCAGCTGGCCGATGTTGGCCGCCAGCAGATCGCCGCCGCGCCCGAACGGGGTCAGCGCCAGGCTGAGCGCGCCGATCAGGATCACCAGCTGCAGCGCTGCCGAGAGTAGCACCCCGGCCTGGCCGATGGTCGAGCGGCGGAAGCTGAACAGCAGGGCCAGCGCCCGCGACGCCCAGCCGTGCTCGCTGAACACCAGGGCGCAGAGGTCGTCGGCGAAGCGCATCAGGAGGTAGGCGACGCCGGCGATGATGCTGAGCCAGAAGATCTGGCCCGAGGTGATCGCCGCCAGGGTGGTGTAGCCGGCGAAGACCGCGCCCAGGGTGATGACGATCGCCGCGCCCAGCACCAGCGACACCAGCGTCCAGACGGGCGCCTGTGCGACCTCGTTGGCGGGCTGCGGCGCGCCCTGGGCCGCGGCGGCCGGCGCGCGGCTGCGCCCGAAACTGACCAGGATCAGCGCGGCGACGGCGGCGTAGGCGATCGAGATGGCGCAGTTGGCGGCGATGGTCGCCGCGACGCTGGCGCCGGCCACGTAGTTCAGCTTGGTCAGCATGAAGCCGGCGCCGGTGACGAGGGCGGTGGCGGCGAGCGGCAGGCGCAGGCGCTGCGCCGCCGTGTCCGGCAGGGGCAGCAGGCGTTGGCTGCGGTCGGCGTCGGTGGCCATCACCCGGCCCAGCGACACGATCGCGCTGGCCCAGGCGACGGCGACCACCGCCGAACCCGCCAGGGCGTCGGCGTCCGACGACAGCAGGCCGCCCCACTGCGCCGCCGCATGCAGCAGCCCCGCGGCGAGGGTCGGCGCGCCGGCGCCCACCGCCGCCACCCAGAGCGCTGCGCCGGTGCGGGCGAAGTCGGGATGCACGGCGTCGCCGGTCTTGCGCCGGCCGAGCTTCTCCAGCCAGCGCCGAGCCGGGAAGACGATGAACGCGCCCAGGGCCAGCGCCGCGCCGCAGCCCAGCAGGGCGCGCGGCTCGGAGGCGCTCTGCAGCGCCGCCGCCTCGTCGTTGACCATGGCCTGGATGCGCGCGCCGTCGGCCGCCGCGGCGTCGCCGAGGGCGCTCCAGAAGTCGGGCGCCAGCGGCGAGGGCGAGCGGGTCAAAAGTCGGGCGCTGAAGCCCTCGCGCCGCCGCTCGGCGATGGCGTTGAAGGTGGCGTCGGCCGAGGCGACGAGCACAGTGTCCTGCTGCAGCTGGGCCTGCAGCGGCGCGGCCTCAGCGTGTAGCGCCGCGAGCTTGGTCCGCTCCGCCGCGGTCGGCGTATGCCTGGGCTTCGGCGTCGCCTCGGCGATGGCCTGCTGCAGCTTCGCCAGGGCGCCGGCGTGCGCGGCCTCGCTGGCCCGCGCCTGCGCCTCGATCGCCGCGGCGCGCTGCCCCATCGTCGCCAGGGCGGCGTCGTTGGAGGTGATCTGAGCCTGGGCGCCGAGCTGAGCCAGAATTTGGGCCGGCGCCTGAACTGGCGGTTGAACCGGGGTCGGCGCGCTGGGTGCGGCCGGCGGCGGGGCAACCGTGGCCGCCGGCCCGACCGGCCCGATCGCGGTCTTCGCGCCGGTCTGCGCCAGCGCCGGCGCGGCCGCCAGCATCAGGGCCATGAGGAGGAACAGGCCGAATGGCCTCATCGAGCAGCTCCGGTTTATGCGCCCCCGCGCCGCCCCCCTTAAGTCGCGATTAACCCTGTTCGTTCACCGTTTCGCGGCCATGACCCTCGACGACATTCCCGTCTTTGCGATGCTGAAGAGCCGGCTGTCGTACCTGACCGACCGCCAGCAGGTGATCGCTCAGAACGTCGCCAACTCCGACACGCCCGGATATACCGCGATGGACCTGAAACCGTTCCAGGTGCCCGGGTCCGGCGGCCTGGAGATGGTGACGCCGACGCTCACCTCGCCCATGCACATGCTGCCGCCCAACACCGGCGCAACCACGCAGAAGCCGGTCAACTCGCCCGACTCCGAGACCACCCTCAACGGCAACTCGGTGGTGCTGGAAGAGCAGATGATGAAGATGACCCAGGCGCGCATGGACTACGACGCCGCCATCGGCTTCTACCAGCAGTCGCTCTCCCTGATTCAATTGGCCGCCAAGCGGCCCAGCACGTGACCGGAGGCTAGCGCATGGCCGACCCCATCCAGCCTTCCAGCACCGCCGCCGCGGTCGCCGCCTCGGCGCTGCAGGCGCAGCAGGCCCGGATGCGCATCATCGCGCAGAACCTGGCCAACGCCGATTCGACCTCGCAGACGCCGGGCGGCGCCCCCTACCAGCGCCAGGTGCCGGTGTTCACCCCCACCAACGTCGCGGGCGGCGGCAAGGGCGTCACCATGAGCCGCGTCGTGCCCGACCAGACTCCGTTCGGCAGCGAATATTCGCCTGGCCACCCGGGCGCCGACGCCAACGGCTATGTGAAGCTGCCCAACGTCAATCCGCTGATGGAGGCGCTGGACATGCAGGAAGCCCAGCGCGCCTACCAGGCCAACCTCAGCGTCATCGAATCGGCCAACGCGATGGATGAGGCCACCCTCAGCCTGATCAAGAAGTGAGCTGAGCCATGGTCGCCCCCCTCATCGCCGCCCGCGCCTACGCCGCCGTCCAGGACATCGGCGGCCCGCAACTCGCTGGCGCGGCGGGCCAGACCGGCGGCCTCGATTTCGGCAGCATGGTCAACCACGCGATCAGTCAGGCGGTCGGCGATTCGCGCACCGCCGAGTCCACGATGGCCGCCCAGGTGCAGGGCAAGGCCAGCCTGGTCGACGTCGCCACCGCGATTTCGTCGGCCCAGACCAGCCTCTCGACCATGATCGCGGTGCGCGACCAGATGATCTCGTCCTACCAGCAGATCATGAACATGGCGATCTGACGCGCCTGTTCGTCTAGTCATTTCAAGTACATAGTCCTTGTCATCCCGAAGCGGCGTCGCCGCTATCCGGGACCTCCTTGCAACGCCGGCGCTAAGAAATCCCGGAAGTCGCTGCGCGACTTCCGGGGTGACACCCGTTGTTTGGTTGGTTTGGAGCAGGGCTCCCGCAATTCCTGAACGCCAGACAACAGCGCGCTCAGATTCCACTCAGCCGCCGTGTGGTTTCTTACGCATAACGCCGCTGAGCCCGGCGCACAGAAGTTGCAGGGGACCTCCCTCGTACGGCGTTATTGGCTCCATCGCCGAGCGACCCTTGCCTGGCCCCCCCTCCCGCATGACGGGAGGGGGTGGTACGGCTCCCAGGTGGCTGGCCCGATCATCGAACTCGACAACGTCTCGAAGCACTACGGCGCGCTCGCCGCGGTCGATGGCCTGACGCTGGCGATCGAGCCCGGAACCTTCACCGCCCTGCTCGGCGGGTCGGGTTCGGGCAAGACCACGGCGCTGAAGACCATCAACGGCCTCGTCATCCCCGACGGCGGCGAGGTGCGGGTGTCCGGCCGCGACGTGGCAAGCGAGCCCGGCCCGGGCCTGCGCCGGCGCATCGGCTACGTCTTCCAGGAGATCGGCCTCTTCCCGCACATGACGGTGGCCGAAAACATCGCCGTCGGCCCGCGCCTCGCCGGCTGGGCCAAGCCGGAGACCGCCGCGCGGCTCGCCGAACTGCTGCAGCTGGTCGCCCTGCCGTCCGAGGTCGGCGCGCGGCTGCCGGCGGCGCTCTCCGGCGGCCAGCGCCAGCGCGTCGGCGTCGCCCGGGCGCTGGCGGCCAAGCCGGCCATCATGCTGATGGACGAGCCCTTCGGCGCGCTCGACCCGGTGACCCGCGACGCGCTCGGCCGCGACTACCGCGCCCTGCACGAACAGCTCGGCCTCACCACCCTGATGGTCACCCACGACGTCTGGGAGGCGCTGCTGCTGGCCGACCGCATCGTGGTGATGGACCACGGCAAGATGCTGGCCGACGCCCCGCCCGCCACCCTGCTCGCCGGCCACCCCGACCCGAAGGTGCAGGCGCTGATGGAAACCCCGCGCCGCCAGGCCGAGCGGGTGCGCGCCATGTCGGAAGGCAGCGCCTAGATGGACCCGCGCATCCAGGCTGCCTGGGACCTGTTGCCCGACTACCTGGGCCAGCATGTGCTGCTGAGCGCCTCGGCCCTGCTGCTGGGCCTCGCGATCAGCCTGCCGCTGGCCGTGGCCGCGAGCCGCAGCGCCGCGGTGCGCTGGCCGGCGCTGCTGCTCGCCAGCCTGGTGCAGACCATCCCGAGCCTCGCCCTGCTCGCGCTCTTCTACCCGCTGCTGCTGGCGCTGTCGGCGCTGAGCAAGGCGACGCTTGGCGTCGGCTTCCCGGCGCTGGGTTTCCTGCCATCGCTGCTGGCGCTGACGCTCTATTCGATGCTGCCGATCCTGCGTAACGGCGTCGCGGGCCTGACCGGCGTCGAGCCGGCGATCGTCGAGGCGGCGCGCGGCGTCGGCATGACCGACCGCCAGCGCCTCGCGCAGGTCGAGCTGCCGCTGGCCGCGCCGGTGATCATGGCCGGCGTCCGCACTGCCGCGGTCTGGACCATCGGCGCGGCGACCCTGGCCACCCCCGTGGGCCAAACCTCGCTCGGCAACTACATCTTTTCCGGCCTGCAGACCGAGAACTGGGTCTTCGTGCTCTTCGGCTGCGCCGCCTCGGCGGGCCTGGCCATGGCCGCCGACCAGCTGCTCGGCCTGATCGAGAGCGGCCTGGCCCAGCGCAAGCGCTGGCGCATCGTCGCCGGCGCCGTGGGTCTGGTGGTCGGCACGCTGGCCGCGCTCGCGCCGCTGGCCCTGGCGAACGCTGGAAGTGGCAGCGGCCCGGCGCCGGCGCGCTATGTGATCGGGGCCAAGAACTTCTCCGAGCAGTACATCCTGGCGCAGCTGATCTCCGACCGGCTGCGCGCCACCGGCGCCACGACACAGATCAAGGAGGATCTCGGCTCCTCGATCGCCTACTCCGCCCTCAAGGCCGGCGAGATCGACGTCTACGTCGACTACACCGGCACCCTCTGGGCCAATGTGCTGAAGCGCACCGACAATCCCGGCCGCGCCGCCGTGCTGGCGCAGCTGACGCAGCAGCTGAAGCAGCGCGACGGCGTCCTGGTGCTGGGCTCGCTGGGCTTCGAGAACGCCTACGCCCTGGCGATGAAGCGCAGCGAAGCCGAGGCCCTGCACATCACCTCGCTGGACGACCTCGCCGCCCACGCCGGCCAGCTGACCTTCGGGGCCGACCTGGAGTTCCTGTCACGGCCCGAGTGGGCCTCGGTGCGCGACACCTATCACCTCACGTTCAAGCATCAGGCCCAGTACCAGCCGACCTTCATGTATCGCGCACTCACTTCGGGCCAGGCCGACGTGATCTCCGCCTTCTCCAGCGACGGCCGCATCGCCGCCGACGACCTGGTGGTGCTCACCGACCCCCGCCACGCCCTGCCGCCGTACGACGCCGTGGTGCTGATCTCGCCGAAGCGCGCGACCGATGCGCGACTTCTCGCCGCGCTCCAGCCCCTGATCGGCAAGATCACCGTGGAAGCGATGCGCGCGGCCAACCTCTCCGTGGACCGCGACACGGACAAGGCAACCCCTGAACAAGCGGCCCAAACCCTCTCCCCTCCCCCTTGAGGGGAGGGGTCGGGGGGTGGGGGTCTGCGGCAGGCAAGTCGCGGTGGCCGATGACGGCCCCCTTCACCAACCAAGCGGCCAATCTCCAACAGCCCCCCACCCCCGACCCCTCCCCTCAAGGGGGAGGGGAGCAAGAGTTCGTTAACCACGTTCGGCCGATCCTCACGGCCACACGATTTTGAGGAAATACCGCATGAACGGCGCCGAGGTTCTCGACATCGGCCGCGACGCTATCTGGCTGACCATCCAGCTCTGCGCGCCGGCCCTGATCGTCGGGCTGATCGTGGGGGTGGTGATCGGGCTGCTGCAGGCCCTGACCCAGATCCAGGAAGCAACGCTGATCTATGCGCCGAAGATCGTGGCGATCTTCATCTCGCTCTTGATCTTCCTGCCGCTGATGGGCGCGCTCTTGACCGCCTTCATGCACCACATCGCCGACCGCATCTCGACCCTCTGAGGCCAGGCGGCGTGGAGCACTACGCCACCGACCAGCAGGTCTTTGTCGCGGGGCTCGTCTTCGCCCGCATCGGCGCGATGATCATGACCATGCCCGGCCTCGGCGACACGCCGGCGCCGACGCGGGTGCGGCTCGCCTTCGCCCTCCTGATGTGCATCGTGGTGACGCCCGTCGTCGCGCCCACCCTGCCCCAGGTGCCGCCCGACCTCGGCGACCTCGTGGCCGACGTGCTGCGCGAGGTGATCATCGGGCTCGCCATCGGCGCCGTGCTGCGCACCTTCATGGCGGCCATGTCCATCGCCGGCGAGGTGATCTCGATCTCGACCACCCTCTCCTTCGCCCAGACCGCCAGCCCGACGACGGGCCAGCAGAACACCACCCTGGCCACCTTCCTGGCGTTGATGGCGATGGTGCTGATCATGGCGACCAACCTGCACCACCTGTTCATCGGCGCGATGGTGCGCTCCTACAGCCTCTTCCCCTATGGCCACGCGGTCCCGGTGGGCGATTTCGTCACGCTGGAGGTTCGCACCGTCGGCGACGCCTTCGCGCTCGGCATCCAGCTCTGCGGACCGATCCTGGTGTTCTCACTGATCTTCAACATCGCCACCGGCCTCGTCGGGCGCGCCATGCCGCAGTTCCAGATCTTCTTTGCCGCCGCGCCCTTAAGTGTGCTGCTCGGCCTCTCGGTCTTCGCCCTCAGCCTCGGCATCATGGGCAACTTCTGGCTCGATCGTTACCGCGCCGTGCTCGAGAACTTCGGCTAGCGGCATGGCGGAAGGCGACGACGGCTCAAAGACAGAAGAGGCAACCGCCCACCGGCTCGAAGAGGCGCGCAAGGAAGGCGACGTCCCCAAGTCGATGGAGCTCACCCAGGCCGCCGCCCTGGCCGGCGCGGTGGGCGCGGTCGCCATCGGCGGCGGCTATCTGGCGCAGAACCTGGCGCAGGGCCTGCTGCCCTTCATCGCCCACCCCGAGACCATGGACCTGCAGGGCGGGGCGGGACAGTCGGTGCTGATGCAGGTGATGAACATCACCGCGCCCAGCCTGCTGGCGGTGCTGGGGGCGACCATGGTCGCGGGCATCGCCGGCAACGTGCTGCAGCAGGGCATCCTCTTCACCCCCAGCAAGCTGGCGCCGAAGTGGTCGAAAGTCTCGCCCGTCGAAGGCTTCAAGCGGCTCTTCGGCATCGATGGCTTCGTGGGCTTCATCCGCTCGCTGCTCAAGGTGGGACTGACCATCTCCGTGGCGTGGTGGGCGCTGGCCCCGCATGCCGCCGAGCTGCCGCAGATGATCGGCATGGGGCCGATCGCCCTGCTCAACTACACCGCCGGCGTGGCGCGCGACCTGCTGTTCGCGGTGCTGGCCCTCCTGGCGGTGATCGCGATCATCGACCTCATCTGGCAGCGCCAGCGCTTCCTGGCCCGCATGCGGATGACCAAGGAAGAGCTGAAGGAAGACTTCCGCCAGAGCGAGGGCGATCCGCACATCAAGGGCCGCCAGAAGCAGATCCGCATGCAGCGGGCCAAGCAGCGGATGATCCAGCAGGTGCCCAAGGCCACCGTGATCGTGGTCAACCCGACCCACTACGCCGTGGCGCTTCGCTACGAGCAGGGCGAGACGCCGGCGCCGCAGTGCGTGGCCAAGGGCGTCGACGAAGTGGCCGCCAAGATCCGCGAGATCGCCGAGCAGCACGGCATCCCGCTGGTCGAGGACCCGCCGCTGGCCCGCGCGCTTTATGCCGCGGTCGAGGTGGACCAGACCATCCCGCACCAGCACTATGAGGCGGTGGCCAAGATCATCGGGTTCATCCTGGCGGCCAAGCGGCCGCGGGGCCGAGCCCGCACGTTGTGAGACGCCGCGCCGGCGCCGCATTCCAGGGCGTATGATTCGCGGTTGATTCGGGTGAGGGAGCGCGTGATGGCCCACTCTGCGAGCGAGATCGATGTGGCGGCGCCGGCGCGCGGCCAGGGCGTGCTGCTGGTCTCGCTGGCCGCGGGGTTCCTGTTCCTGGGCGCCCTGCTGGCCGCCGCGCCGGCCCTCAGCAACGGACCGCAGCGCTGGCTGGGCCTGGGCCTGCTGGCCGCCATCGCCTTGCTGGCGCTGCTCGCCCTGCCCGCCTTGCGCCGCCGCACCGCCCGCGCCGCCACGCCCGATGTCGGCAAGCTGGTGCGCATCCTGGCCGAGCCCGCCGCCGTCGTCGCCGGCGACGGCGAGGTGGAAGCCGCCAACGAGGCCTGGCGCGCCGCCGTCGGCCCGCACCGACGCCTGCAACGCACCGCCATCGGCCCCGGCGCCACCCTGCTGCGCGGCGCGGCGCAGAACGGGCGGGCGATGGAACTGGCGCAGATCGGCGGGGCCCAGCGCCGCGTCCACGCCTTCCAGCTCGAGGACGGCCGCTTCCTGGTCCGCCTCGCCGCGCCCGAAGCGCCGCCGCCGCCCTCGCCCGATCCCGCCGCGCGGGCCACGGCCATCTCGGCCCCGGCCGTGCTCGACGCCTTCGCCGCCGCCTCGCCGTTCGGCGCGGCGCTGATCGAGGGCGGCAACCCGTTCGAAGGCGAGATCCTGGAGGTCAACGCCGCCTGGGCCGCCATCGCAGGCGAGACCTCGGCCCACGGTGCGCGCCTGGGCCCCCTGCTCACCGACAAGAGCCGCGAGGAGGCCGCGGGCCGCATGGCCGCCGGCGGCGCCGGCCCGTTCGAAGTGACCCCGGCCGCGCGGCCGGCGAGCTTCGCCCACCTCTACGTCGCGCGCCTCGCCGGGCGCTCGGTCGCCTACCTCGTGGACGTGACCGAGCAGAAGCAGATGCAGGCCCAGCTCGCCCAGTCCAACAAGATGCAGGCCATCGGCCAGCTGGCCGGCGGCGTCGCGCACGACTTCAACAACCTGCTCACCGCCATCCTGATGAATCTCTCCGAGCTGGAGACCCGCCACCCGCTGGGCGACCCGAGCTTCGAGGGGCTGTCGCGCATCCGCGAGAACGCCTACCGCGCCGGCGGCCTCGTGGGCCAGCTGCTGACCTTCTCCCGCAAGGTCACCGTGCAGCGCGAGACGCTGGATGTTGGCGAGCTGATCAGCAACGTCGCGGTGATGCTGCGCCGCCTGCTGCCCGAGAGCGTCGGGATGGACACCGACTACGGTCGTAACCTGCCCCAGGTGCGCGCCGACCGCCAGCAACTCGAGAACGCGGTGATGAACCTGGTGGTCAACGCTCGCGACGCCGTGCGCGGCAAGGGCGGCGGCATGATCAAGGTGCGCGTCGCCCGCGTCACCGAGGCAGAGGCCGCGCGCCTGGGCTACGAAGGCGCGCCGATGGGCGAGATGGCGATGATCGAGGTCGCCGACGACGGCCCCGGCATCCCGCCCGACGTGGTGCCGAAGATCTTCGACCCCTTCTTCACCACCAAGGCGGTCGGCGAAGGCACGGGCCTGGGCCTCGCCACCGTCTACGGCATCGTCAAGCAGTCCGACGGCTGGATTTCCGTCGCCTCGGAGCCGGGCCAGGGGGCCGTCTTCCGCATCTTCCTGCCGGTCTACGAGCCGCCCGTGCTGGTCGAGCCGGCCGCGCCCGCGCCGGCCAAGGGCCGCACCCCGGCGCGCGACCTTTCCGGCGTCGGCCGCATCCTCTTCGTCGAAGATGAGGACTCGGTGCGCCGCGTCGCCGCCCGCCTGCTGCGCGCCCGCGGCTACGAGGTGCTGGAGGCCGCCGATGGCGAGGAAGCGCTCGCCATCGCCGAAGCCAACGCCGGCGAGCTCGACCTGATGATCTCCGACGTGATCATGCCCGGCATGGACGGCCCCGCCCTGCTCAAGGCCGCCCGCCAGTACCTCGCCGACGCCCCGGTGATGTTCATCTCCGGCTATGCCGAGGCCGAGTTCTCCAAGGTCCTGGAGGGCGAGCGCGGCGTCTCGTTCCTGGCCAAGCCGATCGACATCACCGTGCTGGCCGAGCGGGTGAAGCAGGCGATGCAGGGCGGCTGAGATCGCCTGAAGGCGCCTCAACGGTTACTCGCCTCAGCGGGGAGCTTGCGCGACGCAGAGGTTCGGGCGAAGCTCTCCCCTGGCTCCTATCTGGGGCTGGCTTGTATTGGAACCGGACATGAAAATCATCCTAGCCTCGCTGGTCGCCCTATCCATCCTGGGCGTCAGCGCCGCAAGCGCTTCGCCCTTCGGCGGCCCGTCCCTCGAACGGCATCATCCTCACTGCCACATTCACCACCACCACCGCGTTTGCTGGTAGGACCGGCTGGCGTAGCGGCTGCGAATGCGGTCGCTACGCCTCTGCGGTTCTGGACCACAGTTGAAGTTTCAGCTGTCCTGAAGCTCTCCGATGAGTAGCGCCGCCGGGATGCTCCAGCGCGTGGCGAGCAATCTGATCTGATCGAGGGTCAGGCCCCGTTTCCCGTTCAGTATCTCCGAGGCGCGCGAGCGCGAGCCCAACAGGGCCGCCAGATCGGTTTGGGTCCGACCATTCTGCTCCATATTGAACTTCAGCATTTCGAGCGGCGTTGACGGCTCGATCGGCCAGCGCGTCTGTTCATAGCGCTCGACCAGGGTTGCGAGGACGTCCAGTTCATCGCCTTCTGGTGTGCCTTCCGGCGCTCCCCAGAGCGCATCGATGCGGCGCAGCGCAGCCGTATGGTCTTCGTCGTTGCGGATGGGCCTGATATCCACGCATGCCTCCTAGAATTGCGCGACCGTCGCTGCGTCCACCCGGTCGTACTCGGCGTGTGTTCCGACGAACTTTACGAACACCAGTTGCCGTCCGAAGTCGAACGCGGCGATCAGGCGGTAGTCCCCACCGGCGACCTCGAAACGGATCCTGTCGCCGCTGACGGACTTGGCCTTCGAGAACGCCGCTCCAACCTCCGCCATGGACTGCCAGCGCCCACCTTTCACACGAGCGTGCCAAGTATCCAGGGCGGTGGCCGTTTCCGGATGTCTCGCTGCGAAGACGGCCAGATTGCTCCGGGCGATGAGGCGCACCCACCCTCCTTAACCTGTTCCCCTGTGTGGAACAAGCAAGAACCTACCCCACTTCGCGCAGGCCCCGCTCCAGCGCTGCGCTCATCACCTCCACGCTGGCCTGGCGCGGCTTAGGCATGCGGTTCCAGGCGTCCAGGGCGGCGATCTTGTAGGCTTCGGCCAGGGTCGGATAGTTGAAGGTGTTCTCGACGAAATAGTCGAGCGTGCCCTCGAGGTTCACCACCGCCTGGCCGATGTGGATCAGCTCGGTCGCCCCCTCGCCGACGATGTGCGCGCCCAGCAGCCGCCGCGTCTCGGCCGAGAAGATCAGCTTCATGAAGCCCGATGCGAGCCCCATGATGTGGCCGCGCGAGGTCTCGCGGAAGCGCGCCACGCCGCATTCGTAGGGAATGCCGCGCTCGCGCACCTGCTCCTCGGTCATGCCGACGGTGGAAATCTCCGGCACCGAGTAGATGCCATAGGGGAAGAACTCCGGCGGCGCGTGCGCCTGCGCCGCGAAAGCGTGGCAGGCTGCGATGCGGCCCTGCTCCATCGAGGTCGAGGCCAGCGACGGAAAGCCGATCACGTCGCCCGCCGCGTAGATATGCGGCTGGGCGCTCTGGAAGGTCTGGGCATCGACCGCGATCCGCCCGCGGCTGTCGGCTTCCAGGCCCGCGGCGTCCAGCCCCAGCGTGTCGGTGGCCCCCTCCCGCCCGGCGGCGAACAGCACCATGTCGACCACCAGCCGGCGCCCATCGCCGGTCTCGACCACCGCGTGATTGCCCTCGGCATAGGCCCGCGTCACCTTGCAGCCGAAGCGCAGCGAGACGCCGCGGTCGCGCAGGTCATGCACGAACTCGTCGGCCAGTTCGCGGTCGACGAAGGGCAGCAGCCCGTCGTTCGGCTCCAGCACCGTCACCTTGATGTCGAGGGCGCTGAAGATCGAGGCGTACTCCACCCCGATGACGCTGGCCCCGATCACCGCCAGCTGGCGCGGGATCGCCGGCAGGTCGAGAATCTCGTCGCTGTCCAGCACCCGCACGCCATCGAAGGCGATGTGGGTCGGCCGGTAGGGCCGCGTGCCGACCGCGATCACGAACCGCTCGCCGCGCACCCGCATCAGCTTGCCGTCCTCGAGCTCGATCTCGACCTGGTGCGGGTCCACGAACCGCGCCGCGCCGCGCACCGTCTCCACCCCGTTGCGGGCGAACTGGTGCTCCAGCACGTCCACCTCGTGGTCGAGGGTGATGCGCAGGCGCTGGATCAGGTCCGGGGCGCCGATGTCGTGCTTGACGCGGTAGGCGCGGCCATAGAAACCGCGCTCGCGCCAGCCCGACAGGTTCAGCACCGTCTCGCGCAATGTCTTGGAGGGGATGGTGCCGGTGTGCACCGACACCCCGCCGACCCGCCGGCCGCGCTCGATCACCAGCACGCTCTTGCCGAACTTCGCCCCCTGCACCGCCGCGCGCCGCCCCGCCGGCCCACTGCCGATCACGACCAGGTCGAAGGCGCTCACTGCCGCGTCGGTCATCCCATGCCCCGCTCTCAATTCTGGCGTTAGGCTTAACGCCCGCGGGTTAAGGTATGATGGCGCCGAAGCCCGCGAGCGGTCGCCATCGCACGTCGCCTGCAAGCGGGTCGGCGAGTTCGGGCGGAACAAAAGCATTGTGCGCCGGCTCGGCCCGGCCGATCAGTCGCCCCATGAGCGTCGACGTGACTGGCGCCGCGGCCTCGACCGCGGATTACACGACCTACCGCCTGCGGACGTTCGTCGAAGGGCTGGGCCCTGACGAACTGGAAACGGTCACAGCCCCGGTCGAGCTGGCCGATGTCGCGGCGCGCCTGGAGGGCAATCCCAGGGCGGTGCTGTTCACGCAGGTCGGGCCCGAGCGGGCGTCCCTGGTCGGCAATGTGGTCGGCAGCCGCTCGCGTCTGGCGCGGGCGTTCGGCGTGACCGCCGACAAGCTGCTGCCCGAGTTGCTCGCCCGCCTGACCCGTAAGCGCGGGACGGTGGAGGTGGCGCGCGCCGCGGCGCCCGTCCAGGAGGTGGTGCTGACCGGCGACGACGCCGACTTCACCACCCTGCCGATCCACCTGCAGCACGGGCTCGACGGCGGGCCCTACGTGTCGGCCTCGATCGATTACGTGAAGGACCCGAGGACCGGCTGGACCAACGTGGGGGTGCGGCGCCTGATGCTGCGCGGGCGCCGCGAAGCCGGCATCGATCTGGTGGCGCCAAGCGACCTGCGGGCCATCTACGAGGCGGCCGTGGCGCGCGGCGCGCGCCTGCCGATCAGCTTCGTCGTCGGCGCCCATCCGCTCGACGGCGTTGCGGCCACGATGCGCATCCCGGTGGACGAGATCGGCCTCGTCGCCTGCCTGCGCGACGCGCCGCTGCCGCTGGTCAAATGCGTCACCAACGACCTGCTGGTTCCCGCCGACGGCGAGTATGTGCTGGAAGGCTATCTCGACGAACTGGGCTTCCGCGAGGCGGAGGGCCCCTACGGCGAGTTCCTCGGCTACTACGGCGCGGTCAAGCGCAACCCCGTGTTCCACCTGACCGCGGTCACCCACCGCCGCGACCCGCTGTTCCAGACCATGACCATCAGCGGCCCCACCATGGGCTACACCGACAGCTCGCCGCTGATCGCCCTGCGCACCGAGGCGATGATCTGGCGCGCCCTGGAGGGGGCGGTGCGCGAGCCGGTCGCCGTCTACGCCACCGGCGCCTCGGGGGGCATGTTCAATGTCCGCATCGCCATCCGCCAGCGCGTGCCCGGCGAGGCCCGCAACGCCATCGCCGCGGCCTTCGCCAGCCTCGCCAACATCAAGAACGTATTCGTGGTCGACCCCGACGTGGACGTCTTCTCCGACCAGCAGATGGACTGGGCGCTGGCCACCCGCTTCCAGGCCACGCGCGACCTGGTGATCGAGGCAGGGTTCCGCGCCCTGCCGCTCGATCCCTCGCTGGGGCCGGACCGGCTGGGCTCCAAGGCCGGGTTCGACCTGACCTGGCCCTTCGGCGCCGGCGCCGCATTCGACCGCCAGGTTCCCGCCCCGCCCGCCCACGACGGCCAGCGCTTCGCCTCGGTCGTGGCGGCGCTCGAGGATGGCCCCAAGCTGTTCATGCAGCTGATGGACGCGGTGGGCAGCCGCGACGGCCGCGAGATCGTGCGCATGCTCGAGGACCTGCGGCTGGCAGGCGCCCTCGACCGCGATGCGGAGGGCCGCTACCGCCTCGTCGCGGCGGCCGGGCCAGCATGATCACGGGCCTCATCGATCGCATCGCCGACCAGGCCGCCCGCCGCGGCGAGGCCATCGCGGTGGAGGACGGCGCGGAACTGCTTTCCTACGCCGGCCTGATGGCGCGGACCCGGACGCTCTGCGCCCGGCTGGGCGAGGTCGACCGCAGCGCTCCGGTGGGCGTGCTGATGCAGCCCTCGGCAGACTATGTGGTCGCGGTGCTGGCGCTCCTGATGTCAGGGCACATCTCGGTCCCGCTCAACGACCGCCATCCGCTGGAGCGCCTGCGGCGCATCGCCAGCCGCGCCGGTCTGGGGGCGGTGATAGCCAACGACGCCACAGCCGCGGCTGGGCTGGGCGCCCGCCTGGTCGTCATCCCGGTGATCGGTGCGCCGGCGCCGCCCGCCGAGGCCACGCAGTCGTTTCCGCCCGAGCGCATCGTCACCCTCAGCTTTTCCTCCGGCAGCACCGGCGAGCCCAAGGGCATCAGCCGCAGCGAGCGCGCGGAGCTGGAGCGGCTGCGCACCTTCGTTCCGTCGCGGCCGCTGACGTCCGAGGACCGGGTCCCGATTCTCGAAGCGCTGAGTGTCGGCATGTCGATCAGCCTGATGCTCTGCGTGCTGACCGCCGGCGGGCGGCTCGGCCTGATCGAGATGAGCCGGCTGGGCGTCGCGGCGACCATCGAGCGCCTGCAGCGCTTTCGCCCGACCGTCTACAACGTCGTGGCCAGCACCTTCCAGACGCTGTTCGGCGTTCCCGGCGAGCTGCCGGCCGAGCTGACCCGGCAGGCCCGGTGGGTGCGGCTCAGCGGCGATTCGGTGCAACATGCCGATGTGGCGCTCTACCGGCGCCGGTTCGGCGAGGGCTGCCGCCTCTTCTCCTCCATCGGCGCGGCGGAGACCGGCGCCTTCGCGACCCTGGCCATCGATCACCAGACCCCGCTCGAGCGGCCGCTGATCCCGGTGGGCGAGCCGGCGCGCGAGATGCTGGTCGAGCTGCTGGACGACAAGGGTGCGGCGGTGAGGCTCGGCGAGATCGGCGAGATCTACGTCACCGGAACTGCCCTGGCCGACGGCTACTGGCGCGAGCCGGAGATGACGGCAGCGCGCTTTGCGCCCTCGCCGTCGCGGCCGGGCCAGAGCCGCTTCCGCACCGGCGACTTCGGCCGGGTGCTGCCGGACGGCATGCTCGAATGCATCGGCCGCCGCGACCGCCAGCTGAAGATCCGCGGCGTCACCGTGCATCCGACCGAGGTCGAGGCGGTGCTCGGCGGCTGTCCCGGCGTCGCCCACGCGGCGGTGATCGCCCAGCCGGGCGGCGACGGCCGGCCCGGGCTGATCGGCTGCTATGCCGGCGCGGCCGAGCTGGAGACGGTGCGCGGCTGGATTCGCGAGCGCCTGGAGGGCGCCATGCGCCCGACCCGCATCCTGCGGCTCGATGCGATGCCGCTGCTGCCGGGCGGCAAGGTGGACCTCGCGGCGCTGGCGGCGTTGGCGGCCGAGGCTGAGCCCGATCCCACGCCGGTCGAGGCGTTGGCCGCCCTTTCCCCGCTCGAAGACCTGGTGCGGCGCGCCTGGACGGCGTGGCTCCCCGCCGCCTCGCACGCCGAGGATGCCACCTTCGAGGCGGCCGGCGGCGACTCGCTGCTGGGGCTGAAGCTGGTGTTGAGCCTGGAAACCCTGCTGGAGCGCCGGCTGCCGTTCGGCCTGCTGGATCCGCAGACGCGGCCGAGCGACCTGGCGCGCGGCCTCACGCGCCTGGGGTCGGGCGCCGGCGACGACAACAGCCGCCCGCTGCTGGCGTTCTTTCCGGGCATGTGGGGCGGCGACACCGGCAACGCCGAGTTCATCCGCCGGCTGGAGCCGCGCTTCCGGGTCATCGGGGTGGATCCGCGGCTGGGCGGCGACGCCCTGGCGGGCGACTGCGACGCCGCCCGCTACTTCGCTGCCGTCCTGGCCACGATCCGCGCGGCCCTGCCCGCCCCCCGGCTGTGGCTGGTCGGCGAGTCGTTCGGCGGCAAGCTGGCGGCGGAGACCGCGCGCCAGCTGGCCCAGGCGGGCGTGACCGTAGAGGCCGTGGTGGTCCTCGACGGTGAAACCGGCGGGTCCCATCGCCGCGAGCGCATGTTCGCCCGGGCGCCGAAGCCCCGTCCCCTGAGAGTGCGCCTGCGGGAGGGTGTGGCGACGCATGGCGGCCCACTGCGCCTCGCGGTCCAGGCCGCGCTCGGCCGCTGGTCAGCCCGCGCCGTCCGCCGCGACGATCCACGGTTGCAGCTGCGGCTGGCCGCGCTGGCCCGGCGCGTCGGCTCGCCGGAAACCCGCCGCCTGATGGACCGCGCCGCGATCGGCCTCGTCAGGACCCGGGCCTTCGGCGACCTTCCGGCCGGGCGGCTTCCGGCGCCTGTGCGCCTCTTCGTCACCGACGATCCCAACCACGATCCGGCCCGGCCGGATCTCGGCTGGCAGGAGCGCTGCGAGCGCGTCGTCCGCGTGCCGATCGGAGGAACCCATCTCACCATGCTGCGAGCCCCGGTCCTCGACGTGGTGCTGGAGCGGATGGCCGAGCTGGAAGTCGCCCTGCGCCCGGCGGTTTGCGCCGAGGCGGACGGGGCGGCATAAGGAGCGCCCGTGTTGGATCCCTTGGTGACCAGAGCCGCCCAGCCGCTGGAGACGCCGTTCGGCGACGGCCTCATGCTGTGCGACGTCGGGACCGGCGACACCGCCGCGCTGAATGTCACCGCCGCGGCGATCTGGCAGGCGATTGCCCAGCCGACGGCGGTGTCGGACGTGCGGCGGGCCTTGCAGCGGCAGTTCGCGGTCGACGATGCGACCTGCGCGGCGGCGGTCGAGTCGACGCTCGCGGAACTCGAGGCGCGCGGCTTCATCCGGCTGACGCCGGGGAGCGGCGGCTGACGCGTTGGCGTCTTATCGCTACGCAAGAGGCGGCTTCGAGGTCGAGTCCGACTGGCCGCTGCCCGGCCTCGCCAGCCCCGTCGGGCCGCTACAGGGGTCTCGCGGCCACGTCAGTATCCGCCGCGGCGATACGCCAGACGAGATCCCGCACGCTGTCCGGCTCGATTCAGGCACGCAGATCCTTCCGGACCAGATGCTGTTCAGCCATCCGCGCTTCGGCCGTTTCTGGGTCCGGGGCGGCGAAGAGGTCATCGTCACGCCAGCGACCGCGGACGGCGGGCTGGGCGAGCTCGGACCGTTCGTGCTGGGCGCCGGCTTCGCGGCCATTTGCATCCAGCGCGGCCAGCTCCTGCTGCACGCCAGCGCCGCGGCGGTGGATGGGCGCGCGGTGGCGTTCGCGGGCCCGAAGGGCGCCGGCAAGTCCACCCTGCTCGCCGCGCTCGTCCAGGCCGGCTGCCCGCCCATGGCGGATGATCTCTGCTTCATCGAGCCGGTCGCCGGCGCGCTGCCGCGCCTCTGGCCCGCGCCCGGCCGGCTGCGGCTGAAGCCGGACTCAGCGCAGGCGCTCGGTCTGGACGCCGGCCCGGCCGCCGACCGGGAAGTTAGTGGCAGCGGCAAGCTGGAGCTGCCGCTCGACGCCCTGGCCTGCCCCGACGCCATGCCGCTCGCGGCGGTGTTCATCCTGCGGCTGGCTGACATCTGCGCGCCTCGGATCGAAGCCGTCGAAGGCCCGGCGGCGATCGCCGACCTGGCGCAGCAGCTGTTCCGGCCTCACTTCGTACTGCCGATGGGCGCGCTGGCGAGCCTCATGCCCCGCCTGGCGCAGACGATGGGCGGCGGCCTGCGCATCCTGCGGCTGGCCGCGCCAAGGCGCTACGCGGCGCTGCCGCAGACCCTGGCGGCCGTAAACGGAGTGATGCGAGCCTGAGCGGCGCGCCGATCTGCCGCCATCGAACTGCAGCGGACGTCAGGACGTCCCGTCGGCGGCCTCGTCGCTGAGGAGGTTGTTGCCGGTTTCCGCGCCGGAGAGATTGAAGAACTCCACCACCGGCGGCGTCCACGGCTGCCTGGGCTCATCCGCCGGCGCCGCGTCATCAGCACGATTCATCATTCTCACCCTCAAGTAGAGTATATCTTCGGCCGCTCGCCGAGCCCCGTCAATAGCCGCCGCCGAGGCCCCGGCTCCGACCGCTCAGTCGTTGCGGCCCTCGGCGCGCAGGATGAAGAGGCCCATGTCCATCGCGCGCAGCAGGGGCGCGCCGTGGCGGCGCAGGGCGCCGAGCTCGCCCCAGGCGCCCTTGGCCAGCTGATTGGGGGGCGTGTCCGGATCCGGCAGGTCGGCGATCGCCGCCCTCAGCCGCGGGATGTCCAAGATGCGCGCCGCCAGCGGTGAGCGCGACAGCCGTTCGGCATGCGCCGCGAGTTCGTCACGCGCCGCCACCACGCCTTCGTACCAGTCCGCCGCCTGCAGGCCGCGCACCCGCCGCGCCAGCTGCCACGCCGGCAATACGCCCGCCATCGCGTCGCGGAACAGCGCCGACGGGCGGCCCTCATGCACGAAGTGCTCCTCAGGGATGGAGAAGGCCAGTTCGACCACGCGCCGGTCCTTTGCCGGGGCGCGCGTGTCGACCCCGTAGGCGCCGTTCATCGCGGCGCGCTGGTAAGCGTTGTCGACCCGCCCCAGCGCGGTCAGGCGGGCGGCGCGGCCACTGGCGTGGCGGCGCCCATCGAGAACCCAGCCGTGCGCGGTGGCGCGGTCGGCGAGGGCGTGTTCGGCGAAGTAGCCGGGCGACATTGCGGTGTCGCGCAGCGCGTCCCAGGTCAGCCCGTCGCGTCGGAACAGCCGCGCCAGGAAGCTCTGCATCGGAGGCGGGAGCGACGGCGCCATGGCGCGCCACACGCTCCACGCCGGGCTGCGGCCCTCACGGCGCAGGCCGAGGACGATCCGCGTCAACGCCAGCCAGCGGCCTTGCCGTAGCAGCAGCGGCAGGGCCATCTCGCCGTCGTAGCTGGCGGTGACGTTGCCGAAAGCCCCGGTGAGCATCACACGAGCGCCCTTCGCCCGCGCGGCCTCGGCGATGCGGTTGGACCAGACCATGCCCGTGGCGCCCACCATCGGCAGGTCCTGCCACGCGGCCTGGCGCTGCATCACTTCCAGGTGCGAGCGCAGCTGGGATCGCACCCGGACGAGGTCGACGTTCGGCTCGCCCGCCATCACCTTGGCCGCGAGCGGGAACTCGTCGGCGAGGCGGTTCTGCTGGGTCGGGCCGGCAAAGCCCTCGCGCGGCGAAGCGGTGAAGGCCGACAGCCGCCGCCCCTCCCCGGCCAGCTGCCGGGCAGCGATCACCGCCACCGAGGCGCCGTCCCAGCCGGCGCTGACCTGCGCCGCCACCCCGCCCGCACTCCTCAGCCGGCAGCGGACGGCCTCGACGTAGGTCTCTCGCAGCGCCTCCACGCAGTCGCCGTAGCGGCGAAAGCGCGCCCGGTCCGGCTGCGGCGCGCTCCACCAGACGCGCGAGCGCCGCCCGGCGGGCGTCACGGTCAGGCAGCCGCCGGGGGCGATGCGCTTGATGTCGCGATACGCGGTGTCGTCACCGAAGGGCGGCTGCAGCATCAGCTGGCGGGCGACGTCGAACTCGTCGATGTCGCGGCTGACGCCGGGCATGGCGAAGAGGCCGCGCGGCATGCTGGCGAAGCCGAACGTTTCGTCGGTCGCCGCCCAGTAGAGCGGCCGCCAGCCCATGGCGTCGCGGGCCAGGAACAGCGACCTGGCGCGCCCGTCCCAGATCGCGAAGGCGAAGTCGCCGACCAGCCGCTCGACGCACGTCTCGCCCCACGCCCGCCAGGCCGCCAGGATCACCGCGCTGTCCGGCAGGTCCGGCTGGTGCTCCAGCGCCAGCGCGGCCCTGAGCTCGGCCAGGTTGTCGATGCGGGCGTCGGCGACAATGCTATGGACCTGGTCGGCCGAGCGCAGCGGCTGGCGGTCGAGCCGATCCTCCGGCAGGGCCTGGAACTGCCGCCAGACCAGGGCAGCGCCGCCGTCATCCGCCTCCCAGAGGCCGCTGCCGTGGGGTCCGAAGCCGGCGAGGCCGCTCGACAGGGCCTCCGCGGCGGGGCGCAACGGCGCGCGGGGCTGGAGGGCGATCAGCCCGCCGATGGCGCTCATGCGGCCGTGCCGCGCGGCGGGCTGGATGGCTTGATCCGGTGCGCGGCGGGTGGCATGGCCCATCTACGGGAAGAGCGCCGGCCCGGACAAGACGGGTGAAACGCGGGCGGATGATCCGGACCATCGACGACCTGCTGGCCCCGCACCCCTGGCAGATGCTGCGCCAGGCCGCGCTGGACCACCGGCGGCTCCATCTGAAGACCGACCGCGCCGCCGACTTCGCCGCCCTGCTGCCCTGGCCGATCCTGGACGAGCTGGTCACCCTCGACGCGGTCATGGACGGGCGTTTGCGGGCCTCGCGCCGGGGCCTGGAGCTGCCGCTCAACATGATGATGGAGATCGGCCGCGGCGCCCGGCGCGCCGGCTGGACCTTGTCGCGCCAGAAGCTGCAGGCGCTGCGCCACCAGGGCGTCAGCCTGGTCTACAACGGCGTCCACGACGCGGTCCCGGGCATCGGCGCCCTGAACGCGATGCTGGAGCGGCGCCTGCGCTGCCGCGTCGGCACCAACGCCTACGTCAGCTTCCGCCGCGACAGCGCCTTCGACATCCACTGGGACGACCACAACGTGCTGATCCTGCAGCTGCACGGACGCAAGCGCTGGTTCTGCTACGGCCAGCCCTACCGCTTCCCGGTCAAGCTGCCCGGCTTCCGCACGCCGGAGGTCGGCGAGCCGGAATGGGAGGGCGTGCTGGCGCCCGGCGACGTGCTCTACGTGCCGCGCGGCGACCTGCATCGCGCCGCGGTCGAGGGTGAGGAATCCGTGCACCTGACCGTCGGCATCGTGCCGCCGCGGGGCGCGGACGTGATGGCCTGGCTCGCCGCGCGCGCCAGCGCCGAGGAGGTGGTGCGCCGCGACCTGCACCCCTTCGACGCCGCCGCCGCCCTCGCCGAGCGCGCCGAAGCGCTGAAGGCGGCGCTGCGCCAGGCGGTGGACAGCCTGGATATCGAGGCCTTCCTCGCCGACCAGGACCAGGCGCGCGGCGCGCCCATGCCGGTGCTGAACCTTGGCCAGGACCTCGACATCGCGGACGCGGCGGTGCTGCGCCCGGCCCTGCGGCGTCGCCCCGATCTTGCCGGGGACCCCGTGAACCTGGGCGGGGCCGCTATGAAGCTGGGGCCGCTGGAGCGCCGCATCCTGCAGCTGCTGCTCGACCAGGACGCCCTGACCTTCGCCGAGCTGGTCGCGGCCCTGGACCCGCCGCACGCCGAGGGCGCCCGCGAAGCGGTCGCCCGGCTCTCCGCGCAGTCGCTGGTGATCATCTCGGCCGGGTGAGCGCCGCTCACGCCTTGGTCGCCAGGAAGTCGCCGATCGCCAGGGCGTGCAGCCCGGTCTGCTGGAATAGCTCCACCGCGTTCGCCGGCGTCTCGACGATGGGCCGGCCGCGCCGGTTCAGCGAGGTGTTGAGCAGCATGCCGAGGCCCGTACGCGCCTGCATCGCCTCCAGCAGCGCATGGAAACGGGGATCGGTCTCGCGGCGCACGGTCTGCACGCGGGCGGTGCCGTCAACGTGCACGACGGCCGGAATGCGGGCGCGCCAGTCCTCCCGCACCGGCGCCACCAGCAGCATGTAGGGGCTCTCGCCCCCGAGCTCGAAATAGCGCCCGGCCTCTTCGGCCAGCACCGAGGGGGCGAAGGGGCGGAAATCCTCGCGGAACTTCACCTTGGCGTTGATATAGTCGCGCAGCTCGGCGCGCCGCGGGTCGGCCAGGATGCTGCGGTGGCCGAGCGCGCGCGGCCCGAACTCGGCCCCGCCCTGGAACCAGCCGACCACCTTGCCCGCGGCCAGCAGCTCGGCGACCGCGCCTGGCAGGTCGGCCGGGCGCTCGACCACCAGGCCGTCGCCGGCCTTCGCCAGCGCGGCGGCAATGCTCTCGGCGTCATAGCCGCGCCCCAGGAAGGGCGAGCCGTCGTGATGCACGCGTGGCTGCCCCAGCACGGTGTTCCAGCCATGGTAGGCGCAGCCGATGGCGAGGCCCGCATCGTCGGCCGCCGGCGGCACGAACAGGCGCCGGAACGGCCCCTCGGTCAGGATGCGCCAGTTGGCGACCGCGTTCATGGCGACGCCGCCGGCGAAGCACAGGTCGGGGAAGTCCGCGAGGCCGTGGCGCAGCCGCGCCAGCTCCAGCAGCGCCCGCTCCACCTCCGACTGCACCCGCCGGGCGACGTCGGCGAAGTACTGGAAGCGCGCCTTGAAATCGACGTCGCTGGCGCAGCGCCGGGTATGTTCGCCGATCCAGTCGTAGTTCACCCGCAGGCGGCCATCCTGGAACTCAAATATCTCGGGCAGGCCCGGCTCGGCGCGGCCGTAAGGCGCGAGGCCCATGAGCTTGCCGAGGTCGCTGGCGCTGCCCAGCGCATAGACGCTGGCCGCCAGGTAGAGGCCGCCGATCGAGTGGCGCGTGGTGTTGGAGTGCAGCGGGAAGTCGGCCCCCACGCGCCCCCAGGGCGAGAAGTCCTTGTAGAGCGCGCGCAGGCCCCCGCCCTCGGCCGCATAGAAGCTGTCCTTCTCGAACCAGAGCCAGGGCGCGGCCTCGGGCGGCGTCTCGCCGATGGCGCAGTCGTCCAGGTCGACGCACTCGTCGAAGGCATTGCCGCAGCCGTCGACGACCAGCACCGAGGCCCGCTCGAACGGGCTCAGGAAGAAGGCGCTGCTGGCATGGGCCAGATGGTGCGAGATGGTCACCACCGGCACGCCTTCCGGCAGGTTGCGCGGCGAGACGCGCCACTGGCTGCCGTAGCGAAAGTCGCCGAAGTTGGCGTTCTGGACGATCAGGTCGAGGTCGCGGGGGCGCAGGCCCGCGGCCTCCAGGCAGTAGTTGACGGCGAAGACGTCGTTGCCGCCATCGTTCTTGACCCCGGTCAGCCGCTCCTTCTCGATGGCGGCGACGATGCGGCCGTCCTGCATCAGGCACGCCGAGCCGTTATGCGAGAGGCCGACGCCCAGCACATAGGTCGGCTTGCCGCCGACGCTCACCTAGACGGCCCCCGCCACGCGCTCATCCCCCCACGCGCTCGTCGAGATGCATGGCCGTCGATCGCTCCCGGAGTGTCTCGCTGAAGGCGCTACGCCCTTGATGACCGGCCCGTCCATCGCGATTCTTGGAGTAGGTTGCTGGCGAAACTCAAGGAGCATCCGATGCCTGACCGCCGCGCGGACGTCGACACGGCCATACCGGCGGCCCTGACGGTCGACGGGGTCCAGCCGATCCCGCCGGCGCTGGCCGAGGCGCTGCGGCCCTACAGCAGCGTGCGATCGGCGACCGCGCTCTCGTGGAACCCCGTCGATCGCACCCTGCTGATCGCCACGCGCTTCGGCAGCACCCTGCAGCTGCACCAGGTGGCCCAGCCGATGGGCGCGCGGCGCCAGCTGACCTTCGAGCCGGAGCGGATCGTCGATGCCCGGTGGGCGCCCTCGGGCGACGTGCTGGTGGCGATGAAGGACGTCGGCGGCGGCGAGTTCTACCAGCTCTACGCCGTCGAGGGCCCGCGCCTCACGCTGATCACCGACGGCAAGAGCCGCAACCTCTTCGGCGCCTTCAGCCCGGATGGCCGCATCATGGGCTACACCTCGACCCGCCGCGACGGGGCCAGCGGCGACCTTTACGTGGTCGATCCGCGCGACCCCGCCACGGACCGCCGGGTGGCCGAGGTGGTCGGCGGCGGCTGGGGCTTCGACGCCTTCGCGCCCGATGGCCGCCGCGCCCTCATCGGCAACGCCGTGTCGTTCAGCGCGCATCGCTCGCTCTACTGGCTGGACCTCGACAGCGGCGCGATCACCCCCCTGACCGATCCGGCCGCCGAGGTGCTGTGGCGCGGCGCCAAGATCGCTGATGACGGCACGATCTGGGTGCTGAGCGACCTGGACAGCGACGTCATGCGCCTGGGAACCCTGGACGGCGTCACCGGCGCCTTCCAGCCCGTCGCGCCGACCGGGCGCTGGGGCGTCGAGGCATTCAGCATCGCCCGCGACGGCCGCTTCGTCGCCTACGCGGTCAACGAGGCGGGCATCAGCCGCCTGCATCTGCTGGATGTCGCCTCCGGCGCGGACCGCGTCGTCGAGGCCCTGCCGACCGGCGTTCTCGTCAGCCTGCGCGTCGCGCGCTGGGGCGCCGTGGCCGTCACCCTCTCGTCGCCGCGCATCACCTCCGACGTGTTCGTGGTCGACCCCGAGACGCTGGCGGTGGAGCGCTGGACCGAGAGCGAGACCGGCGGGCTCGACCCCGCCGCCAACGCCGACGCCGAGTTGATCGAGGTCGCCAGCTTCGACGGCGAGCCGGTCAGCGGCTTCCTCTACCGCCCGGACGCCGGCCGCTTCCCTGGCCGCCGCCCGCTGATCTTCAACATCCATGGCGGCCCCGAGGGCCAGTCGCGGCCGGTCTACAAGTCCAACCTGGTCAACTACCTGATCAACGAGCTGGGCGTCGCGGTGTTCTATCCCAACGTCCGCGGCTCGACCGGTTTCGGCAAGCGCTTCGGCGCGCTCGACAACGGCCCGTTCCGGCGCGAGGACACGGTCAAGGACATCGGCGCGTTCCTGGGCGTCCTGGCGGCCCGGGCCGATGTCGATCCCGCCCGCATCGGCGTCACCGGCGGCTCCTACGGCGGCTACATGACCCTGGCCTCGCTGGTCCACTACCCGCAAGCCTTCCGCGCCGCGATCGAGACCGTCGGCATCTCCAACTTCGTCACCTTTCTGGAGCGCACCGAGGCCTATCGCCGCGACCTGCGGCGGGTGAAATACGGCGACGAGCGCGACCCCCAGCAGCGCCCCAAGCTGATCGACATTTCGCCCCTCACCCATGCGGACAAGATCAAGGCGCCGCTGATGGTCCTCACCGGCGCCAACGACCCGCGCGTGCCGGCCAGCGAGGCCGAGCAGATCATCACCGCAGTGCGCAGCCACGGCGTGCCGGTGTGGAGCGTGCTGGCCGCCAACGAAGGCCACGGCTTCGCCCGCAAGGAGAACATCGACTATGCCAGCCTGGCGCAGCTGGTGTTCTGGCAGACGCTGCTGCTGGGCTGATGCGCCCCGCCCGGCCGCCGCGGGCGCCGGTTTTCACCGTAAATCACCGTTAATAACGGCGGCCGAATTGTGGCGGCCCTCGCCCAGCAGCGCGCTTCCAGCCCCTCCAGCGTGCCCTCGCCGGCCTCGATCGCATCCAGCGCCGCCCGCGCCTCCCCGGCCCCCCTCGGAGCGGCCGCAGTGCAGCGGCGAGGGGCCTCGCAACATTGAACAGTGCGTTAGCGACGCGGCCGGCGCTCGGCTATGCGGCCTTGAGCCGCTCGATCTCTTGCAAGAAGTCGAAGCGCAGCTGCGTCGCCTCGTCGTCCGGCAGCCAGTCGGCCATCTGCGGAAAGACGGTCTGCCACATCCGCGCGTCACGCTCCGGCCACGGCATCACGGCGGCAAGCCGCGCCGTCTCGAGCAGCGCATGCAAGCGACGACGGACCAGTTCGGTGTCGGCGACGAAGCGCTGGACCGCAGGTTGCATCGCTGCCTCGTCGGCGCCAAACAGGCTGGGCTGATCGGGCTCGCCGGGAAACGTGAAGTCTGAGGGGTCGCTCATTCCCGTGGCGCTCCTGAGCGTCCATTCTGCAGAGCCTCGTTTTCTTGCCGATTCGGCGCTCTCCGGAAAGCCGGTCTCGCTCACCCGTCCACAGACAAGCCGAAGTCATCCCCCGTGACCGCATCCGACGACGAGAAGTTTGCCCAGGCGATCTCCGCGTTCGGCGCCGCGGCGACGGCGGCGCTCAGCAATCCGGCCATCAGCGGCGATCCCGAGGACCAGCTGCGCGCACCCCTCGTCACCCTGGTCAAGGCGC
>DATAVF010000050.1:0-4640 GCA_036267835.1 Caulobacteraceae bacterium | reverse complement strand
GCGCTGCAGGCGCAGCACTTCTTCGAGCCGTTCCATGGGCGGCTGTTCACCGCCATCGAGGCGCACATCCGCCGCGGCCAGCTGGCCGACCCGACCCTGCTGGCCGAGCAGTTCCAGCGCGACGAGGCGTTCCAGGAGCTGGGCGCGGTGCGCTACCTGGCTGACCTCGTCGACCGCGCCCCGCCGGCCGCCCGCGCCGCCGACTACGGCCGCGCCATCTACGACCTGGCGCTGCGCCGCGAACTCATCCGCATCGGCGGCGACATCGCCCAGAAGGCCGACGTCGGCGATCCGGATCTCACCGCCCGCGACCAGATCGAGGCGGCCGAGCAGCAGCTCTACTCGCTGGCCGAGACCGGCGGCGCCTCCAGCGGCTTCCACACCTTCGAGAACGCGCTGACCGGCGCTGTCGAGATGGCGGCCGAAGCCTACAACCGCGAAGGCGGGCTCTCGGGCCTCTCCACGGGCCTCAAGGACCTCGACCAGATGCTGGGCGGCATGCACCCGTCCGACCTGATCATCCTGGCGGCGCGGCCCTCGATGGGGAAGTCGGCGCTGGCCACCAACATCGCCTTCCACGTCGCCCGCCACTACGCCTGGGAGCCGCGGCCCGACGGCACCCGCAAGACCGTGGACGGCGGCGTCGTCGCCCTCTTCTCGCTGGAAATGTCGGCCGAGCAGCTGGCCATGCGCCTCCTGGCCGAGGTCACCGAGGTGCCATCGGACAAGATCCGCAAAGGCGAGATCAGCGCCGCCGAGTTCGGCCGCATCCGCGAAGGCGCCCAGGCGATCCAGGACGCTCCCCTCTTCATCGACGACACCGGCGGCATCTCGCTGGCCCGGCTGACCGCGCGGGCCCGGCGCCTGAAGCGCTCCACCGGCCTCGATCTCCTGGTGGTCGACTACCTGCAGCTGATCACCGCCGGCTCGGGGTCCGGCCGGCCGGAGAACCGGGTGCAGGAGGTGAGCCAGATCACGCAGGGGCTGAAGGCCCTGGCCAAGGAACTCGACATCCCAGTCGTCGCGCTCGCGCAGCTCTCCCGCCAGGTGGAAAACCGCGAAGACAAGAAGCCTCAGCTGGCCGACCTGCGCGAATCCGGCTCGATCGAACAGGACGCCGACGTGGTGATGTTCATCTACCGCGAGGCCTACTACCTCAGCCGCACCCAGCCGAAGGAAGGCTCGCCCGAGCACCTGGAGTGGCAGACCAAGATGGACGATGTCGCCAAGGTCGCCGAGGTGATCATCGGCAAACAAAGGCACGGCCCCATCGGGACCGTGCGTCTGCACTTCAACGAAGAACTGACGAAGTTCACGAACTACGCCCGCGAGGAGCGGTTCGCCGAACGCCGCTAGATCTTACGGCGCTGAGGCGCTTCCAGGTGGAAGCGCCTCAGGCCGGCCCTAGTGGACCGCGGCCGTGGTCGCCGTCACCGCCGTCGTGGCGCCGGTGACCGCCAGCATGGTGAACAGGATCGCCGAGATGATGATGATGATCCAGAGCAGCACCGAGAAGATCACGACGTAGATCACGATCGAGACGGCGGCGTAGGCCACGGCCTTGTCGGCCGGCGGCTTCATCAGCTGCACCATGCCGAGATAGATCAGGTAGCAGGAGTAGCCGAAGCCGACCAGGCTCGCGAGGGTGCCGAGCAGGGGGATGAAGCTGAGAATGCCGGCGACCCACGCCGCGGTCATGCCGTAGACGGCCACCTTCATCGACTGCAGGGCGTTGCTGACCGCACCGAAGCTCGACGCCAGCGCATTGATGATCAGGCCGAAGGCGAAGACCGCCGCCAGGCCGAGCACGAAGCCGAGGATGGCCGTCACCACCGCCGAGATCAGCCCGCCGACCAGTCCGAGCACCGAGTGGAAGATCAGGGCGCTGACGACCGAACCGAAGATCGCAGCAATCGCAGGTATCAGGGCCAGGGGCGCGGCATAACCGAGGAACAGGCTCTGCGTGGTCGCAGGTTCGCCCTCGATGACCTGCCACTCGTCCCGGGGCTTCATCAGGATGTTCTGCACCCGGGCGATTAGGCCAGGCGAGATAGGGTTTCCGACCGCCGTCATGCCACTCTCCAGTTAGCAATGGGCTGCAAAGCTAGCCGATGTCGCTCGCTCTGACGAGCGGCGTTATGCGAACGCCGTTACCTGGAACCAGCCCCGGTCTCAGCCGTGCGCCAGGCTCGCCACCTGCGGCTGGGCAGCGTTCACCGCGGCCTTCAGCACGTCGATCGACACGCCCGAACCGGACGCGTCGATGTTGAACCGGTTGCCGACCACTATGCTGTATTCGCCGCTCTTGCTGGAGGTGTCGTACTTCTCGGTGGTGAGCTGTCCGTTGACGGTCGAGGTGCGCTCATAGCCGGTCGCCGTCTGCTCGTCATGCTGCACGCCGACGGCGCCGGCGAGGGTGAGCAGCGGACTGGCGGCGCCGAGATCAGTGATGGTCAGCGTGACGTGGATGTCGGCGTTCGAGTAGGTGGCCTCGGCGTTGGTAAGCGCCCCGACGCCGGTGCTGGTGGAGGTGAGTTCGGTGCGCGGCGCGCCGCCGATGTTGTCAGGCAGCACGGCCTTCAGCTTGTCGGCGGGGACAGCGACGAAGTTGGCGGGCGCCTGTCCGGGCGCGCCGGACTGACCCGGCTGGCCGGCCTGCCCCCCCTGACCCGATGCGGCCTGCGCCTGCTGGGCCATCTGTTGCAGCCCCTGCTGCAGTTGGCCGAGATTGACGCTGGCGCCGTCGGAGGTGTGCACCGTGATCGCGTTGTTGGCGGCCACGCTGCTGAGCGCGCCCATCGCGGTGATCGGCACGAGCACCAGGCTGATGACGAAGGAGACGACGATGCCGAGAATGACGACCACCGCAGTATAGCCCAGCGCCTGGGCCGGCGGCGATTTCATCAGCATCGGCAGCCCGAAGTAGAGCAGCACGAAGCTGTAGAGCCCGAAGATGATGGTGAGCATCCCGCCGACCCACGGGACGATCGCAAAGACGCCGGCCAGCCAGAACGCCGTCCAGCTGTAGACCGCCACCTTCATCGCCTGGACGGCGTTCTTCTCGCCGCCGAAGCTCGGCGCCAGCGCATTGATGATCAGGCCGACGAAAAAGGCGCTTGCCAGGCTGAGGACGAACTGCACCACCGCGATGATGACGACGAAGACCGGATTGGGCGTCGTGCAGACGACGCCGAAGAAACAGGCGGGCATCAGCCCGTGGATGACCATGGCGATCGGCTGAATCGCCGCCAGGATCACCGCATAGCCGAGGAAGAGGCCCGGCGTCGACGCCGGCTCCATCGCGATCTGCTCCCACTCGGCCCTGGGCCGGGTCAGGATGTTGATCACCCGCGGCATCAGCCCCACGGACCTCGGCGTTCCCAGAACGGTCATCCGTCGCACTCCTCGGCAGCTGCCTTGAGCGGACGCTAGACCAACGTCACAGCGCGGCAATATCAAAGTTCCGAAATCGCCACCTATATGCTGGCCTTCACCCAGCATCTGAGTCGGAAGCGCCATGGCCCGGGACGGGGCGGTCTTCATCTGCCAGTCGTGCGGCGCCGTCTCGGCCAAATGGTCGGGGCAGTGCGTGGCTTGCAATGCCTGGAACAGTCTCGTCGAGGAGGTGCAGAGCCGTCCGCCGGGCGCCCTCGCGCCAGCCAAGCGCGCCGGCGGCCAGCGCGGCCTCGCCTTCGAGGGCCTGGAGAGCCAGGCCGGGCCGGTGCACCGGATGCTGACCGGCATGGACGAGTTCGACCGCGTCTGCGGCGGCGGCGTCGTGCCGGGCTCGGCGGTGCTGATCGCCGGCGACCCTGGCGTCGGCAAGTCCACCCTGCTGCTGCAGGTCTGTGCCCAGGCGGCGCTGCGCGGCGCATCCTGCGCCTACATCTCCGGCGAGGAGGCCATTGAACAGATCCGCTCGCGGGCCAGCCGCATGGGGGTCTCCGCCGCGCCGGTGCGCCTCGCCGCCGAGACCTCGCTGCGCGATATCGTCGACAGCCTGAAGCGCGAGAAGTTCGACCTCGTGGTCATCGATTCCGTGCAGACGCTGTGGAGCGACATGCACGAGGCCGGCCCCGGCTCGGTCACCCAGGTGCGGGCCTGCGCCGGCGAGCTGGTGCGGCTGGCCAAGCGCCAGGGCACGGCGGTGCTGCTGGTCGGGCACGTGACCAAGGACGGCCAGATCGCCGGTCCGAGGGTGGTCGAGCACATGGTCGACGCCGTCCTGTCGTTCGAGGGCGAGCGCGGCTATCCGTTCCGCATCCTGCGCGCCGCCAAGAACCGATTCGGCGCCACCGACGAGATCGGGGTGTTCGAAATGGGCGAGGTCGGCCTGCGCGAGGTCCGCAACCCCTCGGCCCTGTTCCTCGGCGAGTCCGGCCAGCGGGCGGCGGGGGCTGCGGTGTTCGCCGGCATGGAGGGCTCGCGGCCCGTCCTGGTGGAGTTCCAGGCCCTGGCCGCGCCGTCCGCCTATGGCACGCCGCGCCGGGCGGTGGTCGGCTGGGATTCAGGGCGCCTCGCCATGGTGCTGGCGGTGCTGGAAGCCCGTTGCAACCTCAGCTTCGCGGCCCTGGACGTCTATTTGAACGTGGCGGGAGGCCTGCGGATCAACGAGCCGGCTGCCGATCTGGCCGCCGCCG
>DATAVF010000049.1:0-4772 GCA_036267835.1 Caulobacteraceae bacterium | reverse complement strand
CTCGCGCCCCCGTCGGGGCTTAACCTCCGATCAACCTACTCGATACCGCTTCTTAAAGGTCCGGGGCGCATCTTCCGCTCAATGTACAACGAGCGCAAAAAGATGGTGGGCGCCGCGTGAGACCTTCGCTTCGCAAGCTTGGGCTGGGTGCGTCGCAGTTTCCGACCGGTGTGGTGACGCGTGGGCGTCCCCCCGAGGCGGAGGTGCGCGAGATGCTGATCACCTGCGCGCGGGCCGATCTCGGCTTCCTCGACGCGGGCGGCGCGGCGCCTTCGTGCGAGCAGATGGTTGGCCTGAACCTGCCGCGTCCGGCGCCGATGGGCGTGCTGATCCGCTCCGTGCGCGGCGAACGCGGGCCCGACGTGGTCGAGACCGAAGTGCGCGCCAGCCTGGCGCGGCTGAAGCTGACCAAGGCGCGCGCCGTGGTGGTCCAAAGCGCCAGCGACCTGTTCGCCCCCGCCGGCCAGGCGCTGTGGGACCGGCTGAAGAAACTCCGCGACGAGGACGGCCTGTTCGACCAGGTTGGGGTCTGCGCCTACGCCTCGGACGACCCGGCCGGCGTCGCACGCCGCTTCAAGCCCGACCTGTTGCAGGCGCCCGCCTCGCTGCTCGACCAGCGCCTGCTGCTCGACGGCAGCCTGATGGCGGTGCGCGAGATGGGGATCGAGGTGCATCTGCGCTCGATCTTCCTCAACGGCCTGTTGTTCCTGCCGCCCGACCGGGTGCCGGCGCAGCTGAAGGGCGCCGCCGGGCGTCTGTCGCGCGCCCGCCGCATGATCGCCGAAGGCCGCTCCGACCCGCTGCAGGCCGCGCTGGGCTTCGCCCTGTCACGCCCCGAGGCCGACGCCGTCATCGTCGGCGCCTCCTCGGCCGCCGAACTCGCCGCGGTCATCGCCGCCGCCTCCAGCCCGCCCCCCGACCTCGAGTGGGACGAGATGGCCATCGACGACCCGATCGCCCTCGACCCCCACCGCTGGGCGGCGGCCTAAAGAGCGCCTCCCCCGGAGGGTGAGGCGCGCTACGTCAGCATCGGCGTCATGCCCGGATCGCCTTTCGCCATCGCTCGCTGATACGCGGGGCGCTCGCCGATGCGTGCCAGGTAGGCGCGGATGTTGGGGTGGGGCGCGAGATCGTGCTGGGCGAAGGCGCGCATGGTGGTCAGCGGGAAGCCCATGATGATGTCCGCGGCGGTGAAGTCATCGCCGGCGAAATAGGGGACCTTGCCCAGGCGATCTTCGACGAGCTTCCACGTCGCCTCGCCGCGTTCCCGCATGAACCGGGCTCGCGGCGTCTCCTCGGCCCCTGCCAGCGGCTGCGCCCCCATCGACTGGCGGGGCATCATCGAAGCATTGGCGAAGTGGAACCAGAACAGGTAGTCGGCGAAGTTCGGCGCCTGCGGCCCTACTGAGAGCCGGCCATCGCCGTACTTGCCGATGATGTACTCCATGATCGCCCCGGACTCGGGCAACACCACGTCGCCATCGGTGATGATCGGCGCGGTGCCGAGCGGGTGCAGGGCCTTATACTCCGGCGGCCCCAGCCGGGTGACCGCATCGCGGGCATAGACCTTCAGCTCGTAGGGTATGCCGAGCTCCTCGCAGAGCCAGACGATGCGCTCCGACTGGGAGACGCCGAGGTGGTGCACAGTGAGCATGCTGGCTCCTAGGCCGGAACGCGGGCGGGTTCGTCGGGGAAGAAGACGTCGCCGGCATGGTCGGCCACATCCTGCGCGGTCCACGGCGCCCTGGGGCTGAAGCCGGGGGCCGACATCATCTTCAGCTCCCGCACCCCGCGCGACGAGACGCTCAGCACCTTGCCGGTCTGATCGCCCGAGAGGTCGGAGACCATATAGAGCACGCCGGGCGCGATGCGCTCGGGCAGGCTCATCGGGTCCGGCTCGCGGTCCTTGCGGCCGGGCAGGTCGGAGGTCATGCGGGTATAGGCCCCGGGCGCCAGGGCCCAGAGGCGGATGCCGTACTTGCGCCCCTCGATCGAGAGCACGCGCATGAAGCCGTAGAGCCCGGCCTTGGCGGCGCCGTAGTTGGACTGGCCGAAGTTGCCGAAGAGGCCCGAGCCGGACGAGGTCATCACGATGACGCCCTTGACGGCATTGTCCTTCATCCAGGTCCACACCGGCATGGTCACGCAGTAGGCGCCCTTCAGGTGCACCTTCACCACCGCGTCCCAGTCGGCCTCGGAGGTGTTGGCGAAGGTCTTGTCGCGCAGAATGCCGGCGTTGTTCACCAGGATGTCGACGCGGCCGAAGGTGTCGATCGCGGCCTGGAAGATGTTCTGCCCGCCCTGCACGGTGGAGACGTCGTCGCCGTTGGCCACCGCCTTGCCGCCCGCCGCCTTGATCGCCTCGACCACCGTTTGCGCGGCGCTCATGTTGCCGCCCGTGCCGTCGCGCGCCCCGCCGAGGTCATTGACCACCACCGAAGCCCCCTCGGCGGCGAAAAGCTTGCAATAGGCCTCGCCCAGTCCGTTGCCGCCGCCAGTGACGATGGCGACCTTCCCATCCAGCAATCCCATCTGAAATCCTCCCTTGTTCTATCCCCCGATCATCCCGCCGCGATCGCGGCGGGGCAAGCGGAGTCAGACCGTGAGGGTACGCACAAGATGGGCGAGGCCGGCGTCCGTCGCTCGCCGAATGAGGCGGACATCCGCTGTGAGGACACAGAGCTTTCGGTCCTCGGCCAGCGCCAAGTAGGCGCCATCATAGGCGGAGACTCCATGCGCCGCGGCCAGCTCGAATGCGCGCGTCGCAAGCTGCTGCATCGGGACCGTTTCGTCAGAGAGGCTGTGAGCGAGATGCATCGCCCTCGCAGCTACCGCATGAGACGCTACGCCACGACGGACTTGCTTCGCGCAAATGCTGGCGAGTTCGATGAGGAGCAAATCCGGTGAGACGATGCCGTCCGCCGCGCGCACCGCTACGTTTGCGGCGTCGCTAAGGTCCTCCGCGAAATACAGTTTGGCCGCGACTGAAGCGTCAAGGACGATGCTATCTGGCATCACGGTCTTCCCGGATCAGATCCGTGCTGTCGTCAGGCGCCAACGGCGCATTGGCGCGAATGAGATCGAGCAGGCGGCCGCGGCGCGCCACGGCCGCCTCTTGCAGAGCGCGCGATGCTGCTGCGGCAAGGTCGCCGCCATTCTCGGCCGCATAGTCCCGAAGCATGCGAGAGGCGCCGAGTGGCAACTCACCGAGATTAATCTCAATCCGGTCGCGGGGTCGCCAATCACTCGGCTCCGGACCCGTCGATGGACGTCGAAACTCAACCTCGCCTTCATCCAATTTCACGGCCCACACCTGCCAGCCCGCACTCATCCAAGCCCGAGCTTGCACATGCGACTTGGGTTCATTCGCCCACCAACCTCGGTGTTGATGTGCGGACTCAGGCAGCTTGAAGCCCAAGATCGCTTCGACTTCACCGAACGTGCGGGGAGCTCGCGAGCAGCTTCGCAGGAAGTGCTCCAGTGGTTCGTATTTGGACATCTAAAGTGCTCCCAAGATCATTCGCACTTTATTCGCTCTTTCTGGAACTTTTATCAAGCACTTTTTAGCGACGCGCCCGGAAAAACTTTCGCAGCATCGTTGCGCTCTCCTCGCCCATCAGCCCGCCCTCCACCTCCGGCCGCCAATGGCAGGTGGGCTGGTCGAAGAAGCGGGGGCCGCTGACGACAGCGCCGCCCTTGGCGTCGGCAGCTCCGTAGACCAGGCGGGCGATGCGGGCGTGGCTGATGGCGCCGGCGCACATGGCGCAGGGTTCCAGGGTGACGAAGAGAGAGAGGCCGGTCAGGCGGTAGTTGCCGCACGCCTCGGCGGCGGCGCGCAGGGCCAGGATCTCGGCGTGGGCGGTGGGGTCGTGGCGGCCGATGGGGCTGTTGCCGGCGCGGGCGATGACTTCGCCCGTGGCCGGATCGACCACCACGGCGCCGATCGGCGCCTCGCCGCGCGCCGCGGCGGCTTGCGCCTCTTCGAGGGCGATGCGCATGAAGGCGTCGTCATGGATGAACATGAGGACGCAGCAAGCCCCGCCGGCGACGAAGGTCAAGGTGGAGAGCGGATCGCCAAGGCCTTGGCGCGGGCCGGCGTCGCCTCGCGCCGCGAGGTCGAGCGGCTGATCGAGGCTGGCCGCGTGGCGGTGAACGGCCAGCGGCTGACCACGCCGGCGTTCAAGGTCGCGCCGGGCGATCGGGTGACGCTCGACGGCAAGCCGGTGCCCGCCGCCGAGCCGACGCGGCTTTTCCGCTACCACAAGCCACCCGGCCTGATGACCACGCACAACGACCCGCAGGGCCGTCCGACGGTGTTCGAGGCGCTGCCACCCGGCCTGCCGCGGCTGATCTCGGTTGGGCGGCTCGACCTCAATTCCGAGGGCCTGCTGCTGCTCACCAACGACGGCGAACTGGCGCGGCGGATGGAGCTGCCGGCGACCGGGCTGAAGCGGCGCTATCGGGCCAGGGCCCGCGGCGGCGTCGATCCGGCGCGGCTGGAGCGGCTGAAGGACGGGATCACCGTCGATGGCGTTCGCTACGGGCCGATCGAGGCGTACCTGGAGCCTGGCCACGAAGAGGGCGGGGCCAACAACTGGATCGTGCTTAGCCTCTCGGAAGGCAAGAACCGCGAGGTGCGCCGGGTGCTGGAGGCCCTGCGGCTGACGGTTAACCGGCTGATCCGCATCAGCTACGGGCCCTATGAACTGGGCACGCTGGAGCGCGGCGAAGTCCAGGAACTCCCCTCCCCCTCGAGGGGAGGGGTCGGGGGT
>DATAVF010000048.1:0-1676 GCA_036267835.1 Caulobacteraceae bacterium | reverse complement strand
GCGTCCGAGGCGCCCTTCAGGGCCAGGCCCAGCTGGTCCTTCTCGACGCCGCGCAGCAGGGTTTGGACGCCGCCGGGGTCGAGCTTGGAGAGGTCTTCGAAGACGAACATCAGGGCGCGGATGCGCTCGGCGCTCTCGCGGTTGCGCTCCTCGAGGGCGGCGATGAAGCGGCTCTCGGTCGAGCGGTCGAAGCTGTTGAAGATCTCGGCCATCGCCTCGTGGCTGTCGCGCTTGGAGGTGCGGGCCAGGTTGCTCATGAACTCGGTGCGCAGCGTCTGCTCGATCTTGTCGAGGATCTCGCGCTGCACCGGCACCATGCGCAGCATGCGCATCACGCATTCGAGGGCGAAGTCCTCGGGCAGGCAGCCCAGCACGCGGCCCGCGTGGTCGGAGCGGATCTTGGAGAGGATCACGGCGACGGTCTGCGGGTATTCGTTCTTCAGATAGCTCGCCAGCACCGCCTCGTTCACGTTGGCGAGCTTGTCCCACATGGTGCGGCCGGCGGGGCCGCGGATCTCCTCCATCAGGGCGTCGACCTTCTCGCCCGGCAGGAAGGCGGCGAGCAGGCGCTGGGTCTGCTCGTAGGAGCCCAGCACGGCGCCGCCGTTCGACGTGCCTGACACGAAGTCGGCGAGCAGGGTCTCCACGGCGGTGGACGGCACGGCGCCGAGGCCGGACATGGCCTGGGAGATCTCCTTGATCTCCTCGTCGTCGAGCGCCTTCCAGATGGTGGTGTGGTCTTCGCCCAGCGCCAGCAGCACCGCGGCGGCCTTCTCCGGCCCGGAGAGGCGGCTGGGGTCGCGCAGCGCAACGGCTTTCTGACTTTGCGCCACGGGGCCCGCGTTCGGTTGAAGGGAGGCGCCCGAAGCCGGTCGGGAATCGGCGCGCCGGTGATTGAACGAAATCGCCCTGCCGGCGGACACCTGCGACGGGTGCGACCGATGCGCGCGGTGCGAAATGCCACCAACCTGGAGGCGAGTTGAGCCGCATTGCTTTGAAGCTTGAGCGATCCTCGCTTACCAACGACGCCATCGCCCCGCCTCGCTGGAGCCTCCGATGCCCGCCCTCGTCCGACCACCCCTCCGCGACGTCCGCTCGCGCATCTTCGACAGCGCTCGCTGGGCGGCCTACCAGCCGCGCGAGGACGACATCGTCATCGCCACCTATCCGAAGTGCGGCACCACCTGGACGCAGCGCATCGTCAGCATGCTGCTGGCCGGCAGCGCCGCGCCGGGGCCGGTGGCGGGGCCGTGGTTCGATTTCCGCCTGCGCGGATCGGTCGAGGAGGTCGCGGCCACGGCCGAGGCGATTGCGACGCGGCGGCATCTGAAGTCGCACCTGCCGTTCGACGCCCTGCCGGTCTACGAGGGGGTGAAGTTCATCCACGTGGCGCGCGACGGCCGCGACTCGGCGATGAGCTACCACAACCACATGCACGGCTTCACGCCGCTGATGTTGCAGATCATCGACGGGATCAGCCGGGGCGACCCGAAGTTCGGCGGCCCGGCGCCGGTGACGCCCGAGGACCCGGCGGTGTTCTTCGACGGCTGGCTGACCGACGGCGGCGCCAATGGCGATGCGGGCGCCTCGTACTGGCAGATGGAGCGCAGCTATTGGGCGGCGCGCGGCCAGGCCAACATGCTGCTGGTGCACTACGCCGACCTGAAGGCCGACCT
>DATAVF010000047.1:0-16247 GCA_036267835.1 Caulobacteraceae bacterium | reverse complement strand
TCGGCCATCTGGCGCATCAGCGGCGGCAGCTTCTCGGTCATGCTGCGGCGCAGCTCGCTCTCGTCGGCGAGACTGTCGGGCGAGGGCACGTCGGGCATCGGGTCCTGGTGCTCCAGCCCCTGCTCCGGGTGCTGGAACGAGCCGGCGAGGTTGAAGATCTGCTCGCCGTGTTGGATCGCCGTCACCCGCCGCGAGGTGAAGGAGCGCCCGTCCCTCGCCCGATCGACCTCGTAGAGGATCGGGATCGCCGGATCGCCGGGCCGCAGGAAATAGCAGTGGATCGAGTGGCAGAGGCTCTTCTCGACGGTGCCATACGCCGCCAGCAGCGCCTGCGCGATCACCAGCCCGCCGAAGATCCGCGGCCCCTGATCCATCGGCGCATGGCCGCGAAACAGATTCACCTCGATCCGCTCCAGCGCCAGCGTGTCGACGAGGTTCTCAGGTTTGGCCATGACGCGGGTTCCCTTAGGTGGGCCGGCCTTAGCCGCCGATGGCCGCGCGAACAAGCCGGCCCCCGGACTAGTGGTGGCTCAGCTCGTAGCCCCAGCCTTCACGCCAGGCGAAATCCTCGTCGATCAGGTCCTCCAGCCGCCGGCCGGCCAGCCGGCAGTCGAGCGCCCACCGGGTCGCCACGTGGCCGATGATCAGCACGGGCCGGCTCGACCAGCGTTTCCCCAAGGGGCCCTGCAGGTCATCCAGGAATGCCCCGACGCGAGCCACCGCGCCCCGCCAGCTCTCGCCTTCCGGGTACGGCTGATCGAGGTACGCGCGGCGGTTCGCATGCAGTTGCGCGGCCGGCATCCCGTTCAGGCGGCCGTAGTCGCACTCCCGCAGTCGCCAATCGGCCAGAACGGGCGTGCCGGAGCCGGCGAAGGCGATTTCGGCGGTCTCCATCGCGCGGCGCAGATCGGAGACGAAGACGACCGCCGCGCCGGCGCGGCGGCCGCCCAGCTCCGCAGCGAGGCCCCTGCCACGCTCCGACAGCCGGCCCGGAAGCCATCCGGTGGCCGTCCCGCGGTCATTGTCCTCGCTCCAGCTATGAGTCTCGAACGTCAGGTGCACACGCATCGCCTTCCGATTTCATTTGATCGACCACGCTGGAGAGCCGGCCGATCCACTGGTGCCCAGGATGGATCGCTTGCAGGGATGTGGCCAGCCACTCCCTGACGTCCGGCGCGAGTTCGGGCGCGACGAGGGCGAGATCCGCTTCGTCCTTCTCCCGCGTCCACTTGGCCTTGAACAGCAGCACGATCTGCGGCGCGAGATAGGGGATGCCAGCCGCCGTGCGGCCGGCAGCCCAGGCGCGCGGGGCAGTGAACTGGCCGGTGCGGCGGTAGATCCACGTGTCGGCGTCGCCGGGCTCGCGGAAGATGTCCATGCGCCAGGCCTGGGCGACGGGGTCGGCGACCCAGGTCTGGTGGATCGGGCGATCCTCCCCAGGCTGCAGGGCGATGGTCTCGTCCTCGCCGACGGCGAAGAGCTGCAGGCCCAGGCTCTCAAGCCGCGCTCGCAGTTCGGGGAAGAACCCGGTCGGAACGGCGATCTCCAGGTCCTCGTGCTCGCGGGTCTGGCGACCGAGCCAGAGATCGATCGCCCAGCCGCCGGCCACAGCCCACGGCGCGGCGACGCCGGCCAGCGCCGCGGCCGCCTGCTCCGGCGTCCAGGCCTGCGACCAGGTTTCGAGCGGCGGACCTTCCCAGCGCTGGGCCTCAGGCATCAGTCCACCCAGTTCAGCGTGCGCTCGACGGCCTTCTTCCACTGGCGGTATTCGCGGTCGCGGTGGGCGGCGTCCATCGCCGGCGTCCACTCCGCGTCCTTGCGCCATTGCGCCCGCAGCGCCTGCTGGTCGGGCCAGAAGCCGACGGCGAGGCCGGCGGCGTAGGCCGCGCCGAGGCAGGTGGTCTCGGTGATGGCCGGGCGCACCACCGGCGCGTCGAGCACGTCGGCCTGGAACTGCATCAGCAGATTGTTGGCGGTCATGCCGCCGTCGGCCTTGAGCAGCCTCAGCGGCTCGCCGGCGTCGGCGGCCATGGCGTCGACCACCTCGCGCGTCTGCCAGGCCACCGCTTCCAGCACGGCGCGAGCGATGTGGCCCTTGCCGACGTAGCCGGTGAGGCCGGCGATGACGCCTCGGGCGTCCGAGCGCCAGTGCGGGGCGAAGAGGCCGGCGAAGGCCGGCACGAAATAGCAGCCGCCGTTGTCGTCGACCGAGCGGGCCAAGGTCTCGATCTCGGCGGCGTGGGAGATCAGGCCGAGGTTGTCGCGCACCCACTGCACCAGCGAGCCGGCCACCGCGATGGCGCCCTCCAGCGCATAGACCGGTGGCGCGTCGCCGACGCGGTAGGCCACCGTGGTCAGCAAGCCGCTGTTGGACATCACCGGCCGCTCGCCAGTGTTGACCAACAGGAAGCTGCCGGTGCCGTAGGTGCATTTGCCTTCGCCAGGCGAGAAGCAGGTCTGGCCGAAGAGCGCAGCCTGCTGGTCGCCGAGCGCCGAAGCCACCGGCACGCCTTCCAGCAGGCCGCGCGCCGGGCCGTAGACCTCGGACGACGAGCGAATTTCCGGGAGCAAGGCCCGCGTTACGCCGATGGCGGCCAGCAGGTCGTCGTCCCAGGCCATCGTCGCCAGGTTCATCAGCATGGAGCGCGAGGCGTTGGTTACGTCGGTCGCGTGGCGGCCGGTCAGGTTCCAGATCAGCCAGCTGTCCATGGTGCCGAAGAGCAACTCGCCGCGCTCGGCCGCGGCCCTGGCGCCCGGCGTCTCGTCGAGCAGCCAGCGCGCCTTGGGTCCGGAAAAGTAGGTGGCGAGCGGCAGGCCCGTAGCCGCGCGGAAGCGGTCCTGGCCCACCGCGCCGCCGAGTTCGGCGACCAGTTTGTCGGTGCGGGTATCCTGCCAGACGATGGCGTTGGCGATCGGCTTGCCGGTGGCCTTCTCCCAGATCACGGTGGTTTCGCGCTGGTTGGTGATGCCGACAGCCGCGATGTCGGCCGCGGTAGCGCCCGCCCTCTCCACCGCGCCGGCCATCACCTCCTGCACGTTGGCCCAGATCTCCAGCGCGTCGTGCTCGACCCAGCCGGGGCGCGGATAGATCTGCCGGTGCTCCTTCTGGGCTGACGAGACGATGGCGCCGGCCGCATCGAACAGCATGCAGCGCGAGGAGGTGGTGCCCTGGTCGATGGCGGCGATGAAGCGTCGGGTCATGGCGGGCGCCACCCGATCACGCCCCGGTCGTGGCGTGCAAGATCAAACTGGGCCGGCTGCGTTCTTGACCGCCGGGTCCGACCTGCGCTCCAATCGGCGCATGCATAGACGATCGGTGCTGGCCGCGCTCGGCGCCGCGGCCTTCGCGCCCACCCTGGCCCACGCCGCCGGCCCCCACCGTGTCGCGCTCAGCGACGCCTTCCTGCTGCTGGATTCCTACCTGGCCCTGCCGCCGGCCGAGCGCAGCGGCTTCTACATCGCCTACCTGGCGCGCCGCGACGGCAAGCCCGCGCCGGATGTCCAGGCGGCGATCATCGCCGCGGACGGCACGCGCATCTCGCTGGTGCTCGGCCCAGACGGCCTGGTGACCAACCTGCCGACGCTGGACCAGCTGAAAAGCAAGGCCCAGTTCGAGACCCAAGGGGCCCCGTTCAAGTTCGGGCTGGAGCTGCGCGCCCAGATGCCGGCCTCGACCCACGTCGACATCGCCGCGCTCTTCGGCGTGCTGACGCAGGTCAACGCGGCGATCAGCAAGTTCGCGGAGGGCGAGTCGATCGGCAAGCTGACCGTGGCCTACTTCCCGGACGCCGGCGCGGGCCGCACGGTCTTCCCGGACGGGCACACGACCGCCCTGCCCGTCTCCAACTTCCCCAACCTCGGCGCGATCCCCTACGTCGAGCCGCGCAAGGTGATGGCGGCGCAGTCGGTTATGCTGGACGCGGCGCCGTCGCGGATCATGCTCGGCGGCCCGCCGCCGCCGGGCCATGGCTGATGCCGATCTGGGCAATCGTGCTGCTCGGCCTGGCCGCGCTGGCGCTGATCCCGATCGTGGCGCTGGCGGGACGGGGCGCGGGCAAGCGGATGCGGGGCAACCTGGCGCTGGCCGCCATGCTGCTCGGCCTCGGGGAGCCGTTCGATCCGCCCTCGAAACACCTGGTCGAAGCCAGCCACAAGGACGAGGAGGAGTCCGAGGCCGCCGGCGCGCCGCCGCGACCTGACGCCTGAGGCGGCGCAGTCGAATCGCTGCTAAACCTGCCCGATGCCCAAGGCCCGCCCCCAACCCTCCCTGTTCGACGACGCGCTCGATCCCGTGCCCCAGGCCCCGCTGGCGCAGAACCATGAGCCACGCCCGGCCTCCACCAGCAGCTACTCGGCCAAGGATATCGAGGTGCTGGAAGGCCTGGAGCCGGTGCGCAAGCGCCCTGGCATGTACATCGGCGGCACCGACGAGAAGGCCCTGCACCACCTCTTCGCCGAGGTGCTCGACAACTCGATGGACGAGGCGGTGGGCGGCCACGCCAAGCTGATCGAGGTCAGCCTGGCGGCCGACGGCTCGCTGACGGTGAAGGACGATGGCCGCGGCATGCCGGTCGACGCCCACGCCAAGTTCCCGGGCCTGTCGGGCGTCGAGGTCATCATGACCATGCTGCATTCCGGGGGGAAGTTCTCCGGCAAGGCCTACGAGACCTCCGGCGGCCTGCACGGCGTCGGCGCTTCGGTGGTCAACGCCCTCTCGGAGCGGGTCGAGGTGACCGTCTGGCGCGATGGCTTCGAGTGGCGCCAGACGTTCTCGCGCGGCCGGCCCACCTCGAAGCTGCAGCAGCTTGGCCCGACCCGCAAGCACGGCACCCAGGTCAGCTTCAGCCCTGACCCGGTGATTTTCGGCGACGACGTGGCGTTCAAGCCGGCCCGCCTGCACCGGATGACGCGGGCCAAGGCCTACCTCTTCCGCGGCGTCGAGATCCGCTGGCGCTGCGATCCGGCCCGGATCAGCGACGCTACGCCGACGGAGGCCACCTTCCGCTTCCCCAATGGCCTCGCCGACTTCCTGGCCGAGGTCACCGAGGGGCTATCGACCGTCACCCCCGAACCTTTCTGCGGCCGCATCGAGCGCCAGGGTGAGGCCGGCGCGGTGGAGTGGGCGCTCACCTGGACGCCGGACGGGTTCGGCGAATCCGACAGCTTCATCCGCTCCTACTGCAACGCGGTGCCCACGAGCGAGGGCGGCACGCACGAGGCCGGCCTGCGGGCGGTGCTGACCCGCGGCCTGAAGGCCTACGCCGAGCTGACCAACGAGAAGCGCGGCGCCCTGATCACGGCCGACGACGTGATGGCCGAAGCCGGCGCGATGATCAGCGTCTTCATCAAGAACCCCGAGTTCCAGGGGCAGACCAAGGAGCGGCTGTCGTCCGCCGACGCCCAGCGGCTGGTGGAAGGCGCGCTGCGTGACCCGTTCGACCACTGGCTGGCGGCCCAGCCGAAGGCCGCCGGCGCCCTGCTGTCGTTCGTGGTCGAGCGCGCCGAGGAGCGACTGAAGCGGCGCAAGGACAAGGAGGTCGCCCGCGCCTCGGCCACCCGCAAGCTGCGCCTGCCCGGCAAGCTCGCCGACTGTTCGGCGACCGCGGTCGGCGGGGCCGAGATCTTCATCGTCGAGGGCGATTCAGCCGGCGGCTCGGCCAAGCAGGCCCGAGACCGCCGCACCCAGGCGATCCTCCCCTTGCGCGGCAAGATCCTCAACGTCGCCTCGGCCAGCGCCGACCAGCTGCGCGGCAACAAGGAGCTCGGCGACCTGCTGCTGGCGCTGGGCGTCGAGACCGGCTCCAAGTACCGCGAGGAAGCGCTGCGCTACGACCGCGTGATCATCATGACCGACGCCGACGTCGACGGCGCCCACATCGCCTCGCTGCTGATCACCTTCTTCTACCGCATGACGCCGGAGCTGATCCGGGGCGGCAAACTCTACCTGGCCCTGCCGCCGCTCTACCGGCTGAGCCACGGCGGCAAGACCGAGTACGCCCGCGACGACCCGCACAAGGACGAACTGCTGGCCACGGTGTTCAAGGGCAAGAAGCCGGAGATCGGCCGCTTCAAGGGCCTGGGCGAGATGATGCCGGCCCAGCTCAAGGTCACCACCATGGACCCCGCCACCCGCCAGCTCGCCCGCGTCAGCCTGCCCCGCGCCGAGGAAACCGTCGCCGAGCTGGTCGAGGCGCTGATGGGCAAGAAGCCGGAAATGCGGTTTCGGTTCATCACCGAGAACGCCGAGTTCGCGGCGGAGGACCTGGATGTTTAGGGCTCAGCCCTTCCCCTTCCGTGTCATCCCGGCCGTAGCGAAGCGAAGAGAGGGGATCTCCTCGGCGGAGGCGCTCGGACGAGGTCCCGGATAGCCCGCTGCGCGGTCTTCCGGGATGACAAAGTTTGGGGGTCGGGGCTTGCCCCTGCGCCTTGTGGCCGCATAGGGTCGTTTTTGAAAATCCATTCGGGGAAACACCATGGCCGTCGCCCTCTACGATCTCTCTGTCGCCTCCTACCTGCAGACCCTCGCCGGAGTGGCCGGCGTGCTGGACCGCGGTGCGGCGCACTGCCGGGACAACAACATCGACCCCGAAGAGATCGTTGAGACGCGGCTTTATGGCGACATGCTGCCGTTCCGATTCCAGATCATCTCGGTGGCGCACCACTCGCTGGGCGCAATCGAGGGGGTCAAGAAGGGCGCGTTCGCTCCGCCGACCGAGCGGCGGCCGCTGAACTACGCCCAGCTGCAGGAGCTGGTCGCCGACACCCGCGCCGCCCTGGGCAAGCTAGATGCGGCCGAGGTCAATGCGCTGGAGGGCGGCGACGTCACCTTCGCGATCGGCGACTTCAAGATGCCCTTCACCGCCGAGAACTTCCTGATGAGCTTCTCGCTGCCGAACTTCTATTTCCACGCCGCGACGGCCTACGACATCCTGCGCTCCAAGGGCGTGCCGCTGGGCAAGCGCGACTTCATGGGCGCGGTGCGGATGAAGGCGGCCTGACGGGCGCCGAACGCCATTGCAACACGGGCCGCGAGAGATGCTCGCGGCCCGGCTCTGTCATTGACTTACTTAGCTTTCTTCCTATGTTCCGCTCGCCCGAGCCGGGTCCGGCGCGCATGATTCGCCCGTGGCTTCCGGCTCGCAGTTAATCGAGACATGACAGAATTTTCCAAACTGGGGCTCAGCCCCGCGACGCTCGAAGCGGTCGCAGCCACGGGCTATACCGAGGCCACCCCCATTCAAGCCGAAGCCATCCCGGTCGCTCTGGCCGGCCGTGACATCCTGGGCATCGCCCAGACTGGCACCGGCAAGACCGCCGCCTTCACCCTGCCGATGATCGACCGCCTGGTGGCGGGCCGCTCCAAAGCGCGGATGCCGCGCTCCCTGGTCATCGAACCTACCCGCGAGCTGGCCGACCAGGTCGCCCTCGCCTTCGAACGCTATTCCAAGGGTCAGAAGCTGACCTGGGCCCTGCTCATCGGCGGCGTCTCCTTCGGCGACCAGGAAGCCAAGCTCGACCGCGGCGTCGATGTGCTGATCGCCACCCCCGGGCGCCTGCTCGACCACTTCGAGCGCGGCAAGCTGCTGATGACCGGCGTCCAGATCATGGTCGTCGACGAGGCCGACCGCATGCTCGACATGGGCTTCATCCCCGACCTCGAGCGCATCTTCAAGCTGACCCCGGCGGCCAAGCAGACCCTGTTCTTCTCCGCCACCATGCCGCCGGAAATCACCCGGCTGACCAAGCAGTTCCTGCGCGATCCGACCCGGATCGAGGTGGCCAAGCCCGCCACCACCGCCGAGACCATCACCCAGCAACTGGTGCGCGTGCCGGTGGTCGACCAGGCGGCCAAGCGCTTCGCCCTGCGCGCCCTCGTCGCCGCCGAGAACGTCAAGAACGGCATCGTATTCTGCAACCGCAAGAGCGAGGTCGATATCGTCGCCAAATCGCTGAAGAAGCACGGCTTCGACGCCGCGGCGATCCACGGCGACCTCGACCAGAGCGTCCGCACCCGCACGCTGGACTCGTTCCGCAAGGGCGAGCTGAAGCTGCTGGTTGCCTCTGACGTGGCCGCGCGCGGTCTCGACATCCCGGACGTCAGCCACGTCTTCAACTACGACGTGCCGCACCAGGCTGACGACTACGTGCACCGCATCGGCCGCACCGGCCGGGCCGGCAAGAGCGGCGTTTCCATCACCCTGGTGACCCCGGCCGATGGGCGCAACCTCGACAAGGTGGTGCGCCTGATCGGCAAGGCGCCGGAGGAGCTGAAGCTCGACGTCGACTGGAGCGAAGCCAAGTCGGACGGCCCGCGCGTCAAGCGCCGCACGCCGGAACGCCGCAGCGAGCGCAGCTATGGCCGACCCGCTTCAGAGACGTCGGTGGTGTCGATGGAGCCTGCCAAGCCGTCGCCGCGGGCCCCGCGCACCGAGACCGATGAGGACACCGCGCCGCCGGCCCCGCAAGCTGTCGCCACCGAGGAGGCGCGCCCCCCGCGTCACCGCCGCGAGCGGCCGCAGCGCAACGCCGCTGCCGAGGAGCCGCGAGCGCCTCGCGGCGAGCGTCCGGCCCGAGAGGCTGGCCGCGACGACGCGCAGCAGGGCCGCCGCGAGCGGCCCCAGCGGGAGGCGGCTGCCGAGCGCCCGCAACGCGAAGCGTCGTCAGAGCGTGAACGTCCCGCCCCTCGTTCCGAGCCGCGCCGTTCCTCGCCGCCGCCGCGCAATCATCGCGACGACGACCGCGACGACCGCCACGTGGTCGGCTTCGGCAATGACGTGCCGGCCTTCCTGTCGCGCAAATAAGCCGCCTGCGCCGACCCCCGGGGCCAGTTCCTTAACGGGCTGTTTGAACTCTGGCGCTTAAGCTCCGCCCCCTGTCAGAAGGGGGATTTATGCCCGGCGAAGTGGACCTCACCTTACGTGGCCCCAAGGCCTATGAGGTGGCGCGCGCGGCGCTTGAGATGATGGAGCGCGCCAAGGTCTGGCCGACCGCGCTCAATTTCGAACTCTGGCTGCATCTGGTGACCGACCCCAGCGGTCCGCTGGCGCTGGAGATCAAGCGCCTGCTGGAAACTGGCGAGCCGATCACCGACTTCATCGCCGAGGATCTGGCGCACACCTACCTGCCGAAGGCCAAGCTGCACGAGCAGATCAAGGACGCCGGCGACCAGTTGAGCAACGAGTTGGCGACGGTCTCGCAGGTGATCAAGACCGCGCAGAATACCAACGCCGCCTACGGCAAGCAGCTGGCCGGCGTCACCCTGGAGCTCGACGATGACGAGCTGGGGCCTGGCGACCTGAAGCAGCTCGTCATGGGCCTGACCGACGCCACGACGCGCGTGCAAACCGAGAACAAGCAGCTGGAAAGCAAGCTCGCGGAGTCCACCGCCGAGGTCGGCCGGCTGCGCGACCACCTGCAGCAGGTGCGCCGCGACGCCACCACCGACGGCCTGACCAACCTGGCCAACCGCAAATCGTTCGATGAAGAGCTTGAGCGCGCCTGCGCCGAGGCCGACGCCGGCGGCGGTTCGCTGCTGCTGGCGGTGCTCGATATCGATCACTTCAAGGGCTTCAACGACACCTGGGGCCACCAGACCGGCGACCAGGTGATCCGCTACGTCGCCAGCGTCATCGGCCGCGTCGGCGCCCCGCCGAGGTTCGCCGCCCGCTACGGCGGCGAGGAGTTCGCCATGATCTTCGCCCGTGAAACGGCGGCGCAGGTCGAGAGCACCTTGCATGAGATCCGCGAGGAGGTGGCCTCGCGCCGCCTGAAGCGCCGCTCGACCAACGAGGACCTGGGCGCCGTCACCCTTTCCGCCGGCTTCGCCGAGCGCCACGCGGCCGAACTCCCGGCCGCCTTCATGGAGCGCGCCGACACGGCGCTCTATGCCTCCAAGCGCACCGGCCGCAACCGCGTCACCAGCGCCGAACGCAAGGCCGCCGCGGCAGCTTAAGCCGGCCGATCCCCCGTCGGCATGGTCTCGAACGCGGTGAGCTGCGGGGGGATCGTTACCCAGGGCGGACAGTCGCGGGCGAAGATGGCGATCTGGGGCTGGAAGCCCGCCGGGTCGTCGAGCGAGCCGGCGTAGATGGTGTGCTGGGTGTCGACGCCGACGATCCCGCCGAACACCAGGCTGCCGCAGGTCGGACAGAAGTTGCGCACCGCGTCACCACCTCGGAAGGCGCGGCTCTTGAAGGTGCGGCTCTCGCCCGTGAAGCTCATAGCCTCGGCCGCAAAGCCCATGAACGGCACGAACGCCGAGCCGGACGCCTTGCGGCAATCGGCGCAGTAGCACTGGCCGGCGTAGATCGGCGCGCCCCGGGCTTCGTAGCGGATCTGGCCGCAGAGGCAGCCCCCGGTGTGGATTGGGTCGGTCATGCGGAATTCTATCCTCGTATCCAAAGAGAGTGAGCGCTCACTTGCGTCTCCGATCGGGCCGTGCCATAACACCGCTCGAACGGAGCACCACCCAATGTCCGCCAAGGACCGCATCGATGCGGCAGCAATCGAACTCTTCGTCAGCGAGGGCGTCGATGCGGCCACCACCAAGAAGATCGCCGCCGGCGCGGGGATCTCCGAGGGCGCCATCTATCGCCACTATCGCAGCAAGGACGAGCTGGCGCTGACGCTCTTCATGTCGGCCCACCGCCGGCTTTCCGAGCTGGTGAACGAGGCCGCCGCCGGCGAGGCGTCCTTGCGCGCCAAGACCGCTGCCATCGTGCGGGCCTACTGCCAGGCGGCGGACGAGAACTGGCCGCTGTTCTCATTCCACATGCTCTCGCTGCACCGGTTCCTCCCCTACTACCAGGAGGACGGCAAGGACCCGGTGTCGGTGGTCGAGGCCCTGGTCAAGCGGGCCATGGTCGACGCCGAGCTGCCGCCGGCCGACCCGCGCATCCTGGCGTCGATGGCCATCGGTGTCGTGGTGCAGACCGCGCTCAACAAGGCCTATGGCCGCTTCAGCGAGCCGATGAGCGCCCACGCGCCGCTGATGTCGGCCGCCGCCCAAGCCGTGCTCTACGCCCGCTGACCCCGAACGAAAGCCCTTAGAGAAACGCCATGCGCAGTTTCGCCTACGAAGTCGCCTACTGGACGCTGTCGATCGTCTACGCGCTGGTCGCGGCGGTGGCGGCCCTGCTGCCCGGCCGCGGGCCGCTGAGCGCCGTCTTGCGCTTCTACACGCGCCGCCAGCTCTGGGCCCTGCACTGGCTGGCCGGCATCAAGATCGACGTGAAGGGTAAGCAGCGGCTGCCTGAAGGCGCCTTCATCGTCGCGGCCAAGCACCACTCGTGGGGCGACGGCTTCGTGATGTTTGCCCATGTGCCCAACCTGGTCTTCGTCGCCGACGACGGGCTGGAACGCATCCCGCTGCTGCGCGGCATCCTGAAGAAGTTCGGCGCCATCATGGTCGACAACTGCGGCGGCCCGGAATCACGCCGCGCCCTCGCCGCCAAGGCTGCCGAGGCCCACGCCGACGGCCGCCGCATCCTGATCTTCCCGGAAGGCCACCTCGGCAAGGCCGGCGAGCGCTTCCGCTACCGCACCGGCGTCTACCACATGTACCGCGACTTCGATCTGCCGGTGGTGCCGGTCGCCACCAACCTCGGCCTCTTCTGGCGCCAGCAGGAGTTTGAGAAGCACCCCGGCCGCGCCACGGTGGAGTTCCTCGACCCGATCGCCCCTGGCCTCGACCGCCACGACTTCCTCGCCCGCCTGGAGACCGCGATCGAAACGCGCAGCCAGGAACTGATCGCGGAAGCCACTGGGGAGCGTGTCCGGCCCTCCGTGTTGGTGCCGGCCCCGGATGAACTGGAGCGCGCCGCCCGGGCGACAGCTGCGGCCTGAACCCCTTCTCCCCTCGCGGGGAGAAGGGGTTCAGGGCTTCGCCGGCTCGATCGTCACGCTCTCCCCGCAGCCACAGGCGTCGGTCTGGTTGGGGTTGTTGAAGGTGAACTTGGCGGAGAGGCGGTTCACCTCGTAGTCGATCTCGGTGCCGATCAGGAACAGCACTGCCTTCGGGTCGACCAGGATGGTGACGCCCTTGTCCTCGACCACCTCGTCCAGCGGCGCGGCGGCGGCGGCGTATTCCAGCACGTACTCCGAGCCTGCGCAGCCGCCGTTCTTCACCCCGACGCGCAGGCCCATGTAGTCGTTGTCCGCCTTGGCCATGATCTCCTTCACGCGGCTTGCCGCGCGGTCGGTGAGGCTCACGACCTTAGGGCGCGGGCGGCGGGTGCGGGGCTGAAGCGTAGTGTCCATGGCCATGATATGGGGTCAGAACATATTGAGTTCGAGTTTCGCCTCGTCGGACATCAGCGAGGGGTCCCACGGCGGCTCGAACACCAGGTGCACGGTGCAGGATTTGACCTCGTCGATGGTCATCACAGCCTCCTCGACCCAACCCGGCATTTCGCCGGCGACCGGGCAGCCGGGCGCGGTGAGCGTCATGTCGATGACCACGTCCTTCGCATCCGACACATCGACCTTATAGATGAGGCCCAGCTCGTAGATGTCGACCGGGATTTCCGGGTCGAACACGGTCTTGAGCCGCTCGATCAGCCGATCGGTCAGTGCGTCGAGCTCGGCCTGCGGGATGGCCGAGGGGGCGGGTTCGGGGGCGAGGCTGGCGTCGTCCATCAGCTGAAAAAGGTCCGTGTCTTGTGGAGGGCCTCGACGAACGAGTCTGCCTCCTCGAGGGTGTTATATAGGGCGAACGAAGCGCGCGCGCTCGACGTCAATCCGTATCGGGCCAGCAGGGGCTCGGCGCAATGCGTCCCGGCGCGCACCGCGACGCCGTAGCGGTCCAGAATCTGGGCGACGTCGTGGGCGTGAGCCCCTTCCATGGTGAAGCTGAAGATCGCGCCCTTGCCGGGCGCCTGGCCGATCTCGTGGATCCAGTTGGCGCCGTTCAGCCCCGCCTTCACCCGGTCGTAGAGCGCGTGCTCGTGCTTCACCACCGCGTCGCGGTCGAGCCCGCCCAGCCACTCGATCGCCGCCGACAGCCCGATCGCCTCAAGGATCGGCGGCGTGCCGGCCTCGAACCGGTGCGGCGGGTCGGCATAGGTGATCGCGTCGAGGGTGACGCGGCCGATCATCTCGCCGCCACCCTGGTAAGGCGGCAGGGCGGCCAGCCGCTCGGCCTTGCCGTAGAGCGCGCCGATGCCGGTGGGGCCATAGAGCTTGTGGCCGGAAAACGCATAGAAATCCGCGTCCAGCGCCTGCACGTCGACCCTGCCGTGCACCACCGCCTGCGCCCCATCGATGAGGGTCAAGGCCCCGGCCGCGTGGGCCTCGCGGATGATCTCGGCCACCGGATTGACCGTGCCCAGCACGTTGGACATGTGGCTGACCGCCACCATCCTGGTGCGCGGCCCCAGCAGATCACGGTAGGCCGCGAGGTCCAGCTCGCCCGCATCGGTGACCGGGATGAAGCGCAGCACCACGCCCTTGCGCTCACGCAGCAGGTGCCAGGGCACGATGTTGGCGTGATGCTCCATCACCGAAAGCACCATCTCGTCGCCCGCCTGCAGCGACAGACCGAAGGACGATGCGACCAGGTTGATCGCCTCGGTCGTCCCCTTGGTGAAGACGATCTCGGAGGCGCTCTCCGCATTGATCAGTTGGCGAACATTTTCCCGCGCCTTTTCATAGGCTTCCGTGGTTTCGTTGGCGAGCGTATGCAGGCCACGGTGCACGTTCGCGTACGAGTGCTCCATCGCCCCGGCCATGGCCTGGATCACCGCCCGCGGCTTCTGCGCCGACGCGGCGCTGTCGAGGTAGACCAGCGGCTTCCCGTTCACCTGCCGCCGCAGGATCGGAAACTCGGCGCGGACAGCTTCGATGTCGAAACTCACGCCGCACCCCGCAGCCGCTCAGCCACCCAGGCGCGGACCACGTCGCGGGCGCCTTCGTGGTCGATGCGGTCGACCACTTCGCCGACGAAGGCCTCGGTGAGCATGGCCTTGGCTTCGGCTTCGGGGATGCCGCGCTGTTCGGCGTAGAAGAGCGCGTCCTCGTCGAGGGCGCCGACCGTGTTGCCGTGAGCGCAGGCGACGTCGTCGGCGTAGATCAGCAATTCGGGCTTGGCGTCGACCTCGGCGCGCGCGGAGAGGATCAGCGCGTGGTGGCCCATGCGGGCGTCGGTCTTGTCGGCCCCCGGCGACACCACGATCCGCCCCTGGAACACGCCCCGCGCCTGGTCGCGCACCACGCCCTTGGTCAGCTGGCTGGTGGTCCCGTCCGTGCCGGTGTGGGTGACCACGGTGGTGATGTCGGCGTGGCGTTGATCGGCCAGCAGGTAAACCCCGTCGAGGCGAACGGACGCGCCGGCGCCCGGGTGTGTTACGTGGGTCTCCAGCCGCTGGCGGCGCGCGCCAGTGGTGAGCACGGTCTGAGCAAAGCTGGCCCCAGGCCCCATCGACCTGATGTTGGCAATGGAAACTGACACGCCCGAGGCGGCGTCGTCGGCCAAGATGATCCGCTCCAGCTGCGCACCGTTGCGAAGGCTGATCGTCAGTTCGGTGTTAGCCAAATACTCGCTGGCGTCGCCCTCGTAAGACTCCAAGAGCGTCAAACGCCCGCCGACGCCGACGACGACGTGGACACTCGCCACATGCGCCTGCGCATTTGCCGCGGCGATGATCCGAAGCGCCACAACCCGAGGCCCGGCGTCATTTGCGACAGTAATGACGTATGGCCCGCGTCCGTTGACGATGGCGAATTCCTCAGCGTCCAGAGCCGCAAACGGCGCAACGCTCAACGCACCCTCGGCGACGGGCGATGCTTCAGGCAACTCGCGGATCAGGCCGCGCAGGTCGGTCCAACGCCAGTCCTCGTCGCGGCGGGAGGGCAGTTCGGCGAGGTCGCCGGTCTCGATGGCGCGCGCCAGGCTCATGCCGGCACGGCCGCGTACTTGTCGTAGCCCTCGCGCTCAAGCTCGTGCGCCAGTTCCGGGCCGCCGGAGGCGACGATGCGGCCGCCTGCCAGCACGTGGACACGGTCAGGCCTGATGTGGTCAAGGAGGCGCTGGTAGTGGGTGATCACCAGCATCGAGCGGCCGGGCGCGCGCATCGCGTTGACCCCCTCGGCGACGATGCGCAGGGCGTCGATGTCGAGCCCTGAATCGGTCTCGTCGAGGATGGCCAGCTTGGGGGTCAGCACGGCCATCTGCAGGATTTCCATCCGCTTCTTCTCGCCGCCGGAGAAGCCGACATTGAGGGCGCGGCGCAGCATGTCGAAATCGATCTTCAGCGCGGCGGCTTTTTCGCGGATCAGCTTCAGGAAGGCCGGCGCCGCCACCTCGGGCTCGCCGCGCGCCTTGTGCTGGGCATTGAGCGCCGTCCGCAGGAAGGTCAGCGCCGGCACGCCGGGGATCTCGATCGGGTACTGGAACGACAGGAAGACGCCCCGCGCCGCCCGCTCCGAGGGGGTCAGCGCCAGCAGATCCTCGCCGTTCAGGGTGGCCGTGCCTTCGGTGACCTCGTAGCCGTCGCGCCCGGTGAGCACATAGCTGAGCGTCGACTTGCCCGCCCCGTTCGGCCCCATGATCGCATGCACCTCGCCATCCGGCAGGTCGAGCGAGAGGCCGTTGAGGATCGACTTGCCGTCGATGGAGGCGTGGAGGTTACGGATGGAAAGCACGGATTTCTTTCAACTTTCGAGCGGCCGGAGGAACTCCAGCCGGTTGCCGAATGGGTCGTAGACATAGATGCGGTCGTGGCCGGGCAGCAGGTCGTCGTCGATCACTTCGTAGCCGGCCGCCCTGGCGCGGGCGGCAAGGCCCGGCACGTCATCGACGCGGAAAGCGATGTGGGCCTTGCGGGCGGGGCTGAACGGCGTCTCGACGCCGCAGTGCACCTTCACCCGATCGCTCTCGAACCAGCATCCGCCCCGCTTGGCGAGCTCGGGCGGCTTCGGCTGCTCAGGCAAGCCGAGCAGCGCTTCGTAGAACGCCCGCGCCTTGGCTTCCTCTCCGGCCGGCATCGCGACCTGCACGTGATCGATGGTCTCCAACATCACCGCTCCTCCCTCGCGAAGCGGGGGAGGTGGCGCGCGGAGCGCGACGGAGGCGGCGTTAGAGCGGTCGCGGCGTGCGCCCCCTCCACCATGCTTCGCATGGTCCCCCTCCCCCGTTTCACGGGTGAGGAGCGGGTCATCCGACGCTGCCTTCGAGCGAGATCGCCACCAGCTTTTGCGCTTCCACGGCGAACTCCATCGGGAGTTCCTGGAGGACGTCCTTGACGAAGCCG
>DATAVF010000046.1:0-17655 GCA_036267835.1 Caulobacteraceae bacterium | reverse complement strand
TCGCTGACCTTCGCGGCGCGCGCCCCGCCCTGGTACTTCAGCGCCCTGAGCGTCGCCACGATGACCACCGCGCTGGGCGCGAAGCCGGCGGCGCGGCACTTGATGTCGAGGAACTTCTCCGCCCCCAGGTCGGCGCCGAAGCCGGCCTCGGTCACCGCGAACTCGGCCAGCTTCATCGCCGTGCGCGTGGCGATGATCGAGTTGCAGCCGTGGGCGATATTGGCGAACGGGCCGCCGTGCACCAGCACCGGATTGCCCTCCAGCGTCTGCACCAGGTTGGGCTGGATCGCGTCCTTGAGCAGGGCCGCCATGGCGCCGTCGGCCTGCAGGTCGGCGGCGGTGACGGCGCGGTCATCGCGGCGGCGCGCCACCACGATCCGGGCCAGCCGCCGCTCCAGGTCGGCCAGGTCGCTCGCCAGGCACAGCACCGCCATCACCTCGGAGGCGACGGTGATGTCGAAGCCGGTCTCGCGCGCCGCGCCATTGTCGCCGTCGCCCAGGCCCACGACCACCTTGCGCAGCGCCCGGTCGTTGATGTCCACGACGCGCCGCCAGACGATGGCGCGCGGGTCGATGTCGAGCGCGTTGCCCCAGTAGATGTGGTTGTCGAGGATGGCGGCGAGCAGGTTGTGGGCGGAGGTGATGGCGTGGAAGTCGCCCGTGAAGTGCAGGTTGATCGCGTCCATCGGCGCGGCCTGGGCGTAGCCGCCGCCCGTCGCCCCGCCCTTGCGGCCGAACACCGGGCCCTGCGAGGGCTCGCGCAGCGCGATCAGCGTGCGCCGGCCGATGCGGTTCAGCGCGTCGCCGAGGCCGATGGTGGTGGTGGTCTTGCCCTCACCCGGCGGGGTGGGGTTGATCGCGGTGACCAGCACCAGCCGGCCGTCGGGACGCGAGCGCAGGCCATCGACGAAGTCCGCATCCAGCTTGGCCAGCGCCCGGCCGTGCGGGTAGACGGCGCCCGCCGGCACTCCAGCCTGAGCCGCCACCTCCCCGATGGGCCGCAGCGCGATCTTCCGCGCGATCTCGATGTCGGTTTCCATGGGGCCCCTGTTAGTCGCGGACAGCGCCGGTTCACATAACTTTACCCGGGCCCGCAAAGCCAGAAGCCGCGCCGCTCGAGATGACCGATCCGACGCGCGCCCCGCAGCGCGGCAGCGGGGCCGCGCCCTTGCCCGCGGGTCCTCGCCCGTCCACAAAGCGGCGGGTCTGAGTTGGAACCAGAGGAAACCCATGGCCGAGGCGTTCGATCTGCCGAAGGGCGAGCTGATGCGGGGCAAGCGCGGCTTCGTCATGGGCGTCGCCAACCACCAGTCGATCGCCTGGGGCATCGCTTCGCAGCTCGCCGCGCAAGGCGCGGAACTGGCCTTCGGCTACATGGAGATGAACGAAAAGCGGGTGAAGCCGCTGGGCGAAAGCCTGGGCGTTTCGACCTACGCCACCTTCGACGCCTCGCAGGAAGGCTCCATCCCCGCGGCCTTCGACGTGGTCGGCGCGGCGTTCGGCAAGCTCGACTTCCTGGTCCATGCCATCGGCTTTGCCGAGCGCAGCCAGATCGGCGGCTCGTTCGTCGAGAACGCCGAGCGCGGCGCCTTCCTGCGGGCCATGGACGTCTCGGTCTACAGCTTCATCGAGTCGGCCCAGTGCGCCGCCAAGCTGATGGGGCCGGGCGGCTCGATGGTCACCATGACCTACCTCGGCTCCGAGCGCGCCATCCCCAACTACAACACCATGGGCGTCTGCAAGGCGGCGCTGGAGGCCTCGGTGCGCTACACCGCGCGCGACCTCGGCCCCCGGGGCATCCGGGTCAACGCCATCTCCGCCGGGGCCATGCGCACCCTCTCGCTGGCCGGCATCAAGGGCGGGCGCGGCATGCTCAGCGAAGGGCGCCAGATGAGCGCCCTGAAGGAGGACACGTCGATGGAAGGCGTCGCCGGCTGCGCGCTCTGGCTGCTCTCCGACCTCGGCCGCTCGACCACCGGCGACGTGATCTACGTCGACGCCGGCTTCCGCATGATGGGCCTGCCCGAGGAAGCGCCTCAGACGGCGTAGGCGCGCATGAAGCGGCGGGCGGCCTCGCGGGCGATGCGCTCGATGCGGGCCTCGGACAGCTCCGGCGCCAGGCCCAGGAGGCCCTGCATCTGGTAATGGCTGGTCACCATGCCGGCGAAGAAGTCGGCGGCCTCGGCCGCGTCGGGCACCGCCAGGCGGCCGGCCAGCGACTCGCGTTCCAGGAAGCTGGTCAGCTTCAGCCGGCTGCCACGCGCCCCGCGCGGCAGCACGGCGCCCGCCAGGGTCGGATCGTTCGGCGCCGCGGCGATCAGCAGGCGAAAGAGCGCGATGCCGCGCTCGTTGGCCACCGTCTGCAGCAGCATCCGGGCGTAATCGGCGAGGGTGGTCTCCGGGTACGCCTCGGCCCCGGGCGCCTCGAAGGGCGCGCCGATGCTCTGGGTGCGCCGCTCGATCAGCGCCCGCACCAGCTCGGCCTTGGAGCCGTAGTGATTGTAGATGGTCTGCTTGGAGACGCCGGCTCTGCGGGCGATCTCGTCCAGCGGTGCGGCGAGGCCGCGTTCGAACACCACGTCCGAGGTGGCGTCGAGGATGGCCTCGTTTTTGGCGCGGTCGATCTGGCCGGCGATTCGCGGCATCAGCGCGTTTGACGCGGAGGCGTCCGACGCTGGGGCGCGGTGGATGGGGCGGGCATGCACATACTTCGGCCGCCAGTCTCTTGCTCTGAGCCGCGGGGCGGGGGCAGCCGCCAGCCGTCGCATCGGCTTAGGGCGCGCCGCGGCCTTGCACAAGCGCGCCGGCGCTCGCATAGCGGTCGGCCATGAGCGATGTTCTCGAGGCCGACGTCATCATCGCCGGCGCCGGCCTGACCGGCGCCACGCTGGGCCTGGCGCTGGCCAGCGCCGGCCTGGTCCCCATCCTCGTCGATCCGCAACCGTTCGACGCCCAGGTCGCGCCGACCTTCGACGGCCGCGCCTCGGCCATCGCCTTCTCCAGCTTCCGGCAATGGCGCGCCCTGGGGCTGGGCCCCGCGATCGAGCCGCACGCCCAGCGCATCGAGCAGATCCTGGTCACCGATGGCCGAGGCGCCGGCGCGTCGGCTGGCAAGGCCAGCCCGGCCTACCTGCGCTTCGACGCGGCCGAGATCGCCGACCGCTGCGAGGGTGAGCCGCTCGGCTACATGCTGGAGAACCGCCGCTCCCGCGCTGCCCTCGCCGAAGCGGTGACCCGCGCCGGCCTGACCGTGCTGGCCCCGGCCAGCGTCGCCAGGGTGGAGTTCGGCCCTGGCGCAGCGGAGGTGACGCTCGCCGACGGCCGGCGCCTGCGCGCCCCGCTGGTGGTCGGCGCCGAGGGCCGCGGCTCGGTGGCGCGCGCGGCGGCCGGCATCGACGTGATGGGCTGGACCTACGGCCAGAGCGGCGTTGTCGCCACCGTGCATCTCGAGCACGATCACCGGGGCGTGGCGCACGAGTATTTCCTGCCGAGCGGCCCCTTCGCCATCCTGCCCTTGACCGAGCAGCGCGCCAGCCTGGTCTGGACCGAGCCCACCCGCCGCGCCGAGGCGCTGCGCGGCGCCCGGGACGAAGTCTTCCACGCCCACCTGCGCCGCCGCTTCGGCGACTTCCTGGGCAAGGTCGAGGCGCGCGGCCCGCGCTTCGTCTACCCGCTCTCGCTGCAACTGGCGACGCGGCTGACCGCGCCGCGCCTGGCGCTGCTCGGCGACGCGGCCCACGCCATCCACCCACTGGCCGGGCAGGGGCTCAACCTCGGGCTCAAGGACGCCGCGGCGCTGGCCGAGGTGCTGGTCGACGCCATGCGCCTGGGCGAGGACATCGGCGCCGAGCAGGTGCTGGAGCGCTACGCCCGCTGGCGCCGGCTCGACAACATCGCCGTCTCCCTGGCCTGCGACGGCTTCAACCGCCTGTTCTCCAACGACAACCCGGTGCTGCGCCTGGCCCGCGGCGCCGGCATGGCCGCCATCAACCGCCTCGGCCCGGCCCGCCGCTTCTTCATGCAGGAAGCCGGCGGCGCGCTGGGCGACCTGCCGCGGTTGCTAAGGGGGGAAGCGCTCTGAGTTCCTTCTCCCCTCGCGGGAGAAGGTGGCGCGAAGCGCCGGATGAGGGGGCGTTCGGATTGAGTGATTGGCTTGCCGGAGGAGACGGACCGCCCGCCGGCCCCCTTATCCGTCGCCTTCTGCGACACCTTCTCCAGAAGGAGCCTCATCCAGCGACCGCGCCTCTTCCGGCAGCATGATCGGCACGCCTTCGCGGATCGGATAGGCCAGCCCGGCGCCGGGGCTGACCAGTTCGGCGCGCTCGCGGTCGTAGGTCAGCGGGCCGCGGGTTACCGGGCAGACCAGGATTTCCAGCAGGCGGGGGTCGATCTCGGCGGCGTCGCTCATGGGCGGTCTCTACTGCAGGTGCGGCGGCTCGTCATCGTCCTCTGCCGCATCGATCTCCAGGAGGGCGGTCAGCACCTCGCGGCGATCGATCAGGGTCGGCGCCTCGAGCAGCGCCTGTTTTTCGGCCCGGTCGAGCGGCAGACCCATGGCCAGGCTGTTGATCAGGGCCAGCGCCGGCGCCTGCTTGGCTGCTTCCCACTCCACCGCCAGCCCCTTGTGGCCCAGGTAGCGGCGCAGGATGGCCAGGAAGGGTCCGCGGTCGAGCGGCAGCTCGTCCTCGGCCGGCTCCAGGTCGGCGGCGAAGCCGGCGAAGTCCGGCCGCACCTGGCGATAGGGCGTCGTGGTCGCCAGTTCGTCGCCGGCGGCGAAGCGGCAGACGCCGGTCAGAGTGATCATGTAGCGGCCATCGCCGGTCTCGGCATAGGCTGTGACCCGCCCGGCGCAGCCAACCGAGGTCAGGTGGGGCCGGGCCAGGCCGCTGCCGTCGGTGGTCTGAATCATCCCGATGATGCGCTCGCCGGCCATCGCGTCGTCGATCATGTTCAGGTAGCGCGGCTCGAAGATGTGCAGCGGCAGCTGGCAGCCGGGCAGCAGCAGCGCCCCGTCCAGCGGGAACACCGGGATCAGGGCCGGCAGGTCGGAGACCTTGCGGTAGCCGCCCGGCATGGCGGGCTCCTCTTTAGGAGAAGATCAGCGCGGAAAGGCGGCGACGGCCCTGGCGGGCCACTTCGGAGCCTTGACCGGCAGCTTCGAACACGGTCAGCAGCTGTTTGCGCGCCGCCTGCTCGTTCCATTCGCGGTCGGCCTCGATGATCTTCAGGAGCTCATCGGCGGCTTCCTGGAAGGCGCCGCGGCCGGCGAGGGCTTTGGCGTACTCCAGCCTCGCCTCGTGGTCGGCCGGATCGGCGGCCAGCCGCTGCTCGAACTCGTCGGTCTCCGACGGCGCGGCTTGGGCGAGCGCCAGAGCGGCGCGTACGCTTTCCAGGTCGGGGGTCTTGGCGTCCAACGGGGCCATGGCCGCGATCTCGGCCGCGCGCTCGACATCGCCGCCGGCGAGGTAGCAGCGCGCCAGCCCGCCGATGGCGGCCAGGTTGTCCGGTTCGGCCTGCAACACCTGGGCGTAGGCCTGGGCCGCGCCGCCGACGTCGCCGAGATCGAGTGACTCCTTGGCCATCGCGACCAGCTCGTCGATCTCGGACGCCGCGCCGGGGCCGCCGGCCTGCACGAGCCGGTCGATGAAGCTCTTGATCTGGCTCTCCGGCACCGCGCCCATGAAGCCGTCGATCGGCCGCCCGTCGACGAAGGCGTAGACCGTGGGGATCGACTGCACGCGCAGCTGGCCGGCGAACACCGGGTTCTTGTCGATGTCGATCTTGACCAGCCTGACCTTGCCCTTGGCGGCCAGCACGGCGCGCTCCAGGGCCGGGCCCAGCGTCTTGCAGGGGCCGCACCAGGTGGCCCAGAAGTCCACGATCACCGGCTGTTCGCGCGAGGCCTCGACCACATCCTTGGCGAAGCCGGCGTCGGAGCCTTCCTTGATCAGGTCGCCCGCGCTCAGGTTTTGGGTTTCACCGATCAGGGACATCGACCTCTCCAGTTCCGAAGGCCCCAACATGGGATCATCCGCCGGCCCCTGCAACGCCGCTCTGCGCCAGCGCCGCGAAGTCGACGATCCGAGGTTCTACCCCGAGCGCCGCCAGGAACCGCCGGAAATCGGCTTGCGAGACCGCGGTGGTGGCCGTGTTGACCAGCGGATGGAAGTTCACCGGGTCGGCCGCGGCCAGCCCGGCATCGAGCACGAAGCGCAGGCGATGGCCCGTGTCGTTGATCAGGCCAAAGGCGGTCACCGAGCCCGGCGTCACCCCCAGCGCCTCTTCCATCAGGGCCGGCGAGCCGAACGAGAGCTTGGCCGAGCCGATGACGCGCGGCAGCGCCTTCAGGTCGATCCGCGTGTGCTGCAGCGCCGAGATCAGCCAGATCTGGTCCTTGGCATCCTTGAGGAACAGGTTCTTGGTGTGCCCGCCCGGCATCCCGGCCTTGACGTCATCGCCCTCGCCGACCCGGAACACCGCCGGGTGCTCCACTGTGCGGCAGGCGATGCCGTGAGCGGCGAAGAAGGCGAGGAGATCGGCGCGGGTCTTCATTGGCGCCCCTCTTAGCCGCCGCTAGACAGTCCGCCGACAGCTTTTGCGCGGGGACCCGACCCATGCCCACCCTCGAGTGCTTCCCGATGGCCCAGCGCCCGCCGGACATCGTGCCCGGCCGCCCGCAGCGCGCCTGGATGGACCGCTTCGCCGATCGCCACCCCTACCGCTGCCTGCCGCTGGCCATGGCCAACTCCACCGGCTGGGAGATGCTGTGCCCGGTCAGCTTCACCGCCGAGTGGAACGGCGGCCATACCGCCGAGGACGTGACGGTGACGCCCGACCACCCGTTCCCCGGCTTCGAGGACTTCGCCAAGTCGCACTTCACCCACGGCATCGTGACCTTCCACCCCGGCTACCTGTTCCGCTCGCCGGAGAACTGGTCGATGTGGGTGATGGGGCCGCCGAACCACATCAAGGATGGCATCCAGCCGCTGATCGGCCTGGTGGAGACCGACTGGCTGCCCTTCCCCTTCACCATGAACTGGCACTTCACCCGCCCCGGCAAGGTGCGCTTCCTGAAGGGCGAGCCGTTCTGTTTCATCACCCTGGCCCAGGACCGCGCCCTCGACACCTTCGACCTGGTGCAGCGCCGCATGGAGTCCGACGAGGCCCTGCGCGGCCAGTACGACGCCTGGCACCGCCAGCGCGACGAGTTCAACAAGGCCCTGTTCCGCGGCGACCCCGTGGCGATGAAGGAAGCCTGGCAACGCTTCTACTTCCGCGGCGCCTTCCCGGAAGGCACGGGCGAAGCCCCCAAAGCCCACACCAACCGCCGCCGCATGAAGCCGTTGAAACTGGGATTCTGAGAGCCGGGTAGTCTGCTGAGTTGGGGAGCGCCGCGGGCGCCGTCATTTTACCGCAGAGGCGCAGAGGAAGGCGCAGAGAACGCGGAGGCTCGTTTCTTCTTCTCTGCGAACTCCGCGTTCCTCTGCGTCTCTGCGGTAAAAAAGGGATGCCTGCGGCATGCGCGCCGCCGCCGAGAGAGGCGCCTTGCCAAGCCCCGGACCCTCTGCGATAAGCCCGCCCTTCCGAAAGAGGAGCGGGTCCGCCCGCTCCGGAGCGCGGGCGTAGCTCAGGGGTAGAGCACAACCTTGCCAAGGTTGGGGTCGGGCGTTCGAATCGCCTCGCCCGCTCCATTTTTCGGAAGCAAGTCAGAGATACGCGCGCCTTGGCCGCGTCAAGTGGGTGGCCGCTCGGGGGCGGCTCGCGTGGACTTGGAGACGGAGTCGCCCGACGGCTCGATCACGGCCCAATGCACGCTCTGTTTACCGATCGCGTCGAGGCTTGGCGCAACTTGCCCGGGTTTCGTGGAGTTGGTTGGCAAGCGTCGCGAACGGTGATTCAGTGACCCGTGTGGGGATCGTTCCATGAGCGCTCTGAGCGAAGAGATTGCCGCCTTCGACCGCTCCAAGGCCGACTTGGAAGCGGGACATTTTGGCGAGTGGGTGGTGTTCAGGGACGCCGCCCTCGTCGGCCTCTACGCCTCGTTTGAGGAGGCGGCGAGCGATGCTGTCGGTCGGTTCGACAAGGGCCCCTATCTCATCCGACAAGTCGGCGCTGCGCCGGTGAACCTTCCGGCCTCTGTGATTTATCGGCCAGCGCATGCGCCAGACCCAGGCAGGGTTTAGGGACGGCAACGGCGAGGTTGCGCCCGACCTCCTCGTTCGTTTGGGACCGACGGTCTATGTGGATGTCGGGTTCAAGCCGCTAGAAATCAGGGACGGCGTCCCCGACCTTCCACTCAAGCGACTGAAGGCGTTGATCGATACCGGGGCCGGTGACAGTTGCATTGATGTTGGCGTCGCAGCCAGAGCGGCGCTTCCCGTCATCGATCAGCGGGTGGCGAGCGGCATTGCCGGCGCCACCCGCGTGAATATGTACCTGGGCCGCCTCTACATTCCCTCACTCACGCAACTCCTATTCCAGTCGTTCGCCGGCGTTGAATTGGAGTCCGGGGGACAGTGGCATCAAGCGCTGTTGGGTCGCACATTCCTAAGACCATTCGTCTTAAACTATGACGGATTAAGCGGCGAAGTGACGATCAGCGACCGACGAACCTAGACTCTCTGCTGTTCGACCAAGCTGGCCGACGGAAAGCACTCACCCACACCGTGGGAGGGCCATGCGCGCCACCCGCTTCGTCCCGCCGCTGCTCGCCCTGTCGTTGCTGCTGCTCGCGGCGGGTGGGGCGGGGGCGCATCCGGCCGGCTTCGGGTGCCTGTGGCCGATCAACAACCTGCCGGAAAACCCCGGGCTCTCGCGCTACCACTATGCGGACGAGGAGCATGTGTTCGACCTGACCGTGCACCTCAATCAGCCGTCGGATGGCAACGGCATCACCGTCGGGCCGGTCAAGCCGGGGATCTGCAAGATCGTGCTGCCGCTGGGCGAGGACCTGCGCCAGAAGATCTACTGGCGCGAGGTCAAGGGCGGCGACCATGCGGCCTACCGGGCGCTCGATATCCGCCAGGCTGGGACCGGCGGGACCTTCATCGAGTGGCTGGTGCTGCAGCCGAAGAGCAAGACCGTGACCGGCACGGTGACGATCGAGTTCCACGTCTATTCCGGCTATTCGCAGAACGCCGCCGATTAGCGGCGCCGCCCGGCGGGCATTGACCTCACCGGGCGGGCCGCCGACAACTCGCGCATGGCCGGCCCTTTCAGATCCCCGTCAAAGGCCGCGAACAACGCCCAGGTGTTGATCGCGGTGATCCTGGCCGGCGCGGCGCTGGTCTGGCTCGCGCCGATCCTGACGCCGCTGGCCCTGGCCGTGTTCCTGATGCTGATGATCGACGCCATGGCGCGCGAACTGCAGGCGCGCCTGGGCTTTCTCGGGCCCGGCGCGTCGCTGGGCGTGGCGATCTTCCTCTGCATCCTGGTGTTCGCGGTGGTGGTGTTCTTCGTCGCCTCGCACTCGGCCGGGTTCGTGGCCAAGCTCTTCGCCTACCAGGGCCGGCTCAACGCCATCCTGGCCGAGCTCTCCAAGACCCTGCACATGCGCATCCCGCGCACCGTCAATGCGCTGATCTCGGGGCTCGATCCGGGCAAGTACCTGCCGATGGTGGCGTCCGGGGTGCAGCAGCTGGTGTCCAACGGCGTCTTCGTGCTGATCTACCTGGGCTTCCTGCTGGCTTCGCGGCACGGCTTCGAGCGCAAGGCGGTGCGCCTCTTTCACGGCCGCGAAGGCCGGCACGAGGCGGTGGCGGTGTTCCTGCGGGTGCGCGATTCGCTGGAGCGCTACCTCTGGATCCAGACCGTGTGCGGCGCCTTCATCGCCATCGGCTCGTGGGCGCTGATGATGATGGTGGGGCTGGAGAACGCCTTCTTCTGGGCCTTCCTGATCTTCGTGGTGGGCTACATCCCCATCGTCGGCGCGGCGGTCGGCATATTGGCGCCGGCGCTCTACGCCCTCTTGCAGTTCCCCACGGCCTGGCAGGGCGCCTTCCTGCTGCTCAGCATGTTCGCGCTCGCGTTTGTGGTCGGGAACATCTTCCTGCCGCGCATGCAGGGGCGCAGCCTCAACATCGACCCGGTGATGGTGCTGCTGTCGCTGGCCTTCTGGGGCACGGTCTGGGGCATGACCGGCATGTTCCTGTCGACGCCGCTGACCATATTGGTGATGGTGGTGCTGGCGCAGTTCGACGGCTCGCGCTGGATCGCCGTGCTGCTCTCGCAGGATGGCGACCCGCACAGCCTGGGCGCGCCGGGGAAGTCGGTTGTCCTGGCGACCTCACAGAGTAGTGAAGCCTCTGCGCTTTGAAGTTGAAGCTGGGCTCTTTGAAGTTGAGACGGGCTTCCTATCTAGGCCCTGTCACGGTCTTTCCCCCAAGGGCCCTGACGCCCGGCCAGGTTCCCCTACCGACACCCTGGTTCGGACATTGAGCGGCCGGCCCCGAGAGGTCGGCCTTGCGCCGCCGGAACCCCCCACCGGCGGCGCTTCGCTGTCCGCATTCAGCCATTGGTCTAGCTGACATGGACCTTTGATCATTCGGGCGTAGATTCCCCGCATGACCGAAGCACGTCCGACTGCGCCGCTCGCTTCCGCCTTCAACGCCGCGCTGATCGACAAACCGCCCGAACCGGCGGTCGCAGCGAAGTTCATCGCCGCCTTCGCCGCCGACTATCGGCCGGACGAGTTGCCCGGGGTGGGCGGCGCCGAGCTGGGCGCGCGGGCCGCCGAGTTCTGGGCCTTCGTCGTCGCCCACACCGGACCGGCCCCGGCGATCCGCGTGCGGCCCGCGCGGGCCGCCGATGGCCGCGACCTGGGCGCCGACCTGGTCGAGATCGTGCAGCCCGACGCGCCCTTCCTGGTCGACAGCGTCATGGCCGAGCTGATCGATGCCGGCGCCGGCATCCTCGCCATGTTCCACCCGCTGGTCGAGCGGCCGGGCGGGCTGCGCTCGACCATCCAGGTCTGGATCGAGCCGATGGGCGAGGAGCGCGCGCCGAAGCTGGTCGCCGGCCTCACGGCCACCCTGGCCGACGTGCGCCTGGCGGTGGGCGACTTCCAGCCCATGCTGGCGCTGATGGCCCGCACGGTCGCCGAGCTGAAGGCCGCGCCGCCGCCGGGCGATGCCGCGGCGCTGGCCGAGGACCTGGACTTCCTGGCCTGGATGGACGCCGGCCACTTCGTCTTCCTGGGCGCCCGCGCCTATGCCTATCCGCGCACCGCCGACGGCGGCTACGCGGCCGAGGAGCCGGTGATCGAGCCGGAGACCGGCCTCGGCCTGCTCAAGGACGAGAGCCGCTCGGTGCTGCGCCGCGGCAGCGAGCCGGCGGTGCTGTCGCCGGAGATCCGCCGCGACCTCGCCACCGCGCCGCCGCTGATCGTCGCCAAGTCGAACCTGAAGTCGGTGGTGCACCGGCGGGTCTACATGGACTACGTCGGGGTGCGTCGCTACGGCCGCGACGGGCGGCCATCCGGCGAGACCCGCTTCGTCGGCCTCTTCACCGCCCAGGCCTACGACGAGCCGGTGCGCAACGTGCCGCTGCTGCGCCGCAAGATCGACCGGGTGATGGCGAGAGCCGGCCAGGCAGTGGGCAGCCACAACGAGATGCGCCTCGCCAACATATTGGAGACCTATCCGCGCGACGAGCTCTTCCAGGCCTCCGAGGACGAGTTGCTGGAGATCGCGCTGGGCGTGCTGCACCTGTCGGACCGGCCGCGGGTCAAGCTTTTCGTCCGCAAGGACCCCTTCGACCGCTTCATCTCGGTGCTCTTCTATGCGCCGCGCGAGCGCTACGACGCCGACTTGCGCACCGAGGCCGGCCGGCATCTGGCCGCGGCCTTCGGCGGCCGCGTCTCGGCCTATTACCCCAGCTATTCCGACGCCCCGCTGGCCCGGGTGCACTACATCATCGGCGTCGCGCCCGGCGGCCACTTCGACCCGGACATCCAGACGCTGGAGCGCTCCATCGCCCAGCTGGCGCGCACCTGGGAGGACGACTTCGAGGCGGTGCTGCGCCGCCGGGCCCAGCCGGGCGAGGCCGACGCCATCCTGACCCTCTGGCAGGACGCCTTCCCGCCCGGCTACCGCGACCGCTATGGCGCCGCCGAAGGGCTGGCCGACCTCACCGCCATCGCGGGCCTGGGGCCGAACGCGCCCATCGTCATCCGCGCCTTCCGCCAGGCGGCGGACTCGGCCCGCAGTTTCCGCTTCAAGCTCTACCAGGAGGGCGAGTCAGTCGCCCTCGCCGACGTGCTGCCGACGCTCGACAACATGGGCCTGAAGGCCATGGCCGAGGACGCCTATGTGCTGACCCCGGCGGGGGATCGGCGGCCGATCTGGGTGCACGAGTTCACCCTCGACGATCCGCACGGCGAGCGGCTGGTGTTCGAGGATGTGCGCCGGGTGTTCGAGGAGACCTTCCTCGCCGTCTGGTTCGGCCGCACCGAGAGCGACGGCTTCAACCGGCTGGTGCTGGAGCTCTCTATCCCCTGGCGCTCGGCCGCCCTGATCCGGGCGCTGGCGCGCTACCGCATCCAGTCCGGCCTCGACCCCAGCCCCGCCGTGCAGCAGCAGGCGCTGAGCGACAATCCGGCGATTGCCGCGCTGATCCTGGAGCTCTTCCGCCTGCGGCTCGACCCGACGCTGAAGGCGACGCCCGAAGAGCGCCAGCGCCAGGCCGAGCAGGCCCTGGCCGGGATCGAGGAAGCCCTGCAGGCCGTGGAAAACCTCGACGCCGACCGCGTGCTGCGCCGCCTCGCCGCGCTGACCGCCGCCATCCAGCGCACCAACTTCTACCAGCCGGGTCCGGACGGCGAGCCCAAGCCCTACATCAGCTTCAAGGTCGCCAGCCGCGACCTGACGGACCTCCCCAATCCCAAGCCCTACCGCGAAATCTTCGTCGCCTCGCCGGTCGTCGAGGGCGTGCACCTGCGGCTCGGTCCCGTGGCGCGCGGCGGCCTGCGCTGGAGCGACCGGCGCGACGACTTCCGCACCGAAGTGCTGGGGCTGGTGAAGGCCCAGCAGGTGAAGAACGCGGTGATCGTGCCCGTCGGCTCCAAGGGCGGCTTCTTCCCCAAACGCCTGCCCAAGGGACCGCCCGAGGCGGTTCGAGCCGAGGCGGTGACCGCCTACAAGGTCTTCCTCGACGGCCTCCTCGACATCACCGACAACATCGACGCCGAGGGCAATGTCACCCACCCGCCGCACGTGCTGGCCCTCGACGGTGACGACCCCTACCTGGTGGTGGCGGCCGACAAGGGCACGGCGACCTTCTCCGACATCGCCAATGGCGTCGCTGAAAGCTACGGCTTCTGGCTCGGCGACGCCTTCGCCTCCGGCGGCTCGGCCGGCTACGACCACAAGGCCATGGGCATCACCGCCCGCGGCGCCTGGGAGGGCGTCAAGCGCCACTTCCGCGAGCTCGGCAAGGACATCCAGGCCGAGCCCTTCACCGTGGCCGGCGTCGGCGACATGTCGGGCGACGTGTTCGGCAACGGCATGCTGCTCTCGAAGGAGATCCGGCTGCTCGCCGCCTTCGACCACCGCCACATCTTCCTCGATCCCGATCCGGACGCGGCCGCCGCCTTCGCCGAGCGGGAGCGGCTCTTCGCTTTGCCGACCTCGTCGTGGGACCTCTACGACCGCTCGCGGATCTCGGCCGGCGGCGGCGTCTTCGCGCGCAGCCTGAAGTCGATCACGGTCAGCCCCGAAGTGAAGGCGATGCTCGACCTCAAGGTCGACCAGCTGACCCCGGCGGACCTGATCAGCGCCATTCTGAAGGCGCGCGTCGAACTGCTCTACCTCGGCGGCATCGGCACCTATGTGAAGGCGTCGACCGAGAACCACCTGCAGGTCGGCGACAAGGCCAACGACGCGGTGCGCATCGACGGGCGCGAGCTGCGCTGCAAGGTGGTCGGCGAGGGGGCCAATCTGGGCTTCACCCAGGCCGGACGCATCGAATACGCCCTGGCCGGCGGGCGCATCGACACCGACGCCATCGACAACTCCGCCGGCGTCGACACCTCCGACCACGAGGTGAACATCAAGATCCTCACCGGCATGGCCGAGCGCTCGCAAAAGCTGCGCGCCGACGACCGCAACGCCCTGCTGGCCTCGATGACCGGCGAGATCGCCGAGCACGTGCTGGCGCACAACTACGACCAGACCCTGGCGCTCTCGCTGCTGCAGGCGGAGGCGGTGGAGGACCTCTCGGCCCAGGCCGGCTTCATGACCGACCTCGAGGCGCGCGGCAGGCTCGACCGCGCCCTCGAAGGCCTGCCCAGCGCCGCGGTGATCGCCGACCGCGCCAAGGCCCACAAAGGCATGACCCGCCCGGAGCTGGCGGTGCTGCTCGCCTACGGCAAGCTCGACCTGTTCGAAGACGTGATCGAGTCGACGGCGCCGGACGATGCGCACTTCCTGCGCACCCTCAAAGCCTACTTCCCCAGGGAACTGGCGCCCTTCGAAGACGAGATGCGCCGCCACCGGCTGCGCCGCGAGATCATCGCCACCGTCCTCGGCAACGAGATGGTCAACCTCTGCGGTCCGACCTTCCCGTCGCGGCTGCGCGCCGCGGCCGGCTGCGGGGTCACCGAACTGGTGGTCAGCTTCGCCGCCGCCCGCGAGGTGCTGGGCTTCGATGAGGTATGGGCGCGCATCGAGGCGCTCGACGGCAAGGTCCCGGCCGGCGCCCAGATCGCCCTCTTCCGCGAGCTGGCCTACGTGCTGCGCGGCCAGACCTTCTGGCTCGCCCGCTGGGCGGCGCGCGACGGGCGCGGCGTCGATGCCCTGATCGGCGCCTACAAGCCGGCCGCCGAGGCGCTGAAGGGGCTGTTCCCGCAGGTGCTGTCGCCCTTCGAGCAGAAGGCCGCGGTGCGCCGCGCGTCGGGCTGGATCCGGGCCGGCGCGCCCAGGGAGCTGGCCCACCAGGTGGCGCTCTACCGCCCGCTCTCGATCGCCGCGGTGCTGGCCGACCTGGCCCGCGAGCAGGGCTGGCCGGTGGCGGCGGCGGCGCGGCTCTACCACCACATCGGCGGGGTTTTCGCCTTCGACCGGCTGCGCGAGGCGGCCGGCACGCGGGCCACTGGCGAGGATGCCTACGAGCGCCTGGCCGTGCGCCGCCTGATCGAGGACATGCTCGACGAGCAGGCCTCGCTGACCCGCACCGTGATGGCCTACGCCGGCCGCCCGGAAGCCGGCGAGGACGCCGCCGGCGCAAGGGCCGCGGTCAACTCCTGGAGCGCCCTCAAGGCCGACGCGGTCCGCGCCGCCAAGTCCACCATCGCCGGCATCGAGAAGGACGGCGGCGGCTGGAGCTTCGCCAAACTCACCATCGCCAACGCCGCGCTGCGGGCGCTGATTTGAGGACCCTTCTCCCGCCGGGAGAATGGCCCTCTCAGTAGTCCCGCGGCCCGTGCGACTTGCCGACCGGGCTGAACACCACCGCCAGCGCCAGGCCGATGCCGACCGCGGCCGCCAGGCCGGCGATCGTGACGATGCCATCGCCGTAGTAGGACGACAGCAGGGTGCGCGCCTCGGTCTGGACGCCGCGCGCCATCAGCACCAGCCACGTCGCCCCGGTCAGGGCGGCGAGCGCGCAGAGGCGGCGAACCCAGGTGTCCATGACGGCGGCTCCTGCCGGCCGCCTCGCCCAACGAATCGCTTCGAGGCGGCTCTCTTGACGATGATCTCAGACCCAACTTAGCCATTCGTCTACAGCGCAGCTCGCCTCAGGGGCGAAGCGCCGCACCGTCCGGCGGCGGACGCTCAGGTCGCGCGGTCCGGATAGCTGACCGCCATGCCGGCCCGCACGTCTTGCTGCACGCCGTACTGGGCGAAGGGGTAGCGGAAGCCGTTCCTGGCCAGCGCCCGCATCCCCGTGATCGCCTTCAGCAGGTCTTCCGGCGGCAGCGCCATCAGCATCTCGTCGTCGAGCACCCCGCCGTAGCGGCGCTCGGCGAAGCAGGGGATCGAGAGGCTGGGCTCGCGCCGGGTCAGCGCCCGGCCCCACGAGTCGGCGCAGGCGCTCTCGCCGACCACGCTCCAGTCGAAGCGCGTGTAGCCGGACCACTGCAGGCCGTTGATGAAGTAGATCATCGCGCCGGGCGTCGCATAGAAGAGCGCGATGTCCGGCGTGCCCAGCTTGCCGGCCCCCAGCGGCCCCACCGCCAGCGCCTCGAAGCGGCCGTCGGGCACGCAGTTCATCGCCGCCTGGTGCGCGCCGGCGTCTTCCTGGGTCGAAAACCAGACCCCGGTCATGTGCTTGCCGGAGTACCACTCGTCGGTCTTGGCCGCGCCCAGCCCGACCACCGCCCGGCACTGCGCGCCCACCAGGTCGTCCGCGGTGATCCCGACCGTCCACCCCAGCCGCGACGCCTGCCCGACCACCTGGTCCAGCGTGTGTACATGCTGCGGCCGCCGGATGCGCGCGATCGCCTCCATGTCGGCGCGCCGCTCATAGAGCTTCATCGCGAAGGGGATGCTGCGCAGCTTCAGCAGCTGCTCGAGGTCGGCGACCACGGCGGCCCAGTCCTGCGTCACGGTTTCCTCGGTCATCGCGATCTCCTCACGGCATGAAGTCGACGTCGCGACTGTACGGCGTTCCCGTCCCGTCAGCGAACCTTCGCACTTCGAAATAGGAATCGAACCGCTCGCCGATCGCCCGGACCAGCGCGGCGGCGTCAGTCGCGGCCGGCACGACCGCGCCCTCGTCCAGATCTAGGAGGGGGACTCGGACGTATTGCGCATGGTCATCGCCCGCGCGCTTTAGCCGGCGCTGCGCTAGGCTGCCGGCATCGGGGCGGAGGACGGGCGGCGTGCGGCGGGGCGACATCATCCACCTGGGGCTGATGCTGGCGGCGCTGGGCGTGGCCTACGTGATCCCGTTCGAGCTGCTGCTCCTGGCCTACGCGGTGCTGGGCCCCGCGCACTACTTCACCGAGATCTCCTGGCTGCACGATCGCAACTACTACCTGCCGCACAAGGGGCTGGGCATGGTGCTGGGGCTGGTGGCGCTGGGCGTGATGTTCCTGGCCAGCCCCTACTGGTACGGCGTCGTGGTCTGGGCCGCCTTCGCCGGCTGCGCGGTGCTGGCGGCCAAGACGACGCGGCTGCGGCTGATCATCGGCGGCGCCAGCGCAGGCCTGACCGTGCTTTTCGCGGCGCTGCACGCGCCCTTCGCCATCATGGCGGCGCTGTTGCCGACGCTGATCCACGTCTGCCTCTTCACCCTGGTCTTCATGGTGCTGGGCGCCGTCCGCGCCCGCTCCGGCGCGCAGTTCGGGCTGGTCGTGGCCTACCTCGTGGCCATCGCCCTGATCATCGCGGTCCCGCCGCGCGCCGGCTGGATGATCCCGGCGGTGGCCCAGCACAACGACTGGGGCTTCGGCGACGTCTCGGACGCCCTCGGCCAGGTGCTGGGCCAGCCGGGCCTCAGCCTCGACGCGCGCCTGATGGGCCTCTTGTCGTTCGTCTACGCCTACCACTACCTCAACTGGTTCATCAAAGCCGAGGTGATCCACTGGAACCGCATGCCGCGCACCCGCCTGGCGGCGATCGCCCTCTTGAGCGCGGCGGCGACCGGCTTCTACTTCCTCAACTTCACCCTCGGCTTCACCGTGCTGCTGCTGATCAGCCTGGCGCACGTGCTGCT
>DATAVF010000045.1:0-15367 GCA_036267835.1 Caulobacteraceae bacterium | reverse complement strand
GCGTGCGCGTCGAATTCGCCGACGCCTCCAGCGCCTACCTCGCCGGCGAGGACCTGACCCTGTCGGGCGCCGGCGGCGAGATCCTCTCGATCGCCTGCGAAGGCCCCTGGGTGCTGCTGAAGCTGCCGGCCGGCCAGAGCTTTCAGGTCGAGGCACGGGTCACCCAGGCCGGCGTGCAGCCGCGCACCGCGACCGTGAAAGCCCCGAGTCATGGCCAGACCCGCGTCGTGCTCACCTTCCCGGACGCACACTGAAAGCTGCTTACCTGCGGTAGTGCAAAGACTACCCAGGTGCAGTCTACAGTCGGACCTGACAAACCGTGACCGGAATGTGGCAGGGTAGACTCAATTGGAGACCGCGATATCTTGTCCGCGGATAGGGAAAACCGGAATTAAGCAGGTTTCTTAACGCGACGGCAAAGCTCGCTGCGCCACTCTTCGGTCATGTCGCGCATGCCGTTCACCTGGGCTCCGGAGCCCGATGAGAAAAAGGGCAAGTTCAAGCCCTGGCTGCTCCTCGCCCTGACCCTCGTCGTCCTCGCCTTCTGCACCACCCTCTGGGTGCACCGGTAGCGAACCTCCCCCTCCGGGGGAGGCGCGCTAGAGTCCCAGCACAAGCTTGGCCATGATGTCGCGCTGGATCTCGTTGGAGCCGCCGTAGATGGAGCCGGCGCGGTCGTTGAGGTAGCGGGCGGTGGTGGTTAGGCCGTGTTCGGGGCCCACGTAGGGAAGGTTGGCGCCGGGGGCGCGGGCCTCGAACTGGTCGGCGGCGGCGTAGGCGGCCAGGGCCTCGAGGGCGAGTTCGTCGAGGCGCTGCATCAGCTCCGTGCCTTGCGTCTTCAGCATCGACGAGGCAGGGCCAGGCGGCTGACCCGAGGCGAGGGCGGCCAGCACCCGGCGTTCGGTCATGTCGACGGCCTCCAGCGCGATCTCGGCGTCGGCGAGGCGGGCGCGGAACGACGGGTCTTCGATCAGCGGGCCGCCGGCGTCGGAAGTCTCATCGCGGGCCATGCGGACCAGGCGCTCCAGCGAGACGCGCAGGCCGGGGGCCGAGCCGCCGCCGCGCTCGAACTGCAGCAGGTATTTGGCCACCGTCCAGCCGTCGTTCTCCGCCCCTATGCGGCCGGAAACGGGCACGCGGACGTTATCGAAGAACACCTGGTTGACCTCGTGGTCGCCGGCCAAGGTGATGATCGGGCGCACGCTGATGCCGGGGCTCGCCATGTCGAGCAGCAGGAAGGTGATGCCGGCCTGCGCCTTGCCCTCGCGCCGGGTGCGCACCAGGCAGAACATGCGGTTGGCCCAGTGGGCGTGGGTGGTCCAGATCTTCGAGCCGGTGAGCACGTAGTCGTCGCCGTCCTGCACGGCGGCGAGCTGCAGCGAGGCGAGGTCGGAACCGGCGCCGGGCTCGGAATAGCCCTGGCACCAGTAGTCTTCGCCGGCAAGGATGCGCGGCAGGTAGTGGGCTTTCTGCGCGGGCGTGCCGTAGCCCATGATCACCGGGCCGACCATGCGCAGGCCCATGGGGGCGAGGCCCGGCGCGCCGGCGGCGGCGCTCTCGGCGGCGAAGATGTAGCGCTGCATGTCGCTCCAGCCGGGGCCGCCGTATTCGGTCGGCCAGCTCGGCGCGGCCCAGCCGCGGGCGTGGAGGACGCGCTGCCATGCCAGGCTATAGCGCTTATCCATGAAGACGCTGGTGGCGCGGCGGGCGGCTTGGCGCAGCTCGGGGGTCAGCGAGGCGGCGAGGAAATCGCGCACCTCGGCCTGGAAGGCGAGGTCGTCGGGGGTGAGGTCGAGGTCCATGCGGGGAGGCTGGCACGCTGACGCATCGGAGGCGCAAGGGGGATCGTCACCCGCAATGACCCGCTCATCCGGCGATCCCGGGGATCCGGGGAGGAAGCTGTTGCAGGTTAGAGCCTTGCAGACAGAGGTGCGCCGCAGGCGCTGTCAGTTTTGCCACGGAAAACACGGAGAACACGGAAAAGGCAGGAAGAGCGCGTCCGTGTTCTCCGTGTTTTCCGTGGTGAAAACCTTGGGAGCGCCTGCGGTGCGCTCGGACTCACCAAGTAGCCACCCCTTAAGACCACCGCCTGCCTGGTCCCGGCGTTCGCCGGGATGAGCGGGCTTGTTGCGGTTACTGTTCGGGGGTGTTGGCAGCGAGTTCGGCCAGCCACGCGTTCGCGTTTCCATCCGACGGCGCGCGCCAATCTCCCCGCGGGCTTAGCGAGCCGCCGCTGCTGATTTTGGGGCCGTTGGGGACGGCGGAGCGCTTGAACTGGCTGAAGGCGAAGAAGCGGCGGAGGAAGACGGTCAGCCACTTGCGGATTTCGGGGAGGTCGTAGGCGCGGCGGCCCGCATCGGGCGTATTGCGCGGCCATTCGCCGGCGGCGGCGTCGGCCCAGGCGTGTTCGGCCAGGTAGGCGACCTTGGAGGGCGGGAAGCCGTAGCGCAGGGTGTAGTAGAGGTTGAAGTCCTGCAGGGCGTAGGGGCCGATGATGGCCTCGGTGGACTGAATCGCGCCGGACGCGTCGGCCGGCACCAGTTCGGGCGAGATCTCGGTGGCGAGGATCGCCTGCAGCAGGACCGCGGTCTCGGGCGTCACGTCGCCGCTGGCGGCCACGAAGCGGATCAGGTGCTGGATCAGCGTCTTCGGCAGCGAGGCGTTGACGTTGTAGTGGCTCATCTGGTCGCCGACGCCGTAGGTGCACCAGCCCAGCGCCAGCTCGGAAAGGTCGCCGGTGCCGACCACGATGCCCTGGTGGTGGTTGGCGAGGCGGAACAAATAGTCGGTGCGCAGGCCCGCCTGCACGTTCTCGAACGTCACGTCATAGACCGGCTGGCCGCCCGCGAACGGGTGGCCGATGTCGCGCAGCATCAGCTCGGCGGCCGGGCGGATGTCGATCTCGCCGGGCGTGGCGCCGATGGCCTGCATCAGGGCGACGGCGTTGGACTTGGTGCCCGCCGACGTGGCGAAGCCGGGCAGGGTGTAGGCCATGATCTGGCTGCGCGGCCGGTCCAGCTTGTCGAGGGCGCGGGCGCAGACGATCAGGGCGTGGGTCGAATCGAGGCCGCCGGAGACGCCGATCACCAGGGTCTTGGAGCCGGTGGATTTCAGCCGGGTGGCGAGGCCCTCGACCTGGATGTTGAAGGCCTCGTAGCAGTCCTCGTCGAGGCGGGCGGGGTCGGCGGGCACGTACGGAAACCGCTCGACCTTGCGCTGCAGCCACACCGGCTCGTCGGGCGCGTTCAGGGCCACGGGAACGATGCGGAACGGGCGATCGGCGCGCAGCTCCGCGGCGGCGTTGTCGGCGAAGCTGCCCACCCGCATCCGCTCGGCCCGCAGGCGGCCGACGTCGACGTCGGCCAGGGTCAGGCTGCCGGCGATGAAGCGGTCGGAGCGGGCCAGCTCCTGGCCGTTCTCGTAGACCTCGGCCTGACCGTCCCAGGCGAGGTCGGTGGTGGACTCGCCGAGGCCGGCGGCGGTGTAGAGGTAGGCGGCGATGCCGCGCGCCGACTGGCTGGCGCAGAGCAGGCGCCGGGTCTCGGCCTTGCCGATGGTGATGTTGCTGGCCGAGAGGTTGAGCAGCACCTCCGCCCCCGCCAGCGCGGCGGCCGACGAGGGTGGGATCGGCAGCCACAGATCCTCGCAGATTTCGACGTGGAAGGTGACGTCGATGTCGCCGGACGAGCCGAACAGCAGGTCGACGCCGAACGGGACTTCGGCCCCGTTCAGCTTGAGGGTCAGGCCGCGCACGCCGGCGCCCGGCGTGAAGTGGCGCTTCTCGTAGAACTCGCGGTAGTTGGGCAGGTAGGACTTGGGGACCACGCCCAGCACGGCGCCGCGGTGGATGACCACGGCGGTGTTGTAGAGCCGGCCCTGGCGGCGCAGCGGGGCGCCGACGATGAGCACGGGGAAGAGCTCCTTCGAGGCCGCGACCAGGCTGGCGATGCCGGCCTCCACCGCACCCAGCAAGGCCTCCTGCTGCAGCAGGTCGTCGATGGCGTAGGCCGAGACGCTGAGCTCAGGGAAGACGCACACGGCCGCCCGCGCCGCATCGGCTTGCCGCGCCAGCTCCAGGATCGCGGCGGCGTTGGCGGCCGGGTCGCCGACGGTCGCTTGCGGGGTCGCGGCGGCGAGGCGCACGAAGCCGTGGGTGTAGAGGCTGCGAAAGTGCTTGGTCACCTGCCCTCCCTTATGCTGAAATTGAGCATAAGTCGTGAACGCATATAGGCCATCACGCCGGCCAAGGCTAGGGTAGGGCCTCGCAGTGCGAGACGGAGGCGACAATGGCGTTGACCGGGCGGTGCTATTGCGGGGCGGTGAAGTACGAGGCGGCGGGCGAGCCCAGGTTCAGGGGCCAGTGCCATTGCCGCGAATGCCAGTACATCTCGGGCGGGGCCGAGAACCTGTTCATGGTGATGCCGGCGGACGGGTTCCGCTATGTCGAGGGCGAGCCGAAGCGGTTCAGCCGCACCGACCTGGAGTCTCCGGGCACGCGCGAGTTCTGCGCCGAATGCGGCACGCACCTGACCACGCGCATCCCACGCGACCCCAGCGTGGTGATCCTGAAGGTCGGCACGCTGGACGACCCGGCGGCCTACGGCGGTCCGCAGGCGGTGATCTGGACGGCGGACGCGCAGCCGTTCCACCTGATGCCCGAGGGGGTGCCGCAGTTCCCGCGGTTTCCGGGCGGCTGACCCAAGGCAGAGCTTCCCTTCGCCGCGGCGGTCTGGCTAGGTGCCGGTACTCAACCCTGGAGACCTCCCCGATGCGCGCCTTGATTACCGCGGGCCTTCTCGGCGCCGCCGCCGTCTCGCTTGCCGCTTGCAACCCGCCCGGCGTCTCCAGCAACAACGCGGCCAACAGCGCCGACGCCAACAGCACGCCGGCCGCGCCCGGCGCGACGGCGGCCGCCGGTCCGCTGACGCCGGACCAGATCCCGCATCGCCGGCCGGGACTGTGGAAGCAGGTCATGTCGATGGACGGGGCCACGCCCCAGGGCCCCGGCATCCAGCTCTGCGTCGACGAGGCATCCGAGGCCAAGCTCAACATCGCCGCCATGCAGAGCGCCCAGGGCATGCACTGCACCCAGACCTTCGCGCGCAATCTCGATGGCTCGATCGCCGTCAGCGGCAATTGCAACGCCGGCGCCAACGGCGTCTCCACCACCACAGGCACGATCCGCGGCGACTTCAACACCGGCTACACGATGGACATGCACACGACGATGACTGGCAGCCCGGTGTCGCAGATGAACGGCAACCACACCATGACCATCACCGCCACCTGGACCGGCCCCTGCGCGCCCGGCCAGCACGGCGGCGACATGGTCATGCCCAACGGGCAGACGCACAACATGCTGGACAGCCACCCAACCGGCGCCCCGCAGTAGGGCGGATCACACGGCAAGCGCCGCGAGGGCGGCGCCGTTCCTTGCCCCGTTTCAAGCCGGGCTATAGGCTTGGGCCGAGGGCGCGGGCGCCACGGGGACGTCGCACATGGGTTACGCGGAGCGCGTGCTGCAGCCGGGCGAGACCATCGCCTACCGCGCGCGGCTGCACTGGATCATCTACCTGCTCGGCATGCTCTGCGTGGCTGCGGCGGCCGGGCTGGCGATCGGGGCGCTGGTGCTGCACGCCAACAACACCCTCTACATCGGCCTCCTGGCCGCGGCAGCGATCGCGCTCTTTCTCGGCATCTACCAGCTGATGCGCGCCTGGCTGGTGTCGGCCAACACGGAGATCATCGTGACCAGCCGCCGGGTGATCTACAAGACCGGCTTCATCTCGCGCAACACGGTGGAGATGAACCTCGACAAGGTGGAGAGCGTGCTGGTGCAGCAGACCCTGCTGGGCCGCATGATCGACTATGGCACGGTGATCATCCGCGGCGTCGGCGCGGGGCTGGAGCCGATCTCCAACATCGGCGCGCCGCTGCTGCTGCACCGGCACATCAGCGCCCAGGCCTAGCGCTTAAAAGCCCCAGTCGGCGCCGGAGACCGTCGAGCTGTAGACGCCGAGGTCGCGCATCCGGCGGATGTCGTCGCCTTTCGACAGGCCCCAGGGGCCGACCCGCAAGCCGAGCTCGCGGGCTTCGGCCATCCGCTCGCCCGTGACGGCGGTGTAGTAGGGCGACCATTCCATGCCGCCGTGGGCCTTGATCGCGGCAAGCTCGGAGCCGCCGTGCAGGTAGGCGTCGAAACCGTCGTACCACGGTGAGGGGCGCGCGGCGCGAGGCCGGTCGGCGGGCGTGGGGATGGTCAGGTGGGCGGTGCGCACGCCCGGGCTGCGCGCCTCGGAGAGGCGCAGCACCTGCCAGTCGAAGGCGATGATCTTGGAGTGGGCGACCCAGTCGGCGGCTTCGAGGTCGCGGAACACGGCGTCCACGACCGGCTGCGGCGCCGGCGCGTGCTCCGGATGGCGCGGGTCAGTCTTGATCTCGACGTAGAGCAGCCGCGGCGGGCCGTCCGCGGCCTTCAACGCCGCGAGCAGCTCGGGCAGGGTGGGGATGGCGACGCCGTCCATCTCTTCGCGGCCGACGTAGCGCGCGGCGGCCTCGGTGTCCGGACGAGTGCGGCCGATGTCGTAGCGGCGCAGGTCGGCCAGGGTCATGTCCCGCAGCGGCGCGCTGGCTTCGGCGATCCACGCGCCGTTCAGCCGCGTCTGGTCGGGGCTGAGGCGATAGTCGTGGTGGGCGACCACGTGCCCGTCGGCGGTGATCTGCACATCGATCTCGACGCCATCGACGTCCGGCGCCTCAAGGCACCGCAGCGTTCCCTCCAGGCTGTTGGAGGGCCACGCGCCGTAGCCGGTGGCGCCGGCGATGAGCAGGGGCTGGGTCATGGCAGGGTCTCGCAGGCTGGCGTCGACCGCAACCTAGCCGGCCCGCGCGACCGAATCTTGTGTAGAGAAGCGCCATGTCCTCCGAAGCGCAGCAATACTGGGACGCCAAAAGCTCGGCGCAGAGTTTCAGCCATCCGATGAACTTCGAGTGGCTTGCGGATGTCCCGAAAGACGCGCGGATCCTCGACTACGGTTGCGGCTATGGGCGGACGCTGGCGGAGCTGGGCGAGGCGGGGTGGCGCAATGCAGTCGGGGTCGATTTCTCCGCAGGGATGATCGAGCGCGGGCTGCGCGAGCATCCCGAGTTGGACTTGCGCCGGGTGAGTGGGTTGCCGCTCGACGAGCCGGATGGCGCGTTCGATGTCGCCATCCTGTTCGCGGTGCTGACCACCATACCGGACGACACGGTCCAGGACGCGGTGATGGCCGAGCTGCGGCGGCTGCTGAAGCCCGGCGGCCTGCTGCTGGTCAGCGACTATCCGCTGCAGACCGATGACCGCTACCTCGCCCGCTACGCCGCGGGCGAGGCGCGGCATGGGGTCTACGGGGTCTGGACCCGCGAGGACGGCGGCGTCTTCCGCCACCACCCGGCGCAGCGGTTGGAGCAGCTGCTGGCCCCCTTCGAGGCGCTGGCGAGCCGCGAACTCGCGACCACCACGCTCAGTGGAGCGCCGGCGGTCGCGGTTCAGTACCTGGCCCGCTCCCCTCCCCCCTGAGGGGAGGGGTTGGGGGTGGGGGTTTGTGGCCGAAGGAGGCGCGGCGCCGCGGCCGAGACTCCTCCGGAGAGCGACCCCCACCCCCGGCCCCTCCCCTCAAGGGGGAGGGGGGGCTTCCAGCGCGGCGGCTTCCGCGTCCTCGACCTTTTCCAGCCAGATGAACTCCAGCTGTTTCTTGGCCTCGGCGGGGATGTCGTCGTAGTCGCGGCGGTTGCGGGCCGGGAGCATGACGCGCTTCAGCCCGGCGCCGGCAGCGGCGACCACCTTCTCCTTGATGCCGCCCACCGGCAGCACCAGGCCGCGCAAGCTGATCTCGCCCGTCATCGCCGTGTCGGAGCGGATCTTGCGGCCGGTCATCAGCGAGGCCAGCGCCATGTACATGGCAACGCCTGCTGAGGGCCCGTCCTTGGGCGTCGCGCCGGCCGGCACGTGGACGTGGATGTCGGTCTTGTCGAAGTCGTCCGGGTTCACGTCCAGAGCCAGGGCGTGACCCTTCACCAGGCTGAGCGCGGCCTGGGCGCTCTCCTTCATCACGTCGCCGAGCTGGCCGGTGAGGATCAGCCGGCCGTTGCCGTGGCTCTTCGCCGCCTCGATGAAGAGGATGTCGCCGCCGACCGGGGTCCAGGCGAGGCCGGTGGCCACGCCGGGTCCGGTGGTGCGCATCGCCACTTCGTTCTCGAAGCGGACCTGGCCCAGGATCTCGGCCACCTGCTCGGGGCCGATATCCACGTGCGTGGCCTTGCCCTCGGCGATCTCCACCGCGGCGTGGCGCAGCACCCGGCCGATCTCGCGCTCCAGGCCGCGCACGCCGGCTTCGCGGGTGTAGCCTTTGACGATGGCCGCGATGGCCGCGTCGCTGAGCGTGGCCTGCTCGGGCTTCAGCCCGTTGGAGTCGAGCTGGCGGCGCACCAGGTAGCGCAGTGCGATCTGCTGCTTCTCCTCGGCCGTGTAGCCGGGCAGGCTGATCACCTCCATCCGGTCCCGCAACGGGCCGGGGATGGTGTCCATCATGTTGGCGGTGGCGATGAAGACCACGCGGCTGAGGTCGAAGGGCACGGCCAGGTAGTTGTCGCGGAACGAGTTGTTCTGCTCCGGGTCCAGCACTTCGAGCATGGCCGAGGCGGGGTCGCCCTGGATGCCCGAGCCCATCTTGTCGATCTCGTCCAGCATCATCACGCAGCCGCGCGAGCCGGCCTTGCGGATCGCCTGGATGATGTTGCCGGGCAGGGCGCCGATGTAGGTGCGCCGGTGGCCGCGGACCTCGGCCTCGTCGTGGACGCCGCCGAGGCTGGTGCGCACGAAGGGGCGGCCGAGCGCCTTGGCGATCGACTGGCCGAGCGAGGTCTTGCCGACGCCGGGCGGGCCGACGAAGCACAGGATCGGGGCCTTGCCCTCGGGCGCCAGCTTGCGCACCGCCAGGTACTCGATGATGCGGGTCTTGATCCGCTCCAGGCCGAAGTGATCGGCGTCGAGGATCTTGCGCGCCTCGGCAATGTCGATCGCCAGCGGTTCGGGCGCCTTCCACGGCAGCTCGATCAGCCAGTCGAGGTAGGTGCGGATCATGCCGTACTCGGCCGAGGCGTCGGGCATGCGCTGCAGGCGCTTCAGCTCCTTGCGGGCCTGGTTCAACACCTCGTCGGGCATGCCCGCGCCGTCGATGGCCTTGGTCAGGTCGGCCATTTCCTGGGCGTTGCCGGAGTCCTCGCCGAGCTCCTTCTGGATCGCGGCCATCTGTTCGCGCAGCAGCACTTCGCGCTGACGCGAATCCAGCGAGGCCCGGGTCTGCTGGCCGATCTCGGCCGACAGCTTCAGCACCTCCAGCCGGTGGGCCAAGAGGCGCGAGACCTTGTCCAGCCGCGCCTTCAGGTCGACCGTCTCCAGGATGTCCTGCTTCTCGGGCAGGGTGATGTCCATGTAGGCGGCCGCGAGGTCGGCCAGGGCGGCAGGGGACTGCACGCCCTCGATGGCCATGCGCAGCTCCTGCGGGGCCTGGGGCAGCAGGCCCAGCACTTCCAGCGACTGCTCGCGCAGCACGTTGAAGCGCGCCTCGATGTCCGAGCCGGTGTTCTGCGGCTCGGGCAGGTAGACACCGCGGGCGACCATGTAGGGCAGGCCCGGCACGAACTCGGTGATGCGGACGCGCTGCACGCCCTGGCAGATGATGTGGTGGGCGCCGTCGGGGGCGGTCACATAGCGCAGGATGTTGGCGACGGTGCCGACCTCGTGCAGCTCGTCGGGGCCCGGCGCGTCGACGCTCGGGTCCTTCTGCAGAACGATCAGCACCTGGCGCTGCTCGCGCACGGCGGCCTGGGCGGCCTGCACCGACAGCGGCCGGCCGATGGTGATCGGGAACACGATCTCGGGGAAGAGCACGGTCTGGCGCACCGGCACCACGATCAGGGCGTCGGTGGGGGCGGTCGGGCCGCGGGCTTCGACGCGGCCGGCCGTGGCGGCCGGCGCGGCGGGCGCCGCCGCCGGCGCGGACTGCGCGTCGGTCGATTGCGGAGTAGGGGCTTCGTCGGGGGTCATGATTTCACGGCCTTGGAAAGACTGATCACTAAGCAGCCGTTGGCTTCCGTGCGGCTCACGGTCTCGTAGCGGCCGGGGGGCAGGGGCACGCGTCGTTCGAAGCGGCCTTGCGGCAGCTCCAGCCGGTGGATGATGGCGGTGCGCAGCTGGGTCGGCAGTACGCGGTGGCCGGCGATCACCAGCGCCCCGCCCTCGATGGCGGCCTCGACCTTGGCCACGTCGACGCCGGGCAGGGCGGCCAGCACCAGCACCTCGCGGTCGGTCTCCAGCACGTCCACCGGCGGCTCCCAGCTGGCCTGGGCGCGGTGCGCCACCGGCTGGAAGATCTGCTGATGCATCCGCTCGGCGCGCGCCAGCATCGACAGCGCCTCGGACCACATCCAGTCGTGCGGATCGCCAGCCATGGGCTCCCTTCCTTCGTCAAACGCCGGCTTCTGGCGGCCGGCTCCCGCATATGGGGACGGCGCAGGAGCGCGCCAGACCGGGCCGGCGTCAACGGCTTGCCTCTAATTCGAGGATGATCTAATTAGATGGACATCGAAGTACAAGACCTGCCCGAACCGCTGCCATGCCCGACGCCGATCTCGCCACCCTGCTCGCCTTCTTCAAGGCCATGGCCAATGAAAGCCGGCTGCGCATCGTGGGCCTGCTGGCCGAGCGCGAGCGCAGCGTGCAGGAGCTGGCGGCTCTGCTCGATCTGAAAGAGCCGACCGTCTCCCACCACCTGGCGGCGCTGAAGGCGCTGGGCCTGGTCAGCGCCCGGGCCGAGGGCGTCACCCGCTGGCATACGCTGCGGCTGGAGACCCTGACCGCGCTGAACCGCGGCCTGCTGGATCCGAAGGGCGAGGTCGCCCTGGCCGGCGAGACCCACGAGAGCGCCTTCGACGACAAGGTCCTGGCGACCTTCGTCGACGCGGGCGGCAAGCTCACGGCCATCCCCGCCAGCCGTCGCAAGCGCCTGATCGTGCTGCGCTGGCTCGCCTGCGAGTTCGAGGAAGGTCGCCGCTACCGCGAAGCCGAAGTCAACGAGACGATCCAGCGCCACCACTGGGACTGCGCCACCCTGCGCCGCGAAATGATCGGCTACGCGCTGATGGGGCGCGACGCGGGGGTGTACTGGCGCCGCCCGCAGGCAGAGTGGCGGGAGGCGCCGGAGGGGATGCGGAGCTAACCACTCCTCACCCGTGAAACGGGGGAGGTGTCGGCCGGAGGCCGACGGAGGGGGCGCTCGGCCGCGCAGATTGAGCTGGGAGATTGGCGCCCGGCGGCCTTGCGCCCCCTCCGTCACGCTCCGCGTGACACCTCCCCCGTTTCACGGGTGAGGAGTGGGGTAGGCGTGAATCGCGCCCCACGGGTCCTCGACGCTGACGCACGCATCCAGATCGCCCGCCAGGTAACTCGGGCCTACCGGGACCTTGCCGTGGCCGCCGGGCAGGTCGAGCACGTAGGTGGGTTGGCAGAGGCCGGACACCCGTCCCCGCAAAGCCCGCATCAGCTCCTGGCCCCGCGCCAGGCTCACCTGGAAGTGCGAGGTGCCGGGGGCGCGGTCGCCGTGGTGCAGGTAGTAGGGCTTGATGCGGGTCTCGACGAAGGCGCGCATCAGGTCGGCGAGCACGGCTGCGTCGTCATTCACGCCCGCCAACAGCACGGTCTGGCTGACCATCGCCATGCCGGCGTCCACGATGCGGGCGCAGGCGGCGCGGGCGGCGGGGGTGAGTTCGCGGGAGTGGTTGGCGTGCAGAGCCACATATGTGGTCTGGGAGGGGCTGCGCATCGCCGCGACCAGGGCCGGGGTGATGCGGGCCGGGTCGGCGACCGGGATGCGGGTGTGGAAGCGCACGATCTTCACGTGCTCGATGCCGGCTAGCCGCGCCATCAGCTCCGACAGCCGGCGCGGCGACAGCATCAGCGGGTCGCCACCGGTGAGGATCACCTCCCAGATGGCGGGGTTGGCGGCGATGTAGGCGAGGCCCGCGTCGAGCCGGGCGGGCGACAGGGCGTTGGGCTTGCCGGGCCCCACCATCTCGCGGCGGAAGCAGAAGCGGCAGTAGACCGCGCAGGTGTGGGTGACCTTCAGCAGCACCCGGTCCGGATAGCGGTGCACGATGCCGGGGACGGGGCTGTGCGCGTCGTCGCCGATCGGGTCGGCAGCCTCGCCGGGGGCGAGGGCGAGTTCGGCCGCCGTGGGCAGGAACTGGCGGGCGATCGGGTCAGCGGCGTTGGCCGGATCGATCAGCCCGGCCAGCTGGGGCGTCACCGCGACCGCGTACTTCGCCGCGACGGGCGCCAGGGCGGCGACGTGGTCGGCCGGGATCAGGCCGGCGTCGGCGAGGGCTCGGGGGGTGCGGAGAGTCTGGACGGTCATTCCTGTCAAGAATTGGGCGCCTCGGGGAGCGGCGTCCATATCACGTCATCGACGTGTGTCGCGCCCGTCGCCAGCATCACCAGGCGGTCGAAGCCGAGCGCCGCGCCGCTGGCCGGCGGCATGTGGGCCAGCGCGTCCAGCAGGTCCTCGTCGATCGGATAGCGCTCGCCGTAGAGCTGCTGCTTCAGCGCCATGTCGGCCTCGAACCGGCGGCGCTGTTCGGCCGGGTCGGTGAGTTCGCCGAAGCAGTTGGCCAATTCGACGCCGCAGGCGTAGACCTCGAACCGCTCGGCGACGCGTGGATCGCCCGGCTTCGGCCGCGCCAGCGCCGCCTCTTCGATCGGGTATTCGCAGAGGATGGTGGGGCAGCCGATGCCCAGCGCCGGCTCGATGCGGTCGACGATGACCCGGCTGAACACGTCCGACCAGCTGTCGTCCGCTGCGACCCGGATGCCGGCCGCGGTGGCGGCGCCAGCGAGAGGTTCCCGCTCGAGGCTGGCCATCAGGTCGATGCCCGCGAAGCGCGCGAATGCCTCCGCCACCGTGATCCGCTCGGGCGACGCGAAGGGATCGCACGCCCGGCCCCGGAAGCTGAAGCCGCGGGCTTCGGCCGTCTCGGCGGCCAGCGCGATCAGCGCGGCGCAGTCATCCATCAGCGTCTCGTACGGTTCGCCGGCGCGATACCATTCCAGCAGGGTGAACTCCGGCGCGTGCAGCGGCCCGCGCTCGCGGTTGCGCCACACCCGGGCGAAGTCGAAGAGGCGTGGCTCGCCCGCGGCCAGCAGCTTCTTGCAGGCGAACTCCGGCGAGGTGCGCAGGTAAAGCCGCGAGGTTTCGCCGTGCGGCCCGGTCAGCTCAGTGCCGAAGGCGTGCAGGTGGGTCTCGTTGCCCGGCGAGACCTGCAGCGCCGCCGTCTCCACCTCGACGAAGCCCAGCGCCTCGAACCAGCTGCGGAAGGCGCGCGTCACCGCGCCGCGCGCCAGCAACCGGGGCCGCCGCGCCGCATGCACGTCGGACCGTCGCCACGAGGAGGGGGGAGGGGTCGCCACGCGCGCCTCCTACCACCCCTGCGGCCCGATCGCGCTGGCGAAGGCGCGCTTATTGCGATAGTCCGCGCGCAAACTCGGGCGCAGGACGCCCCGGATTCGAGGAGATTTCGTGAAAATAGCCGCCAGCCAGCTCAGGAAAGGCAGCGTCGTCGATCTCGCCGGCAAGCTCTACGTGGTCCTCACGGCCGAGAACATTCACCCCGGCAAGGGCACGCCGGTGACCCAGCTGAACATGCGGCGCATCGCCGACGGCGTGAAGGTGTCCGAGCGCTATCGCACCACCGAGCAGGTGGAGCGCGCCTTCGTCGATGAGCGCGAATACTCGTTCCTCTACAATGACGGCGAGGGCTACCACTTCATGGACCCGGCCAACTACGAGCAACTGGCGGTGCCGCCGGAGATCGTGGGCGACATGTCGGTCTACCTGCAGGACGGCATGCTGGTGCACATCTCGACCCACGAGGGCGTGCCGATCTCGATGGAGCTGCCGGCGCGGGTGACGCTGGAAATCGTCGAGACCGAGCCGGTGGTGAAGGGCCAGACCGCGTCCGGCTCCTACAAGCCCGCCGTGCTCAGCAACGGCGGTAAAATCATGATCCCGACCTACATCACGGTGGGGACCAAGGTCGTCGTCCACACCGAGACGGGCGACTACATGGAACGGGCGAAGGAATAGCCTTCGGTTCCCGAACAACCCGCTCAGTGCGCGCCGCAGGCATCGTCAGGTTTTTACCACGGAAAACACGGAAAACACGGAAACAGCAGGAAGAGCGCGTCCGTGTTCTCCGTGTTTTCCGTGGTAAAACCTTAACAGCGCTTGGGGCGCGCGCAGGCTGCACCAAGTAGGGGTGGCAGCCTGAAGAGGGCCGCGATGATCGCCTGCTACACCGACCGTCTCAGCGTGCATCCCGGCGAGCGGTTTGCGTTGCATGCCAGCGCGGGTAGCGCCTGCGCACTGGAGATCGCCCGGGTTGGGGCCGAACGCACGGTGGTGCTGCGGCGCGAAGGGCTGGCCGTCGGTGGCCATACAGTTCCGGAGCATGCGGACCGCGATGGGTGCGGTTGGCCGGTCGCGCTCGAGGTCGAGGTCGGGGACTGGGCGAGCGGGTACTACGACATCCACCTCACCGACGCGGCCGGGGAAGAGACGCACCACTTCGTCGTGGTGAAGGCGCGGGAGCGGCGCGCCAAGGCGGCGTTCGTGCTCGCGACCAACACCTACCATGCCTACAACCACTTCGGCGGGGCCAACGCCTATTGCGACGTGGCGGCGCTGATGGAGCGGCGCGCCGATCTCCCTACCGCCATGCTAGGCGCCATCGGGGTGCTGTCGACGCGCCGGCCGTTCCCGCAGATGCTGATCGCGCCGCCGGCCGACGTGCCGCGGCTGGTGAACCTGCGGGCCCGCGCCTTCGAGGAGCGGCCGTTTGCCGGCGACCGCGCCTGGCCGCGGCGGCGTGAGCGTTCGCCCTATGACAGCTCGGCCGGGTTCCTCAACAAGTGGGAACACCACTTCGCGCGCTGGGCCGAGGGCGAAGGGCTGGCGCTCGACTACTTCACCGACGCCGACCTCGATGGCGGAGCCGACGTGCTGGCCGGCTACGCGGCTGTCATCGTCGTCGGCCACAGCGAGTACTGGACGGCGGGCCAGCGGGGCCAGATCGAGCGCTTCGTGGACGGCGGCGGGCGCCTGGCGATCTTTTCCGGCAACACCGCCTTCTGGAAGGTGCGCTTCGAAGCCGAGGGCGCGCGCTTCATCTGCCACAAGTGGCGCGGCTTCACCGACGATCCCGTCGCCGATGCGCAGCCCGGGCTGGCGACGCATCTCTGGTCCCACCAGGCCTTCGGGCGGCCCGAGGCCGCGAT
>DATAVF010000044.1:0-5711 GCA_036267835.1 Caulobacteraceae bacterium | reverse complement strand
ACACCTGCGATGACGGTCAGTAGTCGTCGTCGTCGCGGTTCATGCTCAGGTCGTAGTTGAGGCGCGAGGCCAGCAGCGACAGGCGCGAGTTGAGGTCGCGCACCTGCCAGCCGGCCATGCCCTCGTCCTGATAGCGAGTGTCGAGGTCGACGATCTGGTGCAGCTCGATGCGCAGCCGATCGGCCTGGCTACCGTTCAGCTGCCCGTCGCTGAGGTTGTTGTCGATGCGCTCTCGGATGCCGTCCTCACGCTGCGCCGTGCCGGGGTCATAGCTCTGGGCGAACGCGGGGGCGGCCGTAGCGGCCAGGGCGCCAACCGCGGCCAGCGCGATCAAAGCATTCCTCATGGTCGAGATTCCTTCTTGAAGCTTAATCCGGTTGCGTGATCAACAACCCGGACCAAGAACGCTCATCAAAGATCGGCGTTCCTCCCGCCTTCCTGAAATGTCCAACCGAGCTACGCTTTAGGTATGCTTCAGCTACGTGCGTTCATAGATGCACCTGCCGTATGACCCATCATCATAGTACATGTGGTTCTCATCGCTGAAGCTGTAGTTCTTATACCCACCCGGAATCAGCACATCCACCAGCGACATCGAGGCGCTGACATACCTGACCGAGTAGGTCAGCACGGCGCCGCCGGGGATGACTTCCGACGAGGGGCTGGTGAAGGTGGCTGCGTTGCGGGAGAAAACCATGGCCGAATAGCAGCTCACGGCGCCGTCCTGCATCGTGCTGCCGCTGAGCTGCCAGCTACCGATGAGCGGGTTCACGTCGGTACTGCAGGCGCCGACTGTGGGCGAGGCGAGGCCAACGGCGGCGGCAAGGGAAGCCAGGGTGGAAAGGACGAGGCGGCGGGTCATGGCCGGTCTCCCGAGGGTTGGTTCAAGACCCCAGATCGCCACAAGGACCGGGCGCGGCGCCCCCCTCTTTTGGGGGTCCGTATGACGGAGCCGGCGCGAGGCCGGGCTAGCGCCGGGCCTTCGCCGGCCGGCCTTGCAGCGAGGCGCCGGCGTCGGCGGGCATCGCGACGAAGAACAGCCCCGATATCAGCGCCACGCCGCCGATGATCCAGAAAGCCGGGGCGATGTCGCCAGCGCTCAGGTGGTGGCCGGGGGCATGGCTCTGGAACAGGCGCAGCAGGGTTGCCGCGAAGCCGATGCCGATGCTCTGGGCCAGGCGCTGGCCCATCGTCGACATGGTCGAGGCCCGGCTCATCTGCGGCTGCTCTATGTCGGCATACGAGAGCCCGTTCAGCGCGGTGAACTGCAGCGAGCGGAAGAAGCCGCCGGTGAGCAGGATCACGTAGATCACCCAGTGCGGGGTCCCCGGCGAGAGCACTGCATAGGCCATGAACGAGACGCCGACGACCACCGCATTGACGCTGAGGGTCTTGCGGAAGCCGAACCTGTCGAGGATCGGCGGCGCGGCGGTCTTCATCACCAGCGCCGCCGCTGCGCTGGCGAAGGTCATCAGCCCTGCCTGCAGCGCCGAGAGCCCGAACGCCACCTGTAGCAGCAGCGCCAGCAGGAACGGCGTCGCGCCGACGCCCATGCGCATGAAGGTGCCGCCGACGATGGAGGCGAAGAAGGTCGGGATCTTGAACAGCTTGAGGTCGAGGATCGCATGCGGCACGCGCCGGGCGTAGGCGGCGTAGACCAGCAGGAAGGCAAGACCGCCGCCGAGCAGGCCAGGCACTTCCCAGATCGGCAGGCCGGCCTTACCCAGGCTTTCGAAGCCGAAGACCACCGCAGCCATGCCGACGCCGGTCAGGATCATCCCGACCCAGTCGAGCGGCGCGGCCTCCTCCTCCTTGATGTCGACGATGTACTTGGAGACCAGGAAGACGCCGAGGGCCGCGATCGGGATGTTGAGGAAGAAGATCCACTGCCAGGCGAAGTAGGTGACGATGAAGCCGCCGATCGGCGGCCCCACCACCGGACCCAGCAGCGACGGCATGGTCAGCACCGACATGGCGCGCACCAGGTCGTGCTTGGGGGTCGAGCGCAGCAGCACCAGCCGGCCCACCGGGCCCACCAGGGCGCCGGCCGCGCCCTCGCAGAAGCGCGCCATCAACAGTTCCGTCAGGTTGGTGGCGAAGCCGCAGGCGGCGCAGGACGCGGCGTAGAAAACGATGGCCACCAGGAAGACGCGCTTGGCGCCGAACCGGTCGGCCGCCCAGCCGCTCACCGGCAGGAACACCGCCAGCGCCAGCAGGTAGACGGTGATGGTGGTGTTGAGCTGGATCGGGTCCACGTGAAACGAGTGCGACATCGCCGGCAGGGCGTTGGCGATCACCGTGGCGCTCAGCGTCATCATCAGGTTGGCGGCGCCGATGATGGCGGGCACCAGGCTGGAGAACGGCTTGTCGTCGCCCGAAGCCAGGGGTTCGGCGATCGGCTCGCCCTCAATGGCGGCCGCGATCTCGGCCTCGGCCTCGCGGCGTTCCTCGAGCTCGGAGACCAGAACCGCGGAATCGGCCATCAGCGGTCCTCCGCCAGGCGCGCCAGCGGCGCCGCGGCGGCGGCCAGCGCCGCGCGTTCTTCGGCGCTGAGGTGGGCGAGGCGCGCGGCGAGCCAGTCGTTGCGACGCCGGCGGATGGCGTCGAGCGCCTTCCCGCCGGCCGGAGTCAGGGTCAGGCCGACGCGGCGGCGATCCAGCGCGTCGGCGTCGGCGCGGGCGATCCAGCCGGAAGCCTCCAGGCGCTTCACATGGCTGCTCATCGAAGCGCGGGTCATCTGTTCGCTGTCGGCAAGCTCGGAAACGCCGATGCCCGGGTGCTTCTTCACCCCGCCCAGCAGCTGGGCGTCGAGCGCCGACACCCCGGCCCGTTGCGCCTCGCGGCGGAGCGCCCGCGACGCCTTCAGCAGCGCCGGCCGCAAGGCGTCCGCGAGGGGCAGGATTTCCTTCTGGGTCGGCAGCGGCGCGTTCATCTGAGTCCGGTCGATGTAGTTAGGCTACCTAACTAACCTGGATTTCCGCGCACGCAAGCCCCCTCGGCTCTCGCGACGCTGCGCCGCGCCGTGCTATGGCCGCCGACCCGCGAAACGGAGGCCGCCCGTGACCACCCGCCCGCCGACCGACTACGACAAGGACGACGCCGTGCGCCTGATCGCCCGTGAGGTGATGAACCGCCCGGTCGAGCTTTCGCCCTACGATCCGGCCTGGCCCGTGACCTTCGAGCGTCTGGCCGCCGGCATCCGCGGCGCGATCGGCCCCGCGGCGGTGGCGATCCACCACGCCGGCTCGACTTCCGTGCCAGGTCTCACCGCCAAGCCGGTGATCGACATCGTGATGGCCGTGCCCGACTCGTCCGACGAAGCCGCCTACGTGCCGGGGCTCGAAGCCATCGGCTACGCCCTGCACGTCCGCGAAACGGACTGGTTCGAGCACCGGCTGCTGAAGTTCGTGGACCCCACTGTCAACATGCACGTGTTCACGGTCGGCTGCTCGGAGATCGACCGCATGCTCGCCTTCCGCGACTGGCTGCGCACCCACGACGACGACCGCGCCCTCTACCAGGCCGAAAAGCTGCGCCTGGGGGCCCAGACCTGGACCTTCATGCAGGACTACGCCGACGCGAAAACCGCCGTGGTCGAGGCGATCATCGCCCGGGCGACGGGCGGCTCGCCGGCTTGATCAGCGGCACGTCGCGGCTCAGCTCGCGAAAGCCGACGCCGTAGTAGAGATCGCGGGCCGCCGGGGTCGCCGGCGCGCCGACGCAGGCGACGAACATGCGGGTCGCGCCGGCCGCCCGGGCCAGGTGCATGCCGTGCAGTTGCAGCGCCGTCCCCAGCCCCCGCCGGCGGAAGTCCGGGTGCGTGCCGACGGGCTCGAACTCAGCGGTCCGGGTCGCCTCGTCCAGCCAGATGATCGCGGTCGCGGCCAGCGCGCCATCGGGCGCCGCGACCAGCGGGTGCAGATCGGCGCGATAGGGCCACGTCTGCCGCACCCGCTCGAGCGCCGCGTCGGTGAAGGTGGACGGGCGCCAGGCGGCGCGGTGCGCCTCGGCCGCCTCGGCGACCGACACGTCGGCCGCGCTCAGGAAGCGGAAGCCGTCGGGCAGCAGCGGGTCCGGCAGGTCGGTCAGCTCGCGGGCGTTGAACTGGTGCCACGACCCGTCATCGGCGGCGTCTTCGGCGTCGAGTTCGAAGCCGTGGGCGGCGGCGATCGCCTGAGCCTGCACGTCCGCGGACTGCACGATCAGCAGCCGATCGACGTCGCCCGCCACCTCATCGTACCAGGCCAGGATCTCGGACAGGAGTTCCAGGCGCTCCGGGTGGGTTTGCCAGATCAGGCTGGCCTGCCCCACGCGCAGCGCTCCGTCGCTGCGCGCGACCTGGTGCGGCAGCTGCGCCCACCCCCAGGCGGCCAGCGCGCCGTCTTCGAACCAGAACCGGCGGCGCCAGAAACGGCGCAGCGCATCGACCCCCTTGCCCCAGACCCAGGCCAGTTCGCCGAACGTCGCGTCGCCGTTCAGCAGCTCCGGGCGCAGCGCCATTACCTGCTGGGCCAGGCCCTGCATTTGCCTGAGCTCGGTCAGGCCAAAGGCTTCCATCAGGTCACCGCCGCCTTCGCCGGGGCCTGCTGCGCGGCGACGACGCCGACCAGGGCGATCGCCGCGCCCGCTGCCTGCAGCAGGGTCAGCGATTCGCCGAAGATCAGATAGGCCAGCGCCGCCGCCGCCACCGGCTGCACCAGCACGGTCACCGAGGCGGTCGACGTGGGCAGGCGGCCCAGCGCCCAGGCGATCGAGCCCTGGCCGAAGACGTGGGCGAGGCCAAGACCCGCCATGGCGGCCCAGCCGAGCGGCGTGCCGGGCAGGATCTGCTCGCCCATCGCCAGCGCCGTCGCCATCAGCAGCGGCGCGCCGACGAGGCAGCTCCAGAGCATCACCCGGGTGGTCGAGTGGGTCTGGCGCGCGGCGCGGACGGCCAGGAAATAGAGCGCGTACCAGAGCGCGGTGGAGGCGGAGAGCACATCGCCCAGGTGCGGCGACGCGCCGGCGCGGGCCCCGACGGGCGCGGCCTCGGCCATCAGGATCGCCCCGCCGATCGCCGCGGCCATGCCCAGGAGGAAGACCGGGCGCGGGCGTTCCTTGAAGAACAGCCAGCCGGCGATGGTCACCACCACGGGGGTCAGGTTCGGCAGCACGGTGGCGTTGGCGACGCTGGTGTAGCGAATGCCGTAATGCCAGCAGCCGAGGTCGAGGGCGAAGGCCAGCCCCGCCAGCAGCATGGCCCGCGACGGCGCGCCGAGGCCGACGGGCCTGGCGCGCGCCGCCATCGCGGCCAGCAGGGGCGTGGCGAAGGCCAGCCGCCAGAAGCCGGCCGCCGCCGGTCCGCACGTAGCCAGCCGCACCAGGATCGGCGTCGTGCCGATGACGAGCGCGCCGAACACCAGCGCCGCCAGGGCGAGGCGGCCATCGTCACGGCGCAGGGCGATCGCGGTCATCGGCCCCTTCAACCCGCCGCGAGCGCGCTCGTCCAGACGAAAGCGGCCGGCGGGAGCCCGCCGGCCGCTGAAACCCGAGATACGCTCGGGGAACCTAGAAGGGGTAGTAGCGGAAGCTGGTGAAGACCATGTCGTCCGAGGTCGTCGGCCGCACGGTGGAACCCACCGGGATGCCGGCGGTGTTGGCGCCCGCAAGCCCGGAGAAGGCCGCCAGGTCGGTGTGCGAGTACTGGATGCCGACCCGGACCTGGCCGAACG
>DATAVF010000043.1:0-10188 GCA_036267835.1 Caulobacteraceae bacterium | reverse complement strand
ACCATGGACGTGACCGACGAGGCCGCGGTGGCCGCCGCCATGGCCTTCGCGGCGCGCGAGTACGGCGGGCTCGACATCCTGGTCGCCAACGCCGGCATCGCCTCGGCCGCGCCGATCGAGGAGACCACGCTGGCCATCTGGCGGCGCAATCACAATGTGCTGGCCGAGGGCTATTTCCTCACCTCGCGCGAGGCCTGGCCGCTGCTGCAAGCGTTCGGCGGCGCCGTGGTGTTCGTCGGCTCGAAGAACGCGCTGGCGGCGGCGACCAACGCCTCGGCCTACGCGTCGGCCAAGGCGGCGGCCGTGCACCTGGCCCGGTGCCTCGCCCTCGAAGGCGCGCCGCACGGCATCCGGGTCAATGTGGTCAATCCCGACGCGGTGATCCGCGGCTCGCGCATCTGGGACGGCGACTGGCGCAAGGAGCGCGCCGACGCCTACGGCGTCGATCCCGGCGCGGCGCTGGAAGCCCACTACCGCGACCGCAGCCTGCTGAAGCGCGAAGTGCTGCCCGAGGATGTGGCCGAAGCGGTGGTCTTCCTGGCATCGGACCGCGCGTCGAAGTCGACCGGCAACATCATCAATGTGGATGCGGGCAACGCGCAGGCTTTCACCCGCTAGAGACGAGGCGCCCATGAATCGCCCTCCCCTTCGCCCCGAACTGATCGAGCGCGAAAACTCGGCGCGGCAGGACGCGCTGCAGGACGAGTACGAGAGCCTCGGCCGGGCGCTGGACCGGCGTGGGCGCTCGATCGAGAGGGTCAAGGACGCGGTCAAGGCCTTCGCGGTGGCGGTGCCGACCTGGGGCCTCGGCGTCGGTGGCACCCGCTTCGCCAAGTTTCCCATTCCCGGCGAGCCGATCACCATCCACGAGAAGCTCGAAGACGCGGCGGTGGTGAACCAGCTTTGCCGGATGACGCCGACCGCCTCGCCGCACTTTCCGTGGGACAAGGTCGCCGACCCCGCGGCCCTGCGTGAGGAAGCCGCCGAGCTCGGCCTCGGATTCGACGCGGTCAACTCCAACACCTTCCAGGACCAGCCGGGCCAGCCGCGCAGCTACAAGTACGGCTCGCTCACCCACACCGACAAGGCGGTGCGCGACCAGGCCATCGCCCACAACATCGACTGCATCGATCTCGGCGTGGCGCTGGGCTCCAAGGCCATCACCGTCTGGATCGGCGACGGGGCCAACTTCCCCGGCCAGCAGAACCAGACCGCCGCCTTCGACCGCTATCTCGACTCGATGGCCCAGATCTATGCGGCCCTGCCGGCCGACTGGCGCATGTTCATGGAGCACAAGCTCTACGAGCCGGCCTTCTATTCGACCGTGATCTCCGACTGGGGCACCAATCTGCTGGCCGCTCAGCAGCTCGGCGACAAGGCCCGGTGCCTGGTCGACCTCGGCCACCATGCGCCGAACACCAACATCGAGCAGATCGTGGCCCGCCTCGCCCGCTTCGGGAAGCTGGGCGGGTTCCATTTCAACGACAGCAAGTACGGCGACGACGACCTCGACACCGGGTCGATCAATCCGCACCAGCTGTTTTTGATCTTCAACGAGCTGGTCGAGGCGGCGGGGCGCGCCAAGGGCGACTTCGCGCCGGCCTACATGATCGACCAGTCGCACAACGTCACCGACCCGATCGAGAGCCTGCTGATGTCCGCCGCCGCCATCGCCGGAAGCTACGCCAGGGCGCTGATCGTGGACCGCGAAGCGCTGGCCGCGCACCAGGATGCCAACGACGTGACCCTCGCCTTCAGCGACCTGCGCCGCGCCTACGAGACCGACGTCGCCCCGATCCTGGCCATGGCCCGCTACGAACTCGGCGGCGCCATCGACCCCATCGACCTCTATCGCACCTCCGAATGGCGCCCCCGCAAGGCCCAGGAACGCGGGCGCGCCTCGATGGCTGCGGGGATCGTTTGAGCCGGGCGACCGGGCGGTTCACCATGGTTGTGCTGTGATGATTCCCTCCCCGCTCCAACGCAAGGGCTGACCGGTGCACGCCAGCCAGCGCGACGCTGAGATCCTCCGCCTGCTGCAGAGCCAGGGGTTTGTGTCCTTCCGGCAGCTGACCGAGCGGCTCGACGCCTCCTCGGCCACCATCCGGCGCGATCTGGAGCGGTTGGAGGGCGACGGGCGGATCGCGCGGGTCCGCGGCGGGGCGCGGCTCACCGGCGAGGCGGCCACCGAGCGGCTGGTCGGTGCGCCGTTCGAGATCAACCGCGGTCGGCACGCCGCGGAAAAGGCCGCCATCGGCCGCGCCGCCGCCGGGCTCTGCCGGCCTGGCGAGGCGCTGATCATCGACGGCGGCACCACCACCTTCCAGATGTGCGCCCACCTGGCAGGGCTGGAGCTGCAGGTGCTGACCAATTCGCTGCACATCATCGGGGAACTCCTGCCGCAGGCGGGCACCCGCATCTCGGCGCCCGGCGGCGCGATCTTCCGTGAACAGAACATCATCCTCTCGCCGTTCGACGACGACGGACTTTCCCGCTACCACGCCGCCAAGCTGTTCATGGGCGCCGCCGCGGTGGGACCGCGCGGACTGATGCAGGCCGACGTGGTGCTGATCCAGGCCGAGCAAAAGCTGATGGACAAGGCCGACCGCCTGATCGTGCTGGTCGATAGCTCCAAGTTCCGCACCTCCGCCAGCTTCGTGGTCTGCGGCCTGGATGCGATCGATACGGTGGTCACCGACGCTGGGGTCACCGCTGAGGAAGCGGCCATGCTGGAAAGCCACGGCATCGAGGTGATCGTGGCCGAGGGCGGCGGCTAGAAATATTCAGGCCGCGACTTTCTAGCCGCTCTGGCTGATGGCATCGCGGCGCACGGCCAGCTAGGCTGAGCTCTCTTCTGCAATGGATCGGGGGCGATTATGACCTATGTCGGCGGCTGCTTCTGCGGCGCGGTGCAGATCGAGGCGAAGGGACAGCCCGAGACCATGGGCTATTGCCATTGCGCCTCGTGCCGGTCCTGGTCAGGGGGCCCGGTCAACGCTTTCACCCTCTGGCGACCGGAGGCGGTCACCGTCACCGCCGGCGCGGAGCATGTGACCACCTTCACCAAGAGCGACCTCAGCAAGCGCCAGTACTGCGCCGTGTGCGGCGGTCACCTGATGACCGACCACCCGCCGCTCGGCCTGGTCGACGTCTTCGCCGCCACCTTGCCGACCCTGCCCTTCGCGGCGGTGGCGCACGTCAACTACGCCGAGACGGTGCTGCCGATGAAGGACGGCCTGCCCAAGCTGAAGGATTTCCCCGCGGATATGGGCGGGTCCGGGATCACGCTGGAAGAGTGAGAGCGCCCTCCCTCCCGCTTGTCGGGAGGGACGGACCGCGAAGCGGTCAGGGTGGGCATGTCGGGGGACGTGCGCCGAGCCCGCACTTCCCCACCCTGCCGATGCTGCGCATCGACTGTCCCTCCCCATGAAGGGGAGGGAGGCTAAAGTCCGCCCAGCAGCACGTACTTGATCTCGACGTAGTCCTCGATGCCGTACTTGGAGCCTTCGCGGCCGAGGCCGGAGGATTTGACGCCGCCGAAGGGCGCGACTTCGGTCGAGAGGATGCCGTCGTTGACGCAAACCATGCCGTATTCCAGCGCTTCGGCGACGCGGAAGATGCGGCCGATGTCGCGGGCGTAGAAGTAGGACGCCAGGCCGAACTCGGTGTCGTTGGCCATGCGGATGGCCTCGGCTTCTTCCGAGAAGCGGGTCAGGGTGGCGACCGGGCCGAAGATCTCCTCACGCGAGATGGCCATCTGCGGCGTGACGCCGGTGACCACCGTGGGCTCGAAAAAGCTGCGGCCCAGTTCGTGGCGATGACCGCCGACCTCCACCCTGGCCCCGCGCGCCACCGCATCGGCCAGCAGGCGCTCGACCTTCTCGACCGCGTCCATGGTGATCAGCGGGCCCTGGGTGACGCCGGGCTCGGCGCCGTTGCCGACCTTCATCGTCTTCACCCGCGCCGCCAGCTTGGCCTCGAAGGCGTCGAACACTGAGTCCTGCACCAGGAAGCGGTTCGCGCAGACGCAGGTCTGGCCCATGTTGCGATACTTCGAGGCCAGCGCCCCTTCGATGGCCTGATCGAGGTCGGCGTCGTCGAAGACGATGAAGGGGGCGTTGCCGCCCAGTTCCAGCGAGACCTTCTTCACCGTGGTGGCGCACTGGGCCATCAGCAGCTTGCCGACCTCGGTCGAGCCGGTGAACGAGAATTTCCGCACCAGCGGGTTCTGGGTCAGCTCCAGCCCCACCTCCTTGGCTCGCGTGGTGGTGACCACGTTGAACACCCCCGCCGGGATGCCGACCCGGTGGGCCAGCTCGGCCAGGGCCAGGGCGGAGAGCGGCGTCTCGTCCGGCGGCTTGACCACCACCGAGCAGCCGGCGGCCATCGCGGGGGCGACTTTGCGGGTGATCATGGCGAGGGGGAAGTTCCATGGCGTGATCGCGGTGACCACTCCGATCGGCTGCTTCAGCACCAGGATGCGCTTGCCGGCGGCGTGGGTCGGGATGACGTCGCCGTAGACGCGTTTGGCCTCCTCGGCGAACCACTCGATGAAGCTGGCCCCGTACACCACCTCGCCGCGGGTCTCGGCCAGCGGCTTGCCCTGCTCGGCGGTCATCAGCTGGGCCAGGTCCTCCTGCGCCGCCATGATCGCCTCGAACCACTTGCGCATGATGGCCGCCCGCTCCTTGGCGGTCTTCGCGGCCCACGCCGGCATGGCCGCGGCGGCCGCCTCGATGGCGGCCCTGGCGTCGGCGGCGTCGAGGTCGGCGACCGCGCCCAGGGCCTCGCCGGTGGCGGGGTTACGCACCTCGAACCGCGCGCCCGCCCCGCCCGGGACCCAGGCGCCGTCGATGTAGGCGTCGCGGCGCAGCAGCGTTGCTTCTTTCAATTCCAGCACGGTTCTCGATCCCTCCAATATCCGCTCATCCCGGCGAACGCCGGGACCCAGGCAGGACGTTTCGCTGCGGATCCACTGCCGAAAGTAGGCGTCATTCTCACCCCTTCAACCTCGGCTCGCCTGGGTCCCGGCGTTCGCCGGGATGAGCGGGTGTCAGGAGGCTTGTTGGCGGCGGGTTTTCAGGTCGGCCTGGATCACTGCGTGCCGCTCCTTGGTCAGCCGGTAGGTCATCAGCACGATGATCGAAGCCAGGGTGAACACCGCGGCCCCGGGGCCGTAGGTGATGGCGAGCTTGAGCGCGATGTCGGCGGGCACGGTCGGCGGCTTGCCGGGCGCCGCCCCGGAGATCGCCTGGGTGAAGCCGATCACGTCGAGCGCGATGCCGCCGATCCAGGCGCCGAGGCCGCTCGAAGCCTTGGCCGAGAGGGTGATGCCGGCGAAGTAGAGCCCCTCGCGGCGAGCGCCGAACAGGTGCTCGTGCTCGTCGGTGGCGTCGGCCATCATCGACTGGAAGGCGATGGTCGCGATGCTGCCGCCGAGGCCGCCGAGCACGGTGGCGGCCGCCAGCGCGAGGAAGCCCTGGTCGATGGTGATCAGGCCGGTCAGGCGCAGCGTCACCGGTCCCACCTGGGCGATGCCGATCATCGCCAGGCCCAGCAGGGCGGTCGTGCGCTTCTCCAGCTGGCGGGCCAGGATGCCGGCGCCGAAAATGCCGAAGAACACGCCGACCAGCGCGATCAGAGTCAGGAACAGGATCTTCGAGGCGTCGAGCTTCCAGAAAAACGTGTTGGCGTGCAGCGTCAGCGTGCCGGCGACGCCGAGCGCGGTGAAGAGGATCAGGCACGGCATGAAGAGGCTGATGAACGAGCGGTTCTTCAGCACCTCCAGCACCTCCGCGCCGAGCTGCGCGGCGCTGAACCTGCCACCCGCCGGCGCGGCGTGCAGCCGGCCCCGCGCGCCCAGCGTGCCCAGCGTGCTGGCGATCGCGGCGACGGCGACAATCGCGCCGAGCACCCAGGCGAGGGGCGAGTAGGCCGCGCCGTTGAAGCGGCCGTCCTGGCCCTTCAGGAAGACGCCCCACATCAGCACCGCCGACGCGACGCCGCCGATCACGGTGAAGAACACCCGCCCGGCGACGATGGTGGAGCGCTCGGCGTAGTCGTCGGTCAGCTCGGCCCCCAGCGCCATGTAGGGGACGTAGAAGAACGAGATGGCGATGCGCAGCGACAGCAGCGTCGCCAGCGCATAGCCGAACAGGGCAAAGCCCTTGAGGCCTTGCGGCACCGAGAACAGCAGCCCGAAAGCCACCACCGTCGGCAGGATGCTGAAGATCATGAACGGGTGGCGCCGCCCGTGCCGCGAGCGGCTGTTGTCCGACAGCGAGCCCACGATCGGGTCGATGAACGAGTCGACCACCAGGGTGACGCCGAGCGCCGCGCCGGCCAGCGACCCCGAGAGGCCGCAGATCACCGTCAGGTAGAACAGCAGCAGGCCGCCGATGGCTGCGGTGGTGACGTTCTCCACCAGCGAGCCGGAGCCGTAGATCGAGAGCAGGCCGAAGCTGACCCGCGACGAGCGGACGGCATGGCTGTCGGGCGGCGCCATGGTCGCCTCCAGCATCGGTCGCGGCTCTGTGGCCGCCGCCTCGTTCGCCGGCACGCTGACTGACATGGGGCTCCCTGGGTTCTACCGCGACCGGATCAATGGCCGGCTTTCGTTTTGTTGGGATCTATTGGTGACAGGCTCGTCCCGCCGCGTCGAGTGACCGATCGGACTTTCGTTGGTGCTCAGCGGCCCCGCTCAACGGCTGGGCGGGGCGAAGCGCTCGCCGGTGCGCTGGTTGACGGTCACCTTCCACGGATAGTGGTCGCCCTCGCCGCCGGCGCCTGCCTGCTGCATGTGGTTGGTCACCGCCTTGCGCCAGCCGGGCGAGGTGTTGGCGGTGGTCATGTGCGGCGTCTTCGAGTGATGGAAGGTGACGTCGCCGCGCTTGATCGGGCAGACGATGGTGCGGGCTTCGTCCACCTCGCAAGTGATGATGTCGCTCTGCATGCCCTCGACCGCATGGTGCGGCAGCACGCCGTCGCGGTGGCCGTGGTCGATGAAGTGCATGCAGCCGTTGCCGGCATCGACATCCTGGAGCGGGATCCAGCCGGTGACGCCCTTGTCGTCGAGATTGCGGCCCCAGTAGCCCTCGTCCTGGTGCCAGTAGGTGGGCACGGACTTGCCAGGCGGCTTGGCCAGGAACTGGTCGTACCAGTAGCTGAGCTCCAGCCCCATCAGCGCATTGCCGAAGGATATCAGCCACTTGCGGTAGGCCTGTTCCTTGATGTCCTTCCAGACGAAAGAGGGCGAGGACTGGATGATGCGGAAGGATCGGTCCTTGCGATCCTCGTCCTTCGACCAGGCCCAGTCGTTGGCCAGCCGATCCTTCTCGCGGATCAGCACCTCGCACTCGGCCTCCAGCCGGTCGAGATCGGCTTGCGGGATGGCGTCCTCCACCACCAGCCAGCCGTGCTCGCGGAAGAAGGCGATCTGCTCGGGCGAAGCCTCGGGAAAATGCATCACGTCTCCTCCATCTTGGCGAGCTCGCGCTCGATGCTGGCCGCGACCATGGCGAGGTGGACGCGCATGGCGGCGGCGGCGAATTCGGCGTCGCCGGTGCGGACGGCGTCCACGAGGCGGCGGTGTTCGGCGAAGGTGGCCTCGGGCCGGCCGGGCTCGGGCAGGGCGAGGCGGCGCACCCGGTCGAGCGGCGCGCGGGCCGAGTCGAGCAGCCGCAGCGCCCGCGGCCGCTCGACGGCGGCGAACAGCAAGGCATGCAGGCCCTCATCGAGGTCGTAGAAGCGCGGCAGGTCGCCGGCGGCCAGCGCCTCGGCCTGGCCCGCGATGTTGTCGTCGAGCGCGGCCAACAGCTCTGCATCGGCGGCCACGGCGATGCGCCGCATGGCCTCGGTCTCCAGCGCGGTGCGGATGAAGAGGCTCTCGCGCACATCGGCTGGCCGGATCTGGGCGACGAAGCTGCCGTGCTGCGGGAACACCTCGACCAGCCCCTCCTCGGCCAGCCGCGCGATCGCCTCGCTGACCGGGGCGCGGCTGACGCCAAGCTCCAGGGCGATCTCCTCCTTGCGCAGCGCCGCCCCGGGCGGCAGCGCCAGCTCGCGAATGCGCCGTCGCAGGGTGGCGTAGACGCGCTCGGACTTGGAGGTTTCGCGCAGGTCGAGGGCCATGGCGGGCGCCATCAGATCACCTCGAGGTAGTCGCGGTCCGGCAGCTGCGGGAACGGCGCGGTGGGGAGGGTCTGGTACCAGAAGGCGACCGAGGCGATGTCGTCCTGCAGGGGCAGGTAGCGGCGGTCGCGGTCGGTGCGCCAGCCGAGGGCCTGGATGGTCACGCGCAGGTCGCTCTCGAAGCGGATCGGGTCGGGGATGTGCCAGCGGTAGAGGCCGAAGCGCTGCTGCGAGGCGTAGATCCCGTCGGGCCGGATCACCTGCGGCATGCCGGCGTAGGGTGTGTTGAACTCGGTGTAGGCGCTGGTCAGGGTGCGATCGACGACGCCCGGGTCGAAGTTATAGGCGCCGCAGAAATAGTCCTCGGTGCCGGTGCCGCAGATGGTCGGGAACTCGCCGTCGCCATCCAGGAAGAACTTGATCTCGCCCTCGCCCCACCAGCCGGTGTTGTTGACCCCCCAGGCCATGTAGGTGCCGACGTACTGCCCGCGGCCGGCGACGCCCTCCAGCACGGTATAGACGTCCTTGTAGGGCAGCGGGTTCACCCGCCGGAACTGGGCGTGGAAGTAGGCCACGTCCTGGGGCACGTCGGTGAGGGCGTAGTTGATCTGGTAGTAGACGTAGATCGCCTCGTCCGAGCGGTTCTCCAGCGTGAAGCGGGCGCGGCTGCGGAAGGGCATCTCCCAGTAGCAGTTGAAGGCGCGGCCGGGGTTCACGCACACCGGCAGCGAGGTGACCTGGGCGAACTTCTCCCAGCCGCAGGCGAAGAAGTCGCCCGCCGGGCATTCGATCGAGGCCTGCTCCTGGCCGTCCCAATAGGCGCGCAGGATGGTGTGGCGCCACTTGCCCCGCGCCAGGGTCATCCAGATCTGCTGGATCGCGCCCGCCCCCTCGATGTCGGCGAGGGTGAAGGTGTCGCCGGGCTGAATGATCACATACGGCGAGACTTTCCAGCCCTGCCCAAGGCCCCGCGCCGCATTGGCCGCCGGGCCATCGGTGGACATGCCGCCCTTGCCCTTCTCGCCGGTGAAATTTTCGGGCGAGATCGAGCGCGACTTGGCGTCCGACAGGCGGGCCAGGTTGCCGAGATGGAGGCCGAGGCCGTTGAAGCCGGTCATGCGATGTTCCTTGAGAGGAGGCCGCGCGCGGCGAGGCTGCGCATCAGGGCGCGCACGCCGAAGGTCCAGGGCGGCGCGCGGTCGGACGTGGTGACGGTGTTGACGAGCGCGCCCAGCCTGGCTGAGGCGATGCGCACCACGTCGCCGACCTCGTGGGTGAAGCCCTGGCCGGGGCCGCGCCGGTCGGCGGTGGGCACGTACATGGTTCCGAGGAAGAGCATGAACCCGTCCGGGTACTGGTGCTCCGCGCCGCAGGTAGCGGCGACCAGGTCGAGCGGATCGCGGCTGATCTGCGAGAGCGCGTTCTCGCCCTCGACGTGGAAGCCATCGGCGCCAGTCACCGTCAGCCGGACACTGGCGGCGCGGACGTCGTCGATGCTGAAGCCGCCGTCGAACAGGCGGATGAAGGGGCCGATGGCGCAGGAGGCGTTGTTGTCCTTGGCTTTCGACAGCAGCAGCGCGCTGCGGCCCTCGAAGTCGCGCAGGTTGACGTCGTTGCCGAGCGCCGCGCCGACGGTCTCGCCGCCGGGCGACACGGCCAGCACGATCTCCGGCTCCGGGTTGTTCCACTCGGACTTGGGGTGCAGGCCGATCTCGGCCCCGCAGCCGACGGCCGACATCGGCTGGGCCTTGGTGAACACCTCCGCGTCCGGCCCGATGCCGACTTCCAGGTACTGCGACCACAGCCCGCGCTCGATCAGCGCTGCCTTGAGCGCCATCGCGGCGTCGGAGCCGGGCTTCAGGCCGGAGAGGCTGCCGCCGAGCAGCTGGGTGAACTCTTCGCGCAGCGCCAGGGCCGCGGCCGGATCGCCCTTGGCCCGCTCTTCGATCACCCGCTCGATCAGGCTGTCGGCGAAGGTGACGCCTGCGGCCTTGATGGCGGCGAGGTCGCACGGCGCGAGCAAGGCCCCGGCTGCCAGCGCTTCGTCGAGGCTCATCA
>DATAVF010000042.1:0-24154 GCA_036267835.1 Caulobacteraceae bacterium | reverse complement strand
GGACCTCGAGGAGACCGCGGGCCTGCGCACCACCTACGGCAGCCCGATCCACCGCGACAACGTGCCGGTCGCCGACCTCGGTAACGTGGCCCGGGTGAAGGCGGCGGGCGCCATCGTGCTCGGCAAGACCAACACGCCCGAGTGGGGCGCCGGCGCCAACACCCGCAATGCGATCTACGGCGCGACCGGCAATCCGTTCGACCCCGCCAAGTCCGCGGCCGGCTCATCGGGCGGGTCGGCGGTTGCGCTGGCCACCGGCATGGCGCCCCTGTGCACCGGCTCGGACACTGGCGGGTCGCTGCGCAACCCTGCGGCTTTCTGCGGCATCGTGGGCTTTCGCCCGACGCCCGGCCTGGTGCCGAACGAGAAGCGCGCCTTCGGCTGGAACCCGCTCTCGGTGCTGGGCCCGATGGGCCGCACGGTGGCCGACGCGGCGCTGCTGCTCTCGGCCATGGCCAGCGACGACCGCCGCGACCCGCTGGCGACCACCATCCACGGCCGCCGGGTGCGCCAGCCAGGCGACTTCTCGCCGCCCGCCGCGATCGACCTGGCCGGCCTCAGGGTGGCCATCACCCCCGACTTTGGCTTCGCGCCGACCGAGCGCCACATCGCCGAGGTGCTGGCCGAGCGTACCGGCCTTTTCCGCCACGTCTTCGCCCGCGCCGATGACGCCTCGCCCGACTGCGCCGGCGCCGACGAGGCCTTCGAGGTGCTGCGCTCGCTGGGCTACATGACCACCCATCTGGACAACGTCCGCACCCGCCCCGCCGACGTCGGGCCCAACGTCACCGCCAACGTGCAGGAGGGCTTGCGCTACTCGGCCCAGGATGTGGCCCGCGCCATGGCCCGGCAGACCGCGATCTACCGGCGCTGGCAGGCGTTCTTCGAGGACTACGACCTGATCCTCGCCCCTTCGATCACCATCTCGCCGCGCCCGTGGACCGAGCTTTACCCGGCGCAGATCGACGGCAAGCCGACCCGCACCTACTACCACTGGCTGGCCCTGGCCTACGCCGCGACCCTGCCAGGCCACCCGGCGCTGTCGCTGCCGGTCGGCGTGGATCGCAGCGGCATGCCGTTCGGATTGCAAATTGTGGGGCCACGCGGCGGCGACGCGCTGGTGCTCGCGGCCGCCGCGGCGCTGGAAGGGATGCTGGCCGGGGATGTGCGGACAGCCCGGCCAGTGCCGGACCTGGCGAAACTGCGCGCCGCCCCGCCGATCAAGGACGCGGCGGGCTTCATGGAGTGGGGTTAACTCCCCTCCCCCTTGAGGGGAGGGGAGTCAGGCTAGCATCCGGGCCAGGCCTTGCGCGTCCTCTGCGAGGATCAGTTGCGCCCGGTTCGGCGAGGGGGTTGCTACGGCGCGGACCCCGGCGGTGCGCAGGGCCGCGGCGTTGATCGCGCCGGCGTCGGCGAGTTCCAGGAGCAGGCGGTTGGATGCGGCTTCTACCCCCCGCAGGTTAGCGCGCCCGCCGAGCCCGGCGAGGATCGCGGCGGCCTGGGCAGCGTCGGCCGCCCCAGCAACAGCTGGCGCCTCCGCCACAACCGCCACCACCGGCGCGCCGATCGCGCCGCGCATCTCGCGGGCCACTTCGTCGGCGATCGGGCCGAGCACCACCTGCAGGTCGCGCGGCGAGGGGCGGACGAAGCCGCGGGCGCCGAGGGCCTTCAGGGCTGGCTCGTTGATCGCGGCCTGGTCGGCCACCACCAGCCGCAGGCGCGTCGTGCAGGCATCGACCGAGACCAGGTTCACCGCGCCACCCAGCGCCTCGATAAAGCGGCGGCCGCGCGGGGCGTCGCTGACGGCGGCGGCTGCGGCGGCGAGTTCCTCGGGCGGTTCGCGGCCGGGAGTCTTCAGGTCGAAGCGGACGATGGCGAAGCGGAAGCTGGCGTAATAGACGGCGAAATAGGCGAGGCCGACGGGCAGCAGCAGCCAGGGCTTGGTCGCCTTGCCGAAGTTGATCACATAGTCGAAGGCGCCGGCCGAGAAGCTGAAGCCGAGGCGCACGCCCAGCCAATTCATGATCACCATCGAGAGCCCGGTCAGCACCGCGTGCAGGGCGAAGAGGCCGGGCGCCAGGAACATGAAGCTGAACTCGATCGGCTCGGTGACGCCGGTGAGGAACGAGGTCAGGGCCAGCGAGCCCAGCATGCCGCCGACCGCCTTGCGCCGCTCGGGCCGGGCGCTACGCCACATCGCCAGGCACGCCGCGGGCAGGCCGAACATCATCACCGGGAAGAAGCCGGCCATGAAGGCGCCGGCCGTGGGGTCGCCGGCGAAGAAGCGGTTGAGGTCGCCGGTGGCGCCATGGAAGTCGCCGATCACGAACCAGGCGACGTTGTTGAGGATGTGGTGCAGGCCGGTGACGATCAGCAGCCGGTTCAGCGCCCCGTAAGCGAAGAGGCCGAGCGGGCCGGCGGCCACCACGCCGTGGCTGAGGGTGTCGATGCCGCCGCTGATTGCCGTCCAGGACGAGCCAAAGACGAAGGCCATAGCCAGGCCGATAAAGCCACTGACGATCGGCACGAAGCGTCGGCCGCCGAAGAAGGCCAGGTATTCCGGCAGCTTGATCGCGCCGAAGCGGTTGTAGGAGATGCCGGCGACGAGGCCGGAGAGAATGCCGATGGGCACGCTGAGTCGGTAGAGAGCATTGGCCTTGAAGGCCGCGCCGGCCAGGTCGGCCGCCTTGCCGCTCATGCCGGCGATGGCGTCGGGCGGCACGCTCATCAGCGCCTCGGCGCCGTTGCCCGCCACCAGGAAGCAGACCGCGCCGGCCAGGCCCGCCGCGCCGTTGCCGTCGGCCGCGAAGCCGACGGCGACGCCGATGGCGAAGATCAGGCCGAGGTTGTGGAAGATGGCGTCGCCGGCGGCGGCCATGAAGGCGATGTTGAGCAGATCCGGCTGGCCCAAGCGCAGCAGCAGGCCGGCCACCGGCAGCACCGCGATCGGCAGCATCAGGGCGCGGCCCAGCGGCTGCAGGGCGCTCATGGCGCGGGCGACGGGGTTTTCGCTCATGTCATCGCTTCCAATGTGGCCGGCGCCAGCTTCAACGCTCGCACTTCGGCCGCCGAGGTCTGGCGCAGGGCGCGTTGGGCGAGGTCGCGGCACTGGGCAAGCGTCAGCTCGCGGATCGCCGCCTTCAGCTCGGGCACGGCGCCCGGCGCGGCGGAGAGCTCGGTGACGCCGAGGCCGATCAGGATCGGGGCCGCGGCAGGCTCGGAGGCGAGGCTGCCGCAGACCGCGACCAGCCGCCCGCCCGCGCCCCGCGCCGCCTCGCCGATCAGGCGCAGCACGGCCGGATGCAGGGCGTCGACCTGGGCCGCCAGCTCGGGGCTCGTGCGGTCCATGGCCAGGGCATATTGGGCGAGGTCGTTGGAGCCGATGGAGATGAAGTCGGCCTCGGCCGCCAACAGGTCGGTGGTGATGGCGGCGGCGGGGGTCTCGACCATCACGCCGAGTGGCGGCGGCGGCACGCCGAGGTCGGCGGCGAGGCTCTCCAGCACCTGTCGCACGGCGGTGAGCTCCCCGAGGCTGGCGATCATCGGCAGCATGATGTGGGGCGCGGGGCGCACCTGCAGCAGCGCCCGCAACTGGGTGCGCAGCAGCCCGGGCCAGGCGAGGCCGACGCGCACGCCGCGCACCCCCAGCGCCGGATTGTCCTGCGGCGGCAGCGGCAGGTAGTCGACTGGCTTGTCGGCGCCGATGTCGAGGGTGCGGGCGATCAGCGGCCGGCCTGCCAGGGCGTCCGCGATAGCCTGGTAGGCGGCCAACTGCTCGGCCTCGTCCGGCGCGTCCGGGCGCTCCATGAACAGGAACTCGGTGCGTAAGAGGCCGCAGCCCTCGGCGCCGGCCGCGACCGCCGCGGTGGCGTCCTCGAGCGAGCCCAGGTTGGCGAAGACCTCGATGCGCACGCCATCGGCGGTGCGGCAGGGTTCGTGGGCGGCGGCCTGGGCGCGGGCGCGGCGCGAGCGGCGCTCGGCAAGCTGGGTCTGGGCGGCGGCGATCTCGGTCGGGCCGGGCGCGACCTGCAGGCGGCCGGCGTCCCCGTCGAGGATGACGAGGGCGCCGTCCTCGATCGCCAGCAGGCGCGGCCCGATGGCGACCACGGCCGGGATGTTCATCGCAGCGGCCAGGATGGCGACGTGCGACGTCGGCCCGCCGCGGCCGATGGCGAGGCCGGCGACGCGGGCCGCGTCCAGCTCCATCAGCTGCGAGGGCAGCAGGTCGTCGGCGAGCACGATGGCGTTGTCGGGCAGCGCCAGCGGGCGAGCGGCGTCGCCGCTGAGCTGCAGCAGCACCTGGCGGCGCAGGTCGGCGAGGTCGCCGGCGCGCTCGGCCATGCGGGCGTCGCCGGCGGCGCGCAGCTGGTCGACAAAGCCGCCGATGGCGTGGCTCCAGGCGGCGCCGGCGCTGGCCCCGTCACGGATGGCGTCCTCGGCGGCGCGCGCCAGTTCCGGGTCGCCGAGGAACGCCAGGTGGGCTTCGACGATCTCGCCGCCCTGGCCCGCGTCCGCCGCGCGCCGCGCCGAAAGGGCCGTGCGGACCAGGGCCAGCGCCTCGGCCAGGGCGGCGCGCTCATCCTCCGGCGCGCCGCCGGCCGGCTCGATCACCACCTCCGCCTCGACCAGCCGCACCGCCGCGCCGATGGCGAGGCCGGGCGCGGCGGGCACACCGGCCAGTGCGCCGTGCGGGCCGTCCGAGGGCGCGGCGTCGGACGCCGCCGCCGCTATGGCGGGCGGGGCGTGGCCGACTTCGGCGAGCAGCCGGGTCAGCGCCTCCAGCGCGGCGTCGGCGTCGAGGCCGAGGGCGGTGAGCTCGATCTCCTCGCCCGAGGCGATGGCGAGCGCCATCACCGAGACCGGGCTGCGGGCGCTGGCGCGGCGGCCGCGCGCCTCCAGGCCGATCTCGGCCGCGAACTTCGCCGCCTCGTGGGCGACCAGCGCCGCCGGCCGGGCATGCAGGCCGTGCGCCAGCCCCACCCGCACGCGCCGCCGCAGCGTCTCGCCCTCGGCGGCGGCCGCCTCGGCCACGCCGGCAGCCAGCGCCCGGATGGTGGCCACGGTTTCGCCGAAGCCGACTTCGCGGTCGGTGACGAGGCCGTCGATGACGAAGCGCTCGCCGTTGATCAGCACGATCGGCGAGACCAGGCTGGCGGCGCGGCGCGCCAGCAGCTCCAGATCGAAGCGGCTGAGCAAGGCCCCGGCCGTGACCGTGTCGCCGATCTTCACCTGCGGCGCGAAGCCTTCGCCGCCGCAACGCACCGTCTCCAGCCCCACGTGCAGCATGATCTCGGCCCCGTTCGCGGCCTGGAGGGTCACGGCGTGCGAGCACGGGTGCAGGCCGATGACCACGCCGTCGCAGGGCGCGCGCAGCTCGCCCACCGTGGGGTCGATGGCGAGGCCGTCGCCGAGCATCTTCTGGGCGAACACCGGGTCGGGCGTCTCCGCGATCGGACTCGCCCAGCCGGCGAGCGGAGCCGTGAGGACGAGGCTCATGGCGCGACCTCGGCCCAGCCGACGACCCACATGGGGTCCAGCCGGCGCTCGGTGAAGCTGAGGCAGAGGTCGTGGCGACCGGCCAGCGCCGGCAGCCGGGTCGCGAGTTCGGTGACGCCGTCGCTGCGGGCGGCCCTGGCCAGCGGCACAGTGGCGACGGCCGGGCCGGCGCAGCCGTCCTCCCGCACCAGCAGCTCGCCGGCCGGCGTTGTGGGGAGCTGCAGCACGATTTTGGCGGCGTCCGCGCCGAGCTGGAAGTTGAAGGGCAGGCGGGTCACCGTCACGCGCAGAGCTGCGCCGTGGCCGAGGTCCGCCTGCGGGTAGATCCAGCACGGGTTCATGATGTCGACCAGATAGCGCTGGCCGCGCTGGGCGTCGCGCGGCGCATAGAGGTTCAGCGCCACCTTCTGGGTGCAGAGCGCCAGCTGCTGGCTGGCAAGGCGCGTCGGATGCGCGGGATCGACCCGCGGTGCGGCCGGCATGTCGTCGGCGAAGCCGAGCGCGCGGTCGCGGGCGAGGTCCGCGCCCTGGCGGCGGGCGAAGTCGGCCCAGTCCTGGCGCGCCGGCGCGGTCCAGCCGATCTCGGCGACGGCGTCGGCGCGAGGGAAGGCCATCAGCTCGGTGTCATGCTCGGTCGGCATGTGCTCGGTCCAGAGGTTGGCCTGCACCCCGATGATGTGCGCCCGCTGCTCGGCCGGCAGGCTCGGCGGCGCGGGGTCGTAACGGTAGACGTCCTGCAGCGAGACCACCCCGCCCCGGCCGGGCGGCTCGGACGGGTCGGCGGCCTGGACGTGGTCGAAGTAGAGCGTCGGGTCGGTGGCGATCACCGCGTCGCGGCCCTGCGCCAGCGCCAGCGCCGCGCCCTCCAGATGCCAGGAGACCACGGCTGCATTGGCGGGCAAGCTTCCGCCGCCCTTGAGGATGTCGTCCCAGCCGATCAGGCGCTTGCCTTTGGTAGCCAGGAAGACGCCGAGCTGGTCGGTGAACCAGCCCTGCAGCGCTTCCTCGTCCTTCAGCCCCAGCCGGTGGATCTGCGCCTGCACCGTCGGCGAATGCACCCACTGGTCCTTCACCGCTTCGTCGCCGCCGACGTTGATCCACGGGCCGGGGAAGAGCGCGGCCACCTCGCCGAGCACGTTCCGCATGAAGGCCAAGGTGTGGTCGCTGGGATCGAGGATCGACGGGAAGACGCCCCAGTCACCGCGCGTGGCGGGGTCCGGCGGCGCCGAGCCCAGTTCCGGATAGGGGACGATGGCCGAGAGCGAGTGCCCGGGCACGTCGATCTCCGGCACGATGGTGACGTGCCGCTGGGCCGCGTAGGCGACGATCTGGCGGACCTGGGCCTGCGTGTAGAAGCCGCCGTAGCGGGTGGGCCGGCCGGTGGCCGGGTCGATCGCGGCGCGCCAGGCGCCGACACTGGTCAGGCGCGGGTAGCGCAGAATCTGCAGCCGCCACCCCTGATCGTCGGTCAGGTGCCATTGCAGGGTGTTGAGCTTCAGGAGCGCCATGCGGTCGATCAGGTGTTCGACGAAGGCGACGGACTGGAAATGCCGCGCCGAATCGAGCAGCAGGCCGCGCCAGGCGAGGCGCGGGCGATCGACGATTTTCACGGGAGCGAGGGTGGCCGCGCCGTGGCCGCCGTCCGCCGTCAGCATCCGCCAGAAGCTTACCGCCCCGTAGAAGAGCCCGGCGTCGGTAGGCGCGGTGATGGTGACGTGGTGGGCGCGGACGTCGAGGCTGTAGCCCTCCGCGCCCAGGCTCGGTTCGCCGCCCCTGACCATGACGATGGTCGCCGCGCCGCGATCGGGCGACAGGTGTAGCCCACGCGATCGCCGCGCCAGGCTCGCGAGATACCGCGCGGTCCAGGCCGCCGACGCGTCGCCAGCCGGCGTTGTGATCCGCGCGCCATTGGCGATCGTTACCGGCGCGCCGGCGACCGGCTCGGCCGAAAGCGGGCGGGGCGTGATGTCGAGGGTCTGCGCCCGCGCCGCGGACGCCAGGGCGGTCAGGGCCAGGATGAGGGCCAGCGCGGCCCTAGGCATACGCGGCCGAGGCGGCGTGGCCGCGGATCCAGGTGTCCTGCACCTTCAGCTCGTCGTCGAGCAGCACCAGGTCGGCGAGATAGCCCTGGGCGATGCGGCCCAGTTCGTGGTCGAGGCCGAGGAATTCCGCCGGGTTGCGGCTGGCCATGCGCGAGGCGTCGGCGAGGCTCAGGCCCAGCATATTCACCGCGTTGCGGACCGCGCCGGCCATGTCCAGCGCCGAGCCGGCGAGGGTGCCGTCGGCGTCGAAGCAGGCGCCGTCGCGCACCGCGATGGTCTTGCCCTGCAGCTCGAACGAGGTCTGGTCGGAGCCCACGCACGGCATGGCGTCGGTGATCAGGTTGAAGCGCTCGTGCGGCCTGAGCTTCAGCGCCAGCTTCAGCACCACCGGATCGACGTGCACCCCGTCGACGATGATGCCGCACCAGGCGTCGCCATCCTCCAGCGCCGCGCCGACGGCGCCCGGCTCGCGGCTGGTCAGAGGCGACATGGCGTTGAAGAGGTGGGTGAAGCCGCTGAGGCCGCGGTCCAGCGCGGCGCGCACCAGGGCGTAGGGCGCGTCGGTGTGACCGGCCGAAACCACGATCCCGGCGCCGACCAGCCGGCTGATGGTGTCGAGGCTGGTCTCTTCCGGCGCCAGGGTCACCAGGGTGCGGCCGACGCCCAGCGAGGTCAGCAGGTCGAACGAGGTCGCGTCGGTGCGGCGCAGCTTGCTGGCGTCGTGGATGCCGCGCCGGGTCGGGTTGAGGAACGGGCCCTCGATGTGGACGCCGAGCACGCCGGGTACGCCGCTGCCGATCGCTTCGCGGGTGGCGTCGATGGCGGCCTTCACCGTGCCGATGTCGTCGCTGATCAGGGTCGGCAGGAAGCCCGTCGTGCCGAAGCGCCGATGCGCGGCGCCGATACGGGCGATGGTCGCGGCGCTGGGCGCATCGTTGAAGAGCAGGCCGTCGCCGCCGTTGACCTGGGTGTCGATGAAGCCCGGCAGCAGCAGGCCGCCGCCGAGATCGCGCACCGCGGCGCCGGCGGCGACATCGGCCTGGGCGCCCAGGGCCACGATGCGCTCGCCGTGCAGCCGCACCGCCAAGCCCTCGACCAGGCCGCGGTCGGTCATCACCCGGCCGTTGATCAGCGCGATATCCATCAGCGCGTCTCGGTGATCTTGGAGAGGCCGCGGGGGCGGTCCGGATCGAGGCCGCGCGCCACGGCCAGGGCGCCGACGAGCCGGTAGAAGCTGAGCGCATAGGCGATCGGCTCCAGGATCGGGCAGGCCCGCTCGGTGGGCAGGGTCAGCACCCCGTCTTGCGGCCCGCCGCCGGCCTTGATCGCCGGCGCTCCGGCGGCGGCGGCGGCGGCCAGCGCGGCCTCGACGCCCTCGCGGGTCTCGTCGCCCTGCGCGAGGGCCAGCACCGGGAAGCCGGGGCCGACCAGCGCCATCGGGCCGTGGCGAACCTCCGCGGCGCTGAACGCTTCGGCGTGCAGGCCGGAGGTCTCCTTCAGCTTCAGCGCGGCCTCCTCGGCGACGCCGAAGCCGACGCCGCGGCCGAGCACGTAGAGGCTTTGCGCCGTGATCAGGGGTGGCAGGGCCGCGCCCCAATCCAGCGCCCAGGCCCGCTCCAGCAGGTCCGGCAGGCCGGCGAGGGCCGTGAGCAACGCCCGGTCGCCGCTCCAGTGCGCGACCAGTTGCACGATGGCGCTGAGCGCGGCGATGTAGGACTTGGTGGCCGCGACGCTGAGTTCCGGGCCGGCGAGCAGCGGCGCGGTGATGTCCGCCTGTTCGGCCAGCGGCGAGGATGCGTCGTTGACCAGGGCCACCACCAGGGCGCCAGCGGCCCGCGCCGCGTCGGCGGCGGCCAGCAGGTCGGGGCTGCGGCCGGATTGCGAGATGACCAGGCAGAGCGTGTCCTGCATGCCGGTCGCCGCTTCATAGACCGAGCTCACCGACGGCGCCGTCGAACCGGTCATCACGCCGAGGCGCGTCTCGATCAGATAGCGGGCGTAGGTGGCGGCGTGGTCCGAGCTGCCCCGGCCCAGCGTCACAACGGCGCGCGGCGGATGTTTGCGCAGGCGCTCGCCCAGATCGCGAATCACCGGCTCGTTGGCGCCCAGCTGGGTGCGCACCACCGCCGGCGCCTCCGCCGCCTCGCGGTAGAGGCGGGTCGCTTCCACGGCCAACTGGGGGTTCTGACTCAACGCAACTCCTCGGCCCATCAGGGGGCGGACGTATTCAGTTCGGCGACGAAGTCGTAGGCGTCGCCGCGGTAATAGCTCTGGGTGAACTCCACCGGCCGCCCGTCGCGCAAGAAGCCGCGGCGCTCGATCAGGAGGCCGGGCGAGCCGTCCGGCACGGTCAAGAGCCGCGCCCGCTCGGCGGTGAACAGCACCGCGCGCAGCCGCTGCAGCGCCCGGGTCGGCCGCGCGCCGTGCTTGTCCAGCGCCTCGTACAGCGACTCCTCGACCGCGATCTCCGACGGCAGGCAGAAGCCCGGCACGGTCGAATACTCCAGCGCCATCGGCGAGCCGTCGGCATAGCGGATGCGGTTGAAGCGGTAGACCAGGGCGCCGGGGCTCAGGCTCAGCGTCAGCGATTCCTCCGGCGTCACCGCGCCGGCCGAGCGGCTGAGCCAGACGCTCTCCGGCCGCCGGCCGCGCGAGATCATGTCCTCGGTGAACGATGACAGCTTCGAGAAGCTCTTCTCCACCCGCGCCGCGACGAAGGTGCCGGCGCCCTGGCGGCGGATCAGCAGGCCCTCGCCGACCAGCGCATCCAGCGCCTTGCGCACGGTGATCCGGGAAACGTGGAACTCCTCGGCAATGTCGCGCTCGGGCGGCAGGGCGTCGTCGGCGGCCAGCCGATTCTCGGTGATGGCGTCGCGCAGCGCCCGTTGCAGCTGCTGGTACAGCGGCGCGCGGCCCTGTTCGTGCAAGGCGCCGATCACGTCAGCCAACGACGTCACGCGCTAGAACCCCCTCGTGGTTTCGCGGAGCCGACAAAGCGCCCCGCGGCTGTCCCGCGACCTATCTGCCACAAGACCAGACCATTTGCATACCAATAAATGATTGGTACTTGAATGGTTCGCTTTTGGGCTTGCAATCGAGAACAGATTGGTGACAGTTCGGCGAAATCGCGGCCGATTGGTCTCATCCTTGAGACGAAATCGCCGGGATTGGTATGGAAATGGACTTAGGGGCAGGCTGCGGCGCTTCGCGGCCCAAGCGGGGAGAGAACCCATGACATTCCGCAAGCCGATCTTGCTCGGCTCGACCAGCATCGCCGCCATCCTATGCGCCGCCGCGCCGGCGTTCGCCGACACCGCCACAACCACCACCACCGCCACCGACAACAATTCGGCCAGCGCGGTCAGCGAAGTGGTGGTCACCGGCATCCGGGAATCGCTTCAACGCGCCATCACGGTGAAGCGTGACGCCGTCGACCAGGTTGACGCGATCTCGGCCACCGACATCGGCAAGCTGCCAGACAAGAACGTTGCGGACGCGCTGCAGCGCATCCCCGGCGTCAACACCGAGTCGGCGGCGAGCGGCGAGGGCGGTTTCGACGAAAACGACCGGGTCAGCATTCGCGGTACCTCCCCCAGCCTCACCCAGGTGACGGTCGACGGGCACAACATCGCGACCGGCGACTGGTTCATCCTCGACCAGTACTCCGCCGTGGGCCGCAGCGTGAGCTTCAACCTGCTGCCGGCCGAAATGGTCGACTCGACGGTGGTCTATAAGACCCAGGACGCTTCGCTGCTGGAAGGCGGCGTCTCCGGCGCGGTCGACCTGATCACGCCGAACGCCCTCAGCCTTGGCGGCGCGGGCAAGCAGTTCGTGTTCCAAGGCTCGGTAGAAGGCGCATACAACAGCCTCACCGACGGGTGGAAGCCGCAGGTCAACGCGACCCTCGGCTGGAAGAACGCCGACGACAGCTTCGGCGTCAGCATCCAGGGCTTCTACGAGGACCGCTCCCTGCGCCGCTACGGCCAGGAGACGCTGAGCTACTCCACCATCAGTGCTACCGACCCGCTGGGCGCGGAGCACCCGGAACTGGTCGGCGTACAGGCGCCCGGCCTGATCGGCTCGACCCTGTTCGAGCAGGAGCGCAAGCGCGAGGGCGGCCACTTCGATGTGGCATGGCGCTCAGGCGACCGGGTCGAAATCGACCTCGACGGCTTCTACTCGCACCTCGACGCCGCGAACGTGAACGACAACTACATGTACTGGGGCGCGAACGAGCTCACCAAGAACCTGCCCACCAGCTACACGGTCGCCCACAACACCCTGACCTCGGCGGTCTGGCCACAGGTCGCGCCGATTACGGCGTTCACGCCGACGCCTGCCATGGGCGGCTATGGCGGAACGGTGGTGGACGGCATCATCGTCGACGCGATCGACCGCCCCGGCTCCAGCGCCTACACGTCCTACATCAACCTGAAGGGCAAGTTCCGGGCGACCGACCACCTGACCCTGAAGGCCCAGATCGGCTATACTCAAGGGCAGGGCAACACCAACGGGTCGCCCTCGTTCGAGAGCGACGCCGGCACTGGGGTCTCTTACGCCCCCTCCGGCAACGGCTGGCTGGTCACGCCGACCAACATCAACCCGTCCAGCCCCACCGGCCTCGCCAATGACTGGGCCTGGAACGAGGAGTTCCGGGCCGCCGACAAGGAAATCTACGGCCAGGTCGACGGCCAGTGGGACATCGGCGACGGCGTCTTCAAGGACGTCGATTTCGGCGTCCACGTCTCGCAGCACACCCGCCAGGTCGACGGCTGGGACCGCGGCTGCACCCTGGGCGCCGACGGTGCTTGCTGGACCTCGCCGACGATGCCGCTGTCGGCGGAAAATCCGGCGGCCTACCCAGGCGGTTTCAACGCCGGCGCGTTGGGCATTCCTGGCCTGCTGATCCCCATTGCCGCCAATCCGGCCTCCGTGGCCAACACGCTGAACAGCATCGCGGACGGCGTCCACGGCCCGCTGTCATCGATCGTGACGGCGCAGAACTACTACTGGATGGGCTCGTTCAAGGTGCGCGAGCAGGACACCTCGGGCTACGTCATGGCCCGCGTAGGCGGCGATGGCTGGCGCGGCAACTTCGGCGTCCGCATCGTCGACACCAACCAGAACTCCTACGTCAACGTGCCAGGCAGCGGGCCGGGCGCCATCACCACTTCGGCCTACGGCAACTACCTGGTGGACAATGTTCACCACGACTACCTCGACATCCTGCCGAGCCTGAACTTCAGCTTCGACCTGCAGAAGAACCTGCTGCTGCGGGTCTCGGCGGCCGAGACCATGGCCCGCCCGGACTACAGCGCTCTCGGCGCCTCGGTGACGCTGACCGACCTGACCCTCTCCGGCAACGGCGGCAACCCGAATCTGCGGCCGATCACGGCCGGCGTCTACGACGCCGCGCTGGAATGGTACTACATGCCGACGGCGGTGGCCGAAGTCAGCGTCTTCTACGATGACCTGTCGAACTACGTGGCCTACGGCGTCACCAACGAGACCTTCCTCGACCAGCAACGGTCGACGATCGGCGTGCCGGGCAAGCCGGATGTGCTGGACTACGAGTCGTATGCAATCTCGGCCCCGATCAACAGTTCGGGCGAAGTGAAGGGCGTCGAACTGCAGGTGCAGCAGCCGCTGCCCTACAACTTCGGCTTCCAAGCCAACATGACCTACCTGAGCGCGTCTGACTCCAGCGGCGGGCCGCTGGTGGGGGCCTCGAACGTGACGGCCAACCTGGTCGGCTACTACGAGGTCAAGGCTTTCAGCGTACGCCTGGCCTACACCTACCGCTCGCACTACTTCGTGGGTCTGGACCGGGCGACGCCGGAGCAGGAAGCCGGCTTCGGCCAGCTCGACGCCTCCCTGAACGTCAACGTGACCCGCAACATCAGCTTCACGCTCGACGCGCTCAACATCACCAACTCGCTGCTGAAGTACTACGCCACCAACCCCACGCAGGTGCGCGCCGTCTACGACAACGGCACCCAGCTCTATGCCGGCGTGCACGTGAAGTTCTGATCTTCTGATCCCCCAGGGGAATCCTCCCCTCGAACTGGAGCCGGGCAGCTTGCTGCTCGGCTCCTTTTGTTTTGCGGCTAGACTGGCGGGCGGAGGTGACCCGTGGCGAGCGACGCGCTGTTCGACGAGGCCCGCCGCCTGGCCGCCCGGGGCGAGACGCGCGCCGCCACCCTGCCGCTGGAGCAGGCGCTGGCGCTGAGCCCGGGGTCGGGCGCCGGCTGGCGGCTGCTCGGCGACATCCGGCTGGTGGCCGGCCAGGTCGCCGCCGCCCAGCGCGCCTACGACATGATGCTGCGCGCCGTGGCGCCCGACCCGCGGCTGCGGGCGCCGGCGCTGGCGCTCGCCGACGGCGATCCGGCGGCGGCCGAGCTGGCCCTCAGCCCCGTCCTCGCCGCCGAGCCCAGCTCGACGCCGGCGCTGCACCTGTTGGGCGAGGTGCTGGAGCGGCAGGGGCGGCTGGCCGAGGCCGAGCAGGTGCTGGCGCATTGCCTGGCGCGCTCGCCCGGCCTCAACCTGGCGCGGATGGCCTACGCGCTTCTGCTGCAGCGCCTGGGCCGCCCGACCGAGGCGCTGGCGCAACTCGACGCCCTGCTGCAGCGGGGCCCCGGCAACACCCGCGCTCGCCTCGCCAAGGCGGCGATCCTCACCGAGATCGACGACTATGCCGGCGCGGCGGCGATCACCGCGGCCGTGATGGCCGAGTTTCCCGACCAGCCGCACGGCTGGCTGATCCACGGCAACGGCCTTCGCACCCTCGGGCGCATCGACGAAGCCATCTCCGCCTGGCGCCGATGCCTGGCGCTCGACCCCGCCTGCGGCGAGGCCTGGTGGAGCCTCGCCAACCTGAAGGCCTACCGCTTCAGCGCCGAGGAGCTGGCCGCGATGCAGGCGCGGCTCGCCGCGGCCGACGCCACGCCCGAGGAACGGGCGCATCTCAACTTCAGCCTCGGCAAGGCGCGCGAGGACGAGGGCCGAGACGCCGCGGCGTTCGGGCATTTCGCCGCTGGCAATGCGATCCTGCGCGGCTTGCGGCCCTACGACGCCGACGCCACCACGGCGCGGGTGCGCCAGGCCATGGCGCTGTTCACCCCCGGCATCTTCGCGGCGCGCGCCGGCTGGGGCGATCCGGCGGCGGACCCGATCTTCATCGTCGGCCTGCCGCGCTCCGGCTCGACCCTGGTCGAGCAGATCCTGGCCAGCCATCCGGCCGTGGAGGGCACGCGCGAGCTGCCGGACATCCAGATGATGGCCGACTGGGCCGCCGCCCGGCCGGGTGGCATCGCGGCCCTCAGCCGCGCCGAAGCCGCCACCCTGGGCCGCGACTACTTGGCCCGCACCCGCCCGCGCCGCCGGCTGGGCCGCGCCCGCTTCATCGACAAGGCGCCGTGGAACTGGCTCAACGTCGGCCTGATCCGCCTTATGCTGCCGAACGCGCGCATCATCGACGTGCGCCGCCATCCGCTCGGCTGCGGCGTGTCGGCCTTCAAGCAGCAGTTCGCCGGCGGCTTCGACTTCACCCACGATCTCGCCGATCTGGGCCGCTACTACGCCGACTATGTGGAGCTGATGGCGCACTTCGACGCCGTGCAGCCCGGCCGGGTTCACCGGGTCATCTACGAGCAACTGGTGGCAGACACCGAGGGCGAGGCGCGGCGGCTGCTGGCCTATCTCGGCCTGCCGTTCGATCCGGCGGTGCTGCGCTTTTTCGAGAACCCTCGCGCCGTGGCGACGCCCAGTTCCGAGCAGGTGCGCCGGCCGATCAGCACCGACGCGGTCGATCACTGGCGGCGCTACGAGGCCTGGCTGGCGCCGCTGAAGGCGGCGCTGGGGCCCGTGCTCGACGCCTACCCGGATCCGCCGTAGCCGAACGCCTCGACCCACGGCGCAAGCAGCGGCAGGATGGGCGCCAGCTCGTCGGCATAGGCGCGCCAGCGGCCGAGGCCCTGCCGGTTCAGCCCGGCCCGCACCTGCGCGGCGCTGGGGGTGCGGACGACCCGCCGGCGCGCGGTGGCCGCGACGTCGGTCATCCCGGGTGCGGGGTCCAGGCCGAGAAAGTCGGTAATGCGGCCAAGCTCGCCCGCGAAGTCATCGACCAGGCGCTCGTAGCGGACGTCCATCACGCGGAGCGGCAGCACCCGGCGATAGACCTGCGCCATCGCCATCGAGGCGCCATAGCAGCGCGCGGTCTCGGCCAGGTCGGTGAAGGCGTAGGTCAGGGCGTTCATCTGGAAGCCGCTGCGAAAGCAGCTCAGCGCCACGTCGCGCGGATCGCGCAGGGCGAACAGCACGCTGGCGTCCGGGAACAGCTTGGCCACCAGCGGCAGGTAGAGCGTGCCGGCCGGGGCCTTGTCGAGGAAGACCCGGCCCCGCGCCTCGGGGCAGCCCTTGTCGACCGCCGCCCAGTAGGCGGCGCGCCATCTGGCGGCCTCGGCGCCCGCCAGCCGCGCCAGACGCTCGAGGCCGTCGGGCCCTGTCATGAACTCGGCGTAGGCCTCGGCCAGCGTCGGGGCTTCCTCGAGCGCGGCGAGGCGCGGATGGCCGGCCAGCGCCTGCTCCAGCAGCGTGGTGCCGGAGCGCGGGAAGCCGACCAGGAAGACGTGGCCAGGCCGCGCCGGATCGGTCGGCGCATTCGGAGCGGTGCGCCAGGGCGCGGGATCGGCCGCGCCGAACCAGGCGGCGAGGCGGTCCAGCTTGTCGGCTTCGGCCTCGCGGCCGGCGGCGCGTTCGGCGTAGAAGCCGCGCTGGGTCTGCTTGCCGCGGCTGAAGGCGGCGAACGCTTCGGCGTGGCGGCCCAGCCCGTCCAGCGCCTCGCCCAGCAACAGCTCTGTCTCGGCGTGCTGCTCGGGGCCGAGGCCCGCGGCGCTCAGAGTCTCGCGCGCCGCCTCGGCGGCGCTGGCGAAGTCGGCGCGTCCAAGCGCAATCCGCGCCGCCAGCCAGCCGAACGCCGGGCCGCGCGGGCCGGGTATCGCCTGGACGAGCGCCTGCGCCGCGTCCCAATCGCCGGCTTCCGTCGCTTGCAGCGCCAGCCCGTAGCGCGCCTCGGCGCGCGTCGGGTCGAGCTGCAGGGCCTGCCGATAGGCGGCCTCAGCCTCCGCAACCCGGCTGACGTTCTGCAGCGCCCGCGCCTTGGCGCAGAGCAGGCCGGCGTCGGCGCCGAGCCGCTGCAGGCCGGCCTCGCAGACGCGCAGCGCCAGGTCCGGCCGGCGCGACGTCACCAGCAGGTCGGCGAGCGCGATCCGCGCGGCGGGGTCGAGCGGGGCCGCGGTGACGGCGCGCTCCAGCAGGGCGCGCGCCTCGTCCAGCCGTCCCTGCGCCAGCAGCCGCCGCGCCTCGCTGATCGAACCCTCCGCCATCACTCCGCTATACCCGACCCGGCGAAGCCCGCGCATTGCCAAGCGCCGCGAACTCCGGAACATGCGCCGGCAACGGACGATGGGGTGGGCGGCGCATGACCGGGGAAGTTGTCGGGCTGGAAGAGGTGGTGCTGTCGCCGCCGTCCGCGCCAGCCGCGTTCGACAAGAACCGCTTCGGCCTCTTCCTCTTTGGCGGCGCGCTGATGCTGCTGATCAACTTCGGCGACCCGGCGGTCGGGGTGATCAACATCCCGCTGAGCTTCTTCCTCAAGGACCGCCTGCATCTGCAGGCGCACGAACAGGCGATGTTCCGCATCTGGATCGCCATCCCGCTCTTCGCGTCCTTCGTGTTCGGCTTCCTGCGCGACCGCTGGAGCCCCTTCGGGGCCGGCGATCGCGGGCACCTGATGCTGTTCGGGGTGGCGACGGCGCTGGTCTACGCCAGCGCCGCGCTGCTGACGCCGTCGTACGCGGTGCTGATGACGGTGATGCTGCTCGCCACCGCGGTGTTCCAGATGGTGCTGGGCGCGGGCAGCGGCCTCCTCGCCAGCATCGGCCAACAGCGCGCGATGGCCGGCCAGATGAGCATCCTCTTTGGCATCGCCGCCACCCTCCCGCAGCTGATCTCCAACCTCGCCGGCGGCGCGCTCAGCGACTTCCTGGAGGGCCAGGGCGCGACGCCCGCCGCCCAGGTGATCTTCCTGATCGCGGCGGCCCTGCTCGCCGCCATCGCCTTCCTGGCGTTTCTGCGCCCCCGCGCCCTCTTCAACGCTGCGCCGAACGAGCGATCCGACAGCCACTTCTTCCAGGACATCGCCCGGTTGCTGAAGCACTGGCCGGTCTACCCGGTGATCATGATCCAGGTGCTCTGGCAGTTCTCGCCCGGGTCGGGGACAGTGCTGCAGTACCATATGTCCAACGCCCTCCACGCCAGCGACTTCGAGTGGGGCGCCTGGAACGCGGTCTTCCTCGGCTCCTTCGTGCCGGTGTTCGTCGGCTACGGGTTCCTCTGCCAGCGCTTCGAGCTTTCCAAGCTGCTGTGGGTGGGCTTCGGCCTGGCGGTGTTCCAGATGGTGCCGCTGCTCTTCGTGCACTCGGCCGTGGGCGCGATCATCGCGGCCTGCCCCATGGGCATCATCGGCGGCATCGCCCAGGCGGCGCTGACCGACCTCGCCATCCGCTCGTGCCCCAAGGGGCTGCAGGGCACCATGATGCTGCTCTTCGGCACGTCGATCTACTACATCGCGGCGCGCTTCGGCGATCTCCTGGGCACCGAGATCTACGACCACCACGGCGGCTTCTTCCCCGCCGTCTGGCTGACTATCATCATCTACGCCCTGATCCTGCCGTTGCTGTTCCTGGTTCCCAAACGCCTGATCGCAACGCGCGACGGCGAGGCGCTTCTCGCTCCTCACCCGTGAAACGGGAGAGGGGGACCATGCGGAGCATGGTGGAGGGGGCGCGAAGCTGAGGCCGCTAGGCCGTCCGCTCAGTCTCGGCCGCCTTGCGCCCCCTCCGTCACGCTCCGCGCGACACCTCCCCCGTTTCACGGGTGAGGAGCGAGGCCGTCGCACTTGCCAACCCAACGACGGAGTCGCAACGTCGGCGCCGCCATTTGCGGCCAAGCTGGGACTGCGCTCTTGAAGACCCTGCCGCGCGACCCCCTGCTGCTGCGCGCCGCCGCCCTGGCTTCCAACGTGTTTCCGGGCCTGCGCGAGCCGGACCGGGGCGCTGGCGGGCACGATCCCTACTTCGCCGGCCTGCAGGCGGCGCTGAAGCGGGCCGGCGTCGCGCAGCCGACGCTGATCGTCGACATCAACCGGCTGGCCGCCAACATCGCCGCCGTGCGCCGCACCCTGGCGCCAACCCGGCTCGCCCTGCGCATCGTCACCAAGTCGCTGCAGGCGCCGAAGCTGCTCGACGCGGTGATGGCCGGCACGGGCGCCGACAAGCTGATGGTGTTCAATGCCCTGATGCTCGACGAGATGGCCGAGCTGCATCCGGCCTCCGACGTGCTGCTGGGCCGGCCGCTGCCGGGTGTGCAGGTCGCCGACTTCGTGCGCCGCCACGCCAACAGCCACGCCGCCGCCGCCCGCCCGCAGTGGCTGGCCGACAGCGTCGGGCGACTGCAGGAATATGCCGAGATCGCCCGCGCCGCCGAGACGCCGCTGCGCATCAACCTGGAGATCGACGTCGGCCTGCACCGCGGCGGGCTGAAGGACCTGGCAGCGCTGGGTGCGGCGCTCGACCTGATCGAGGCCGAGCCAATGCTGCAGCTGACCGGCCTGATGGGCTACGACGCCCAGGTGATGGGCGCCAAGTCACCGCCTGCCGAACTGGCCAAGGTGCTGGAGCGCTACGGCGCCGCGGTCCGCCTGGTGGCCGACAAGCTGGGCGGCATCGCCGGGCTGACGCTCAACACCGCCGGCAGCCCCACCTATGCCCTGCACGCGACCGACCCCTACGCCAGCGAGGTCTCGATCGGCTCGGCCTTCGTCAAGCCGACCCATTTCGACCTGCCGACGCTGAAGGATCACGCCCCCGCCGCCTTCATCGCCCAGCCGGTGCTGAAGGTGATGGACCCGGCGATCTTCCCCCGCCGCGAGGAGCTGACCGAGCTCTACAACACCCTGGATCCCAACAGCCGCCGCGGCTTCTTCCTCACCGGCGGCTATGGCGACGCCAAGGTGGTTTCGCCGCCCGGCCTGCGCTTCAGCGCCATCTTCGGCGGCCGCTCGATGCTGGCCGGGTCGGACAAGGTGGAGCTGGCGCAGGACGACTTCGTCTTCATGCGCCCCACCGAGAGCGAAGGCGTCTTCCTGCAGTTCGGCGACATCGCGGTCTACGACGGCGAGGCGATCAGCGGCTGGTGGCCGACCTTTCCGGTGCACGCATGAGCCTGGACGCGCCCCGCCACCCTGTCGCCGCGCCCGGCCTGGAGCAGCCGGCCGAGATCATCATCGACCGCTGGGGCATCCCGCACATCTACGCGGCCAGCCAGCACGACGCCTACTTCGCCCAGGGCTGGAACGCCGCCCGCGACCGGCTCTGGCAGCTGGACCTGTGGCGCAAGCGCGGCCTCGGCCTGCTCGCCGCCAACTTCGGCCCCGCCTACGTGGCGCAGGACCGGGCGGCGCGGCTGTTTCTCTACCGCGGCGACATGGCCACCGAGTGGGCCGTCTATGGCCCGGGCGCCGAAGCCGCCTCGACCGCCTGGGTCGCCGGCCTCAACGCCCGCGTGACGCAGGTGCTGGCGGGCGACGCGCCGCTGCCGGTGGAGTTCAGCCTCACCGACACCCGGCCGGACACGTGGGCGGTCGAGGACGTGGCGCGCATCCGCAGTCACGGCATCAGCAACAACGCCGAGTCGGAGTCGCTGCGGGTGCGCATCGCCGCGGCGGGCCGGCTGGAGGCCGATCGCTTAAGGCGCGGCATGCAGCCCTGGGAGCATGAGGTGCGCATCCCCGAGGGGCTCGACCCGTCGGACATTCCGGCCGACCTGCTGGCCGACTACACCCTGGCCACCAAGGAAGTGAGTTTCGCCGCCCCCGCCGAGGCGCCGTCCGAGGCCCAGCGCGCGGTCGCGGAGCTGAGCGCCGGGTCGAACAACTGGGCCATCGCCGCCTCGCGCACCACCACCGGCCGGCCGATCCTGGCCAGCGACCCGCACCGGGTGCTGAACGCGCCCTCGATCCGCTACCTCTGCCACTTGAACGCGCCGGGCCTCGCCATCATCGGCGCGGGCGAGTTGCACCTGCCGGGCGTCACCATCGGCCACAACGAGCACTGCGCCTTCGGCATCACCACCTTCATGATCGATCAGGCCGACCACTACGTCTACGAGACCCATCCCGACGACGCGCGCCAGTACCGCTACGGCGACGGCTGGGAGGCGATGCGGATCGTCCACGAAGACGTGCCGGTGCGGGGCGAGGCGCCGCGCACCGTGGAGCTGGCCTACACCAGGCACGGGCCGGTGCTGAAGCAGCTGCCGGACAAGCGCCGCGCCTTCGCCTTGCGCACCGTCTGGTCGGAACCGGGCACGTCGTCCTACTTCGGCGCGGCCCGCTACCAGTCGGCCAGCGACTGGCCGACCTTCAAGGAGGCGCTGTCGCACTGGCGCGCGGCCCCGATGAACTTCATCTACGCCGACGTGGAGGGGACCATCGCCTGGATCCCCACGGGCCTCACCCCCAAGCGCCGCAACTGGGACGGGTTGCTGCCCGTGCCGGGCGACGGCCGCTACGAATGGGACGGGTTCGCCAGCCCGGCCGAGCTGCCGCAGATGGTCAATCCCGAGCGCGGCTGGGTCGCCAGCGCCAATGAGTTCAACCTGCCGCCGGGGCATCCGTCGCGCGATCTCAACCTCGGCTACGAGTGGGCCGACCCCGGCCGCATCGACCGCATCGGCGAGGTGCTGACGGCGGGCGCCTCGACCAGCGTCGAGGACTCCGCGCGGCTGCAGACCGACGTCTTCAGCAACACCGCGCTTCGGGCCGTCAGCCTGCTGCGCGGCCTCACCTCGGATGACCCGCAGGTACAGGCCGCGCTCGATCTGCTGGCTGCGTGGGACGGCTACGAGAGCAAGGACAGCGCGGCGGCCGCCATCGCCGAAGCGTGGATGAACAAGCACCTCGGCCCCACGACCGCCCGGCGCATCACAAGCGAGGCCGCGGCCAAGATCGTCGGCTTCGGCTCGCCCTACGGGACCACCCTGTACCTGCAGACGCTGGGTCCCGGCCTGACTGAGGCCACGCGCACCGAGATCCTGCTCACCAGCCTCGGCGCCACCCTGGCCGAACTCACCGAGCGTCTCGGCGCCGACATGGCCGCCTGGCGCTGGGGCGATCTGCACCACGCCTACTTCACCCCGCCGGTCGCCGCCCTGGCCGGCGCCGAGCAGCGCGCCGTGATGAGCCACGGCCCCTTGCCGCTGCCCGGCTCGGCCTGGACCGTCTGGGCCTCGACCTACCGGATGGACGACTTCGCGGCCACGCAGGGCGCCTCGTTCCGCATGGTCGTGGACGTGGGCGCCTGGGACAACAGCGTCGTCATCAACTCGCCGGGCCAGTCGGGCGACCCGGCCAGCCCCCACTACGGCGACCTCTTCCCGCTCTGGGCCAAGGGCGAATACGTGCCGCTGCTGTGGTCGCGCGAGGCCGTCGAGGCGGCGGCCGAGACCGTGTTCGACCTGACGCCGGGGGGCGCGTGACCGAGGCGCCGACGCTCGACCTCATCGCCATCGGCCGCTCCAGCGTCGACCTCTACGGCGAGCAGGTCGGCGGGCGCCTGGAGGACATGGGCTCGTTCGCCAAGTATGTCGGCGGCAGCCCGACCAACACCGCTGTCGGCGCCGCCCGCCTGGGCCTGCGCGCCGCGCTGATCACCCGCGTCGGCGCCGACCATTTCGGCCGCTTCCTGCGCGAGGAGCTGGCCCGCGAGGGCGTCGATGTCAGCGCCGTGGCCGAGGATCCAACGCGGCTGACGGCGCTGGCCATCCTCGGCATCCGGGACCAGGACCACTTCCCACTGCTGTTCTACCGCGAGAACTGCGCCGACATGGCGCTCTCAGCGGACGACATCGACCCGGCCTTCATCGCCACGGCCCAGGCGGTGGTGCTGAGCGGCACCCACCTCTCGACCCCGCAGGTGTTCGCCGCCAGCCTGAGGGCCGCCGAGGCCGCCCGCGCCGCCGGCCGGCGCGTCGCCTTCGACATCGACTACCGCCCGGTGCTCTGGGGCCTCGCGCCGCGCGACCTCGGCGAGCAGCGCTTCGTCGCCGATGCGGCGGTGACCGCCCGCCTGCGCCAGGTCGCCGGCCTCTGCGACCTGATCGTCGGCACCGAGGAGGAGTTCCAGATCCTGGGCGGCGCTGCGGGGACGATTGCGGCCCTGCAGGCGGTGCGGCGCGAGACGGCGGCCCTCTTGGTCTGCAAGCGCGGCGCGGAAGGCTGCGTCGCCTTCGCTGGCGAGGTCGGGGCGGACTACGCCGGCGGCGTCGCGGTGGCCGGCTACGACATCGAGGTGTTCAACGTACTGGGCGCGGGCGATGCCTTCATGGCCGGCTTCCTGCGCGGCTGGCTGCGCCGCGAGCCAGTCGCCACCTGCTGCGACTGGGCTAACGCCTGCGGCGCGATCGTGGTCTCCCGCCACGGCTGTGCCCCCGCGATGGCCACCTGGTCGGAGCTCGCCGCCTTCGTCAGCGGCAGGCCGCGCCCGCGCCGGCTGCGCGAGGACGGCGAGCTCGAGCACCTGCACTGGGCCACCACCCGCAAGGGCGACTACCCCGAGCTCTGCGTGTTGGCGATCGACCACCGCACCCAGTTGGAAGCGCTGGCGGCCGAAGTGGGCGCGGCCCCTGCGCGGCAGGAGGCGTTCAAGGTGCTGGCGCTGCAGGCGGTGCAGCGCGTCAGCGGCGGCGCGCCCGGCTACGGCATATTGCTCGACGGTGGTCACGGCCGGCGGGCGCTGGAGCTGGCGGCGGACTACCCCCACTGGACCGGCCGCCCGATCGAGGCGGCGGGTTCGCGTCCGCTGGCGTTCGAGGGCGGGCCGGACGTCGGCGTCACCTTGCGCGAGTGGCCGCTGGGTCAGGTGGTGAAGTGCCTGGTTCAGTATCACCCGGACGACCCGCCCGAGCTGCGCGAGGTGCAGGAGCAGCAACTGCTGCGGCTCTTCCATGCCTGCCGCGCCACCCGCCACGAGCTCCTGCTGGAGATCATCGCGGCGCGCGGCGGCCCGGTGGTCGCTGACACCGTGGCCTGCGCCATCGCCCGCTTCTACGCCCTCGGCATCCGCCCGGACTGGTGGAAGCTGGAGCCTACCACCGATCCCGCCGCCTGGGCGGCGACCGCCGCGGCGGTGCAGGCCGGCGATCCGCGTTGCCGTGGCATCCTGGTGCTCGGCCAGGCCGCGACGCCCGATGCGCTCGCCGCTGCGTTCGGCGCGGCGGCAGGGTGCGAGCTGGTGAAGGGGTTCGCCGTCGGGCGCACGATCTTCGAAGCACCGGCGCGGGCCTGGCTGGCGGGCGAGATCGGGGACGACGAGGCCGTGGGGCGGCTGGCGGCCGGGTTCTCGGCGCTGGTCGAGATTTGGCGCGCCGCGAAGAAGGAGGTCACCTAAGACCGCTCCTCACCCACGAAGTGGGGGAGGTGGCGACCGGAGGTCGACGGAGGGGGTTCCCCCGGTCGGCCGGATGGTCCGAGCGCCGCAGATCGTCTGCGAGATGGCGCA
>DATAVF010000041.1:0-16149 GCA_036267835.1 Caulobacteraceae bacterium | reverse complement strand
GCGCGCACCACGTCGCCGCGCGCCTCGATCAACTCGCCGACGCTGGCCGCGTCGACGAACTCGGCGTTGAGCGAGGCGGTGACCGAGCCCGTGCCCTGCAACTCCTTCTCGGCGATCATGAAGAGGGCGTAGTCGGCGAAGGTGACGAAGCAGCCGCCGTGCATGAAACCGCCGCCGTTCATGTGCTTGGCCTCGGCGCGGAAGGCGCAGACCACGCGCCCGTCTTCCTCGCGCCGCGAATAGAACGGTCCGGCAAGGGCCTCGAACGGATCGGTGCTGTAGGAACTCCAGCCTGCCCACTCGCCCTCGGTCACCGGCTTCGGCGTCCAGGGGGTATCCGCTTCACTGCCGTCCATGCATGCTCCGAAAGGTTTGCGCCCCGCCCCCGCGGCGCCTAGGTTGGCCCGCCTTAAATCCGGCAGGGTGGGAAGATGCAAGGACGCGCCGTCTATCTGGTCACCGGTCGCCGCACGCCGATCGGCCGCTATGGCGGGGCGCTGGCCAAGGTCCGGGCCGACGACCTGGCCGCCCACCCGCTGCGCGCCTTGATGGCGGCGCTGCCGCAGGTGGACTGGGAGGCAATCGACGAGGTGATCTTGGGCTGCGCCAACCAGGCCGGCGAGGACAACCGCAACGTCGCCCGCATGGCGCTGCTCTTGGCCGGCCTGCCCGAGCGGACGCCCGGCATGACCGTCAACCGGCTCTGCGCCTCCGGCCTCGACGCCGTCATCACAGGGGCCCGGGCCATCGCGGCCGGCGAGGCCGACCTCGTCATCGCCGGCGGGGTCGAGAGCATGAGCCGCGCCCCCTTCGTCATGGGCAAGGCCGACAGCGCCTTCTCGCGCAACACTGAGATCTACGACACCACCATCGGCTGGCGCTTCGTCAATCCCGCGATGAAGAAGGCCTACGGCGTCGACGCCATGCCCGAGACGGCCGAGAACGTCGCGGCCGACCACCAGGTGAGCCGCGCCGACCAGGACGCCTTCGCGTATCGGAGCCAGCAGCGGGCGGCAGCGGCCCAGGCACGCGGCTTCTTCGACGGCGAGATCGCCGCGGTGACCATCCCCGACCGCAAGGGCGATCTCGTCGTGTCCCGCGACGAACACCCGCGCGCCGACACCACGCTCGAGGGCCTGGCCACGCTGAAGCCGATCGTGCGGCCGGACGGCACGGTGACCGCCGGCAACGCGTCGGGCGTCAACGACGGCGCGGCGGCGCTCCTATTGGCGTCCGAGGACGCGGTGCGGAGGTACGGCCTGCAGCCGATCGCCCGGATCGCGGCCGGCGCCTCCGGTGGCGTCGCGCCGCGGGTGATGGGCGTCGGGCCGGTGCCGGCGGTGGAGAAGCTGTGCGCGCGGCTCGGCATCTCGCCCAGCGCCTTCGACGTGGTCGAGCTCAACGAAGCCTTCGCGGCCCAGGGCCTCGCCTGCACCCGCGCCTGGGGCCTCGGCGACGACGCCGAACACGTCAACCCGCACGGCGGCGCCATCGCATTGGGCCACCCGCTCGGGGCGTCTGGCGCCCGGCTGGCGCTGACCGCCGCCCGCGCCATGCACGAACGCGGCGGCGCCTGGGCGCTCGCCACCATGTGCGTCGGCGTCGGCCAGGGCTCGGCCCTGGCGCTGGCGAAGGCGTAACGCGCATGGCCCTCGATCCCGAAACCCGCACTCAGCTGCTCGACACGGTCCGCCGCTTCGTTGCCGAGCGGCTGCGACCGCTCGAGGCCCAGGTGGCCGAGAACGACGCCATCCCCGACGACATCATCGCCGAGATGCGCGAGCTCGGCCTCTACGGCCTCTCAATCCCCGAGGAGTACGGCGGCCTCGACCTCTCGATGGAGGATGAGTGCCTGGTCGCGGTCGAGCTTGGCCGCACCAGCCCGGCGTTCCGCTCGGCCTTCGGCACCAATGTCGGCATCGGCAGCCAGGGCCTCGTCATGTTCGGCTCGCCCGAGCAGAAGACCAAGTGGCTGCCCGGCATCGCGTCGGGCGAAGTGATCACCTCGTTCGCCCTGACCGAGCCCGAGGCCGGCTCCGACTCGGCGGCGGTGCAGACCCGCGCCCGGCTGGATGGCGACGCCTACGTGCTGAACGGCATGAAGCGCTTCATCACCAACGCCAACAAGGCCAGCCTCTTCACCGTGATGACCCGGTCCGATCCGGACAAGAAGGGCGCGGGCGGGGTTACCGCCTTCCTGGTGCCGCGCGATCTGCCCGGCCTCTCGATCGGCAAGCCCGAGAAGAAGATGGGCCAGCAGGGCGCCCACATCTGCGACGTGATCTTCGAGGACGTCCGTGTACCGATCGAAAACCGTCTGGGAGCGGAGGGTGAGGGCTTCAAGGTGGCGATGCAGGTGCTGGACCGCGGCCGCCTGCACATCTCTGCCGTCTGCGTGGGCGTGGCCGAACGGCTGATCGCCGACTGCGTCGCTTACGCGACCGAGCGCAAGCAGTTCGGCCAGCCGATCAGCGGCTTCCAGCTGATCCAGGGCATGATCGCCGATAGCAAGACCGAGTCCATGGCTGCCAAGGCCCTGACCATGGAGACCGCCCGCAAGCGCGACGCTGGCGAGAACGTCACCCTGGAAGCGGCGGCCGCCAAATACTTCGCCTCCGAGATGGTCGGCCGCGTCGCCGACCGAGCCGTGCAGATCTTCGGCGGCGCCGGCTACGTCGCCGACCACGGCATCGAACGCCTCTACCGCGACGTGCGCATCTTCCGCATCTACGAAGGCACCAGCCAGATCCAGCAAGTGGTCATCGCCCGCGAGACGCTGAAGCGCGGGGGTTGAACGGAACAGCGGGCGAGCTTAGCTTAGCTAAGCCATGATCGTGAACATCCACGCCGCCAAGACGCACCTCTCCAAGCTCATCGAGCGTGCCGAGGCGGGCGAGGAGGTCATTCTCGCGCGGAACGGCAAGCCTGCGGCGCGCATCGTGCCGTTGGAGGCTTCGCAGTCGCCTGACGACCGCAAGGAGGGTGAGCTGCCTTCATGGATGGGCTCCCTGAAAGGTCGGATATGGATTTCGCCAGATATCGACGAGGTCGATGCTGAGATCGCGCGCGAATTTGAAGAGAGCGAGATATTCCCGCGCCAAGACGGCCAGCGTTGAGACTGCTCCTCGATACCCACGTCATCCTGTGGGCGCTGGATGATTTCAACTTGCTCAGTGACGAGATGATCTCCGCCGCACGAGCGCTCCCAAGCCCCACGTTCGTGGCGAGCGCCGCGTCGCTGTGGGAGATCGCTATCAAGGTTGCCAAGGGCAAGCTTCATGCTCCTGCCGACCTGCCAGCGAAACTCAGACGCGACGGCTTTGAGATTCTGGAAGTGACAGCTGAACATGCCTGGGCGGTGCGAACGGCTCCGGCTGCCGTGGCGAACAAGGATCCGTTCGACCGGCTGATTTTCACGCAAGCAAAGCTCGAGCGTCTAACCCTGGCGACGCGTGACGAAGTCTTGCTCCGCTCCGGCCTTGACGTCATTCGCGCCTAAGCGAGTTCGCCCGCCTACGACACCCCGGTCTCGATCGCGAGGCGCACAAGGTCGGCGGTGCGGGCGACGCCGAGTTTGGATTTGATCAGGGTGCAGGTGTTGGCGATGGTCTTGTACGAAGCGCCCAGCGCGGCGGCGATCTCGGCCAGGCTGGAGCCGCTGGCCAGGAGGCGCATGATCTCCAGCTCGCGGGGGCTGAGCGCATCCAGCGCTTCCACACCGGCGCCCAGGGCCAGTTCCTGGGCGATCTCGGCCTCGACGTAGCGGCCGCCGGCGGCGACGCGGCGGACGGCGGTGAGGAGCTCGGCCGGGGCGGCGTTCTTGCTCACATAGCCTTGCGCGCCGGCTTCCAGCGAACGGCGGGCGTAGAGCGGCTCGGCGTGCATCGAGAGCACCAGCACCTTGCCGACCTCGGCCTGCACCAGCCGGCGCACCAGCTCCAGGCCGCCGAGGCCGGGCAGGTTGAGGTCAACGATGGTCAGGTCGGGACGGAAGCTGCGGGCCAGGATCAGGGCCTCGCGGCCGGTGGCGGCGGGCTTGACCTCATGCTCGCCGTCGGCGGTGAGCAGGCGGGTCAGGCCGTCGCGGACGATGGCGTGGTCATCGACGATGAGGATCTTCATGCGGCCTCGCTGTGCGCGCGGACTTCCAGGGGCAGGCGCGCGGCGACGCGCCATGAGCCCGCGGGAGCCGGGCCAGCTTCGAGCGCGCCGCCGGCTGCGGCGACCCGTTCGGCCATGCCGGTGAGGCCATAGCCGGGCGCGCCGGAGCCATCGCCGGCGCCGTCGTTCACCACCTCGACCCGCGCGGCGCCGCCGGTGATCTCCAGGCTGATGCGGATGGTGCGCGGCGCGCCGTGGCGGACCGCGTTGCTCAGGCTCTCCTGGACGATGCGGTAGAGCGTCTCCTGCACAGCCTCGGAAAGGCCGCTGTCGCCTTCGGGCAGCTCGGTCTCGAACACGAGGCCCGGCTGGCGGGCGCGCCAGAAGGCGGTGAGGTCGAGGATGGCGCTGGAAAGGCCGAGTTCGGCCAGATGGGTGGGGCGCAGGCGGCCAAGAATGTCGCGCACCAGCCGCTGAATGTGGGCGATGGCGGTGGTGATCGAGCGCACCTGCTCCAGCGCCGCGTCGGTCTTGCCGGCGGCGATCAGGCTGCCGGCCATGGCGGCGTCGACGTTCGCCGCGAAAAGATGCGGGCCGATCTCGTCGTGCAGGTCGCGGGCGATGTCGGCGCGCTCCTCGTCCTGCAGGGTCAGGATCTGCTTTTCCAGGGTGCGGGTGCGTTCTCGCATCGCCGCCAGCCGCGCGGCCATCTCATTGACGCCGCGGCCCAGCGCCGCCAGCTCCGGCGGGCCTTCTTCCGGCACGCGGGCCGCATAGTCGCCGGCGCCGATACGTGGCAGCACCTGGCCGACAGTGCGCAGGGGCCGCAGCGCCTGGCCCACCACGACGTAGAGCACCGCCGCGCCGCCGACGATGGCCAGGCCCAGCACCAGGGCCAGGTCCAGCCCTTCGTTCCAGACCGCCGACATGTCGTCGTCGTAGACGGGACGCAGCTCGATCGCGTAGCCGCCGGAGCCCGGCGCCTCGAGCCTGGCCGGGGCGATCTCCTGGCGCAGCATGTCGGAGAACCAGCCGGGCGGGACGTTGGCCGGCGCCGTCTGCGAGGCGGCCAGCTCCCCGCCGTCCGGCCCCAGCAGCACCGCCTGCAGGTGGCGGTTGCCGTTGAAGGTGGCGACGAGGCCGGCCAGGCGCCGCGGCGTTCGCTCCTCGGGCGTCAGGTCGGCGAAGGCCCTGGCGACCTGCAGGTGGGCGCTCAGCTGGGCGCTCCACAGCTCTTCGTGCAGCCAGCCGCGCGCCTGCCAGCCCGCCAGCGCCATGCCCAGCCCCGAGCCCGAGGCCAGCACCAGCACGATGGCGACGAGGATGCGGAGGCGAAGCGACATCGGGTCCAGCTTTCTTGCCTTACGATTCCTGTACCCGTCCGGCCACGTCGCCAAGGAGAAAGGCGGATCGGGAAAAATTCCCGATCTCATAGGGAAGCCGCGACCTGGGCTTTCAGGACCCGGTTCGGCATGCCCTGCCGCACCGCAACAAGGTTCCCCATGGCGCGTATCCCTAAGTCCGGGTGGCTGGCCTTCGCCGCCCCCGCCGCACTTGCCTTGATCTCGGCCCCGGGCCTTGCGCTGGCCGACGATGCGCCCGCCGCGACCCAGCCGGACCAATCCGCGTCGTCCGTCGCCGAGGTGGTGGTCACCGCCCAGCGCCTCGACGTGGCGCGCGACGCGATCGAGCCCAGCCTGGGCGCCTCGACCTATTCGATGTCGTCCAAGACCGTCGAACTCTTACCCGGCGGCGAGAACACGGCGCTGAACCAGGTGCTGCTGCAGGCGCCGGGGGTGGTGCAGGACTCATTCGGCCAGCTGCATATCCGCGGCGACCACGGCAACATCCAGTACCGGATCAACAACGTCATCCTGCCCGAAGGCCTCTCGGCCTTCGGCCAGGTGCTGAGCCCCAGGCTCGCCGACAAGACCGAGCTGATCACCGGCGCGGTGCCGGCCCAGTACGGCCTCGACACCGCCGGCATCGTCAACATCACCACCAAGAGCGGGATCTATGCGCCGGGCGGCGAGGTGGGCGTCTACGGCGGCAGCCACAACGAGGTCGAGCCCAGCGGCGAATACGGCGGCTCCAGCGGCGGCACCAACTACTTCGTTTCGGGCAGCTACTTGCGCGACGACCTCGGCATCGAAAGCCCGGACGGCAGCGCCGACCCGCTGCACGACCACACCGACCAGATCCAGGGCTTCGCTTTCGTCGACCACATCATCGACCCGCAGAGCCGCATCTCGCTGATGGCCGGCACTTCGGACGAGAGCTTCCAGATCCCCAACTCGCATGGGCTGAACGCCGCCGACCCCGGCGGTCTCGGCCTCGACGTGGGGGGCCAGACCAGCTTCGCCAGCGAGAACCTCGATGAGCGTCAGCGCGAAAACACCCAGTTCGGCGCGCTCAGCTACCTCCACACCACAGACAAGGCGACGCTGCAGGTCTCCCTCTTCAGCCGCTATTCGACCCTCACCTACACGCCGTCCGGCCTCGGCGACCTGCTCTTCGACGGCATCTCGCAGAACGCCGCCAAGACCGATCTCGCCACCGGCCTGCAGACCGAGGGCGTCTACGACCTCAGCCAGGACCACACCCTGCGCGCCGGCCTCATCCTGCAGACCGATCACTCGACCAGCAATACGAGCTCCGAAGTACTGCCGGTGAACGGCGCCGGCGTGCAGACGTCGGATCTTCCCGAGACCATCGTCGACGACACCGCCAAGACCGCGTTCGAGGGCAGCGTCTACCTCCAGGACGAGTGGAAGCCGTTCGAGGGCGTGACCCTGAACTACGGCCTGCGCTTCGACCAGGTGAACGCCTATCGCGACGAGAACCAGCTCAGCCCGCGCATCAACCTGGTCTGGACGCCGCAGGACGGCACGACCCTGCACGCCGGCTACGCCCGCTATTTCACCCCGCCGCCGTTCGAACTGGTGGCGGGCGAGACCATCGCCAGGTTCGCCGGCACGACCGCCGCCTCGGCGGTCACCACCGACGACACGCCGCGCGCCGAGACCGACAACTACTACGACGTCGGCGTGCAGCAGAAGCTGGGCCGCTTCACCCTGGGCGTCGACGGCTACTGGCGCGACGCCAAGAACCTGATCGACGAGGGCCAGTTCGGCGCCCCGATCATCCTGACGCCGTTCAACTATGCGCAAGGGCGCATCCGCGGCGTGGAATTCAGCGCCACCTACGCCAAGGGGCCGTTCTCGGCCTGGGCCAACGCCGCCGTCTCATCGGCGATGGGCAAGGACATCGTCTCCAGCCAGTTCGAGTTCACGCAAGACGAACTGGATTACATCGCCACCCACTTCATCCACCTCGACCACGACCAGACCTACACGGCCTCGGGCGGCGCCTCGTACAACTTCGGCCAGCTGAAGCTCTCCACCGACGTGCTCTACGGCAGTGGCCTCAGGCGCGACCTCTCGACCCCCGCCGGCGACATCCCCAACGGCGGCCACGTGCCGGGCTACATCCAGGTCAACCTCTCGGCCTCTTATCACCTCGACACCCCCGCCACCGGCCCGCTCGACCTGCGCTTCGACGTGATCAACCTCTTCGACGAAGCCTACGAAATCCGCGATGGCACTGGCGTCGGCGTCGGCGCCCCGCAGTTCGGCCCAAGGCGCGGCTTCTTCGCGGGCGTGACGAAGGACTTTTAGCCTCCCTCCCCTTCATGGGGAGGGACAGGCGGCGCGAAGCGACGCCAGGGTGGGGGTGTGGCCGCGTCAACGGAATCGCGTGTCACCGGCGTTCCCACCCTGGCGCTCCGCGCCTGTCCCTCCCCATAAAGGGGAGGGAGGCCTTGCATGTCGCTTGAGACCCTGATTGCCGAAATCCACGCCTGCCGGGCCTGTGCCGCGGAGTTCGATCACGAGCCCCGTCCGGTCGTGCACGTCGAGGTCGGCACGCGGCTGCTGATCGTGGGCGCGGCGCCAGGTCGGCGGGTGCATGAGAGTGGGCTGCCGTTCGACGATCCGTCCGGCGACCGGCTGCGCGGATGGATGGGGGTCGATCGCGACACGTTCTACAGCCACCCCGCCATCGGCGTCGCCGGCATGGCCTTCTGCTACCCCGGAACCGACCCCACGGGCGCCGACTACCCGCCGCCGCCCCGCTGCGCGAAGCTCTGGCAGGCGCGGCTGCGCGCCGAGCTGCCCAATGTCGCGCTGACCCTGCTGGTCGGGCGCCCGGCCCAGCTCTGGTCGCTGGGCAAGCGCGCGCCGGCCTCGATGACCGACACGGTGCGCGCCTGGAAGAGCTTCCTGCCGGACAACCTGGTGCTGCCGCACCCGTCGTGGCGCAACACCGGCTGGCTGCAGCGCAATCCGTGGTTCGAGGCCGAGGTGACGCCTTATCTGCGCCAGCGCGTCGCCCTATTGCTGGGGGAATGAAGCGCCTTGCCGCCGTCCTCGCCCTCGTGCTCGTCTCCGCCGCCTGCGCCCCCGTGGTGCAGCGTCCGCTGACGCCAACGCCGGGCTTCGCCGGCCCGCGCCTGACGCCGGACGCCTTCATCAGCTTCGACGGCGCCCGGCTCGGCGTCAGCCACTGGGACGCCACCACGCCCGGCGAGCCGTGGGCGGTGATCGTCGGCGTGCATGGCATGGACGACTACGCCAATGCTTTCCACCTCGCCGCGCCGGTCTGGGCCAGCCAGGGCATCGCAACTTACGCCTACGACCAACGCGGCTTCGGCCGCTCGCCGGAGCGCGGCGTCTGGGGCGGCGATGCGCTGATGACCGAGGACCTGCGCACCTTCACCGCCCTCATCCGCGCCCGCTATCCGCACGCCATCATCGCCGTGGCCGGCGAGAGCCTGGGCGGGGCGGTCTCGATCGAGGCCTTCGCCTCCGACCATCCGCCCGACGCCGACCGGCTGGTGCTGTTGGGGCCGGCGGTCTGGGGCTGGTCGAGCCTGCCGCTGCCCTACAAAACCGCGCTGGCGGTGGCCGCCCATCTGGCGCCGGCCCAGGTCTTCACCCCGCCGGGCTTCGTCACCGACCACATCTCGGCCAGCGACAACCAGGCCGAGCTTATCGCCATGGGCCGCGACCCGCTGCTGATCTGGGGCGCGCGCTCCGACGCCCTCTACGGCCTCGTGGACACCATGCAGCACGCCTACGACGACATCGGCCGCCTGCGCGTGCCGACCCTCTACCTGCTGGGCGCTCACGATGAAATCATTCCTCGCCAGCCGGCCCTCGACGCCGCCCGCCGCCTGCCGCCCGGCTCTCGCACCGCGGAGTACGCCCACGGCTGGCACCTCTTGATCCGCGACAACCAGCGCGCCAACGTCGAGGCAGACATCGCCGCCTTCCTGCGCGACCCCAAGGCGCCGCTGCCCTCGGGCGCCCCGCCGATTCCCCCTCCCCCTTGAGGGGAGGGGTCAGGGGTGGGGGGCTGTGGCCGGATGAGTCGCGGCAGCGACGCCGCCCTTCGCGGAGAGTGTCCCCCACCCCCCGACCCTCCCCTCAAGGGGGAGGGGAGTCAGTGCGGCGGCTTGGCCTTCCAGGTCCGGTGGGGAAGCTTTTTCAGCGCCTCCTGGTCGGCCCGCGCGCCGTGCTGCGGCGTCGGGGCTGAGCGGGTGAAGTTGAGGGTTTCGGCGCTCTCCTGGCGCTGCTGCAGATGGGTGCTCACCGGCGGAACTCCTGGCCTCACGCGGCGGTGAACGCCACGCGCTGCACATCAACTGACACGGTGAGCTGCGAGGTCCCGGGATCGCCGACCAGCGCACCGGAAATCGGCGAGGCTTCGGCCGGCGTGCGCGCCACGGCAACGGGGATCAGGTCCGGGCTCTCGGCGACGCCGTTGGTGGGGTCGAACTCCAGCCAGCCGAGGTCGGGCAGGAAGACCTGGACCCAGGCGTGGGTGGCGCCCGCGCCGCGCACCGCCGCCGCGTCGGCAGAATAGAGGTAGCCGGTCACGAAGCGCGCCGCATAGCCCAGGTGGCGCACCGCCTCGACCATCAGCCAGGCGTAGTCGCGGCAGCTGCCCGACCCCAGCCGCAGCGTCTCGGCCGGCGACTGCACGCCCTCCTGGTAGCGCACACCGTAGGCAAAGCCGGTGTGGATCACCCAGGTCAGGCGCAGCAGGAAGTCCATCGCCGCCTCGCCCGGCGGGCCGATCTGGGCGCGCAGCCACGGCATCAGCCCGTCCGCGTCCGCCGTCGCCGGGGTCATGAAGGGCGCCAGCACCGTGCGGTCGACGAGGCTGTAGTCGACCGGCGTCGCCGAGCGCGGGTCGCGCGGCAACAGGTCGATCGGCGCCGGGAAGCGCTCCAGCACCAGGTCGCTGATGATCGACAGCTGCTGGGCGCCGCCCTGCGGGGTGAACACGCAGACCGAATTGCCCAGCGCATCCAGCGACCAGCGCATCTCGCCCGGCGGCGAGACGGTGAGGTTGGCGCTGAGCAGGCGGATGGCGTGGCTGTCGCGCGGCCGCACCAAGAGGCGCTGCGGGCCGAAGCTGACGGGCTGGCCGTAGTCGTAGCGGGTCTCGTGGCGAATGGTGAAGCGGGTCATGCGCCAGCCTAAGCGCGGCTATGGCGCGCGGGTTCCGTCTATCACGCCGCGGGCGCGGCGCTCGCCCATTTCGGCGGCGGCGCGCGGTAGGCGCGGAACCGCGCCACGAGGTCGGCGATGTCCTCGCTGAACACCAGCATGTCGGCATAGGTCTGGCCGACGAAGCCCTGCGCCGCGATCTTCTGGATCATTTCGCGCAGCGGGTCGAAGTAGCCCTTCACATTGAGGAAGCCGGACGGCTTTTCATGGATGCCCAAGAGGCCCCAGGTCCACTGCTCGATGATCTCGTCGAGGGTGCCGGGGCCGCCGGGCAGGGCGATGAAGCCGTGGGACATCTCGGCCATCAGCGCCTTGCGCTCATGCATGCTGCCGACGACGTGCATCTCCGAGAGGCCGGTGTGGGCGATCTCGCGGTCGACCAGCGCCTGCGGCATGATCCCGATCACCCGCCCGCCCGCCGCCAGCGCCGCATCCGCCACGGCGCCCATCAGCCCCACCTTGGCGCCGCCGTAGAGCAGGCCGATCTGGTGTTCCGCGAGGTATTTGCCGGTGGCCTGGGCGGACTGGAGATAGGCCGGATCGACGCCGAAGCCGGTGCCGCAATAGACGCAAAGGATCATGGGTTAGGTGCTCAACGAGGCTCGGAGCGAGGCATCATGCGCAGAGTTGGCGCGCCGAGCCAAGGTCCCGCTCCTCCCATGCGCGGCGGCTTAGGCATGCACACATCTCGCTGAGCAGGCGTCTTCCTTCCTTCTCCCCTCGCGGGAGAAGGTGTCGCCGACGGCGACGGGATGAGGGGCCGCGCGACGAATGCCGGCTAATCTCAGAGGCTCATCGGAGAGTCGCGCGGCCCCTCAACCGGCGGTCTCCGACCTGCCACCTTCTCCTGCGAAGGGAGAAGGATACCGAGGGCAACTACCATAACCCCCCTGATTTCACAGAAGTTCTCTGGGTGTGTGCATGCCTAAGCGTGCAACTGGGGAGGTGGCGCTGAGGCGTGGGCTTGTGCGAACAAAGAGAGAACATTAGTTTGGGAACGTCCAGTCCCCTCCGGGCATTTTCTGGACGAACGGACACCTCCCATGGCCGAGCAACCCGAGCTTCCGATCTCCGACCAGGCCTTCCGGGCCGCGCAGCGGGCTGCGCGGGATGGCGAGTGGAACGAGAGCTTGCCGACCTCGCTGGCGGAAGTGGCGGCGGGGGTGAGCCTGTGCCGACGCTGCGAGCTTTGGCGCAATGCCACCCAGGGCGTGCCGGGCGTGGGTCCGGCGCACGCGGCGTTGATGCTGGTGGGCGAGCAGCCGGGCGATCAGGAGGACCGGGCAGGAAAGCCCTTCGTCGGGCCGGCCGGGCGGGTGCTGGATGCCGGGCTGGAGCGGGCCGGTGTGCCGCGCGGCGAGGTCTTCATCACCAATGCGGTCAAGCACTTCAAGCATGAGCCGCGGGGCAAGCGGCGGCTGCACAAGACGCCGGACGCCGGCGAGGTCTCGGCCTGCCGCTGGTGGCTGGACGCCGAGCGGCGGCTGGTGCGGCCGAAGGTGGTGGTGGCCATGGGCGCGACCGCGGCGCTGGGCGTCTTCGGGCGGCCGACCCCGGTGGGCGCCAACCGCGGCAAGGTGCTGGAAGCCGGCCGCGCCAAGGGTCTCGTCACCTACCATCCGAGCTATTTGCTGCGCCTGCCCGACGAGGCAGCCAAGAAGGCGGCGTTCAAGCTTTTCGTCACGGACCTGCGGGAGGCCCGGGCGCTGGCGGGGAGCTAGCCTCGACACCCGCCGATGGCCCGCGCAAGGCGCTCCAGCGTCGCCGTGTCGCTCAGGCCCATGTCCACGAGTTCGCCCTCGGCGATGGCGTCGGCGAGGCGCTCCATCTCGAAGAGGTTGACCGCGATCACCTCACGGGATGGCGCGGCCGCGCCGGCCCAGAGCCGGACTTGCTCGACCTGCCGCAGCCGCGTCTCCGCCCGCGCCCGGCGCACCTCGTCGTCGCCGACCGAGAGGGCGCGCAGGCTGCGGCGGAAGACCAGGTAGGCGCGGTGGTGGGCGACCACGGCCGCGGCGATGGCCGCATCGTCGCCGCCGCCGGCCAGCAGGGCGCCCACGGCGTCGTACTCTGCCTCCTCCCAGGCCCGGTAGACGGCCAGGAAGATCGCCGTCTTGTCCTTGAACCACCGGTAGAAGGTCTGCGGCGCGAAGCCGGCCCGGCGGGCAATGCGGTTGCTGTCGGTGCCGCCGAAGCCGCGCTCGCCGAACTCGGCGCTCGCCGCCGCGACAAGGCGCTCTCGGGTGCTGGGCGCGGCGGTCATCGGGGCTCCTGGCTTGACTCGAAGTGATATGTGCATCACAAGTGATATACAAATCACATGCTGAGCGAGGAGGGTCCGATGAGCGTCATGGCCGTGGTCGAGATCGCCGGGCGCGCCTTGCTTGCGGCGCTGTTCGTACTGGCGGGCGTCGCCAAGATCCTGGGACCGAAGCCGTTCCTGGTTCACATGGACCAGTTCAAGCTCCCGCGCCTGCTGCTGCCGGCGGTGATCGCCCTCGAGATCGGCGCGGGCCTGGGCCTGGCGATCGGCTGGCGGCTGCCGATCTTCGCCGGCATCCTCGCGGCCTTCTGCCTGGCCACTGCCGCGGTCTTCCACCGCAACCTCGCCGACCGCGCCGAACGCACCCAGTTCTTCAAGGACATCGCGCTCGCCGGGGCGCTCGTGGTCATCGCCACCGGTGCGATGGCGGCTTAAGAAAAGGTTTCGACCACGGAAAACGCGGGGCACACCGAAACAGGAAAGAGAAGCGCGACAGCGCTATGAATTCATCTGCGAGCTCGCCGCTTCGTTTCCGTGTTCTCCGTGTTTTGCGTGGTAAATCTTCTACCGCCGCCGCGCGGCCTTCTCAGAACGCCTGCTCGAGCCGAATCCCGTACTGCCCCGGGTTCCCGGCGTACCGCAGCCCGACGTTGGTCGCGATGATATAGTGCAGGTTGGTGGCGTTGGTGGCGTAGAGGGTCGCCTTGAACTTGCCCTGCCGGTACTCGAGGTCGGTGTTGACCAGGGCGCGCGAGGGCAGGAAGTCGCCCAGGTCCTGGTAGGGCGTCGCCCACTGGCTCGAGGTGTACGACACATCGACTCGCGGCGTCAGCGTGGCCCCGTTGGAGAGCGCGAAGGCGTACTGAGCCCCGAAGTTCAGCGTCCAGGCCGGGGCCAGCGGCGCCGTGCGGCCGCCGAGCTGCACCGCGGCGGCCGTCACCGGATCGGCTACCAGCGTCGCGCCCAGCGACGAATGCTCGTACGAGCCGCCCGCGTCGAACGACAGGGCGCCGAACACTGCCTGCACCTCGGCCTCGACGCCGTAGAGGGTGGTCGTGCCGCCGGCGTTGCGGATGAAGCTCATCGTCGGCTCGTCCGGGGTGCCGAACGACAGCTGAAAGTCCTTGTACTGATCGTAATAGAAGCCGAACTGGCCGCGCATGTGGCCGTCGGCAAAGGTGGGCTTCCAGCCGAACTCGTAGTCGGTCACCGTCTCCGGCCCGAACGGCTCGGGCGCAGTGTCCGTGCCCGCCGGGGTGGTGTTGATGCCCGCCGCCTTCCGGCCGGTGGCCACGAAGGCATAGAGGAAGTTGTTGTCGTCGAGCTTCCAGTTCAGCGCCACCTTGCCGGTGACGCCGCGGTCGCTGGTGTGGGCGGTGTAGGCGAGGTCCGACAGCAGCACGACGCCGTCGAAGATGGTCGGCGAGTCGTCGCGCAGGCCGAAGCTCTCGTCGGTGTAGCGCAGCCCCACCTGTAGCTGCAGCGCCGGGGTGATGTCGTAGCTGACCTGGCCAAACACCGCCTGGGTGACCTTCGGTGTGCGGTAGATCAGGTCCAGATCCTCGAAGCCGACGCCGGGCACCACCACGTGAATGTCGAAGCCCGGCTGCCCGCCGCCCGGCAGCAGGGTCACGTAGTCGTGCTGGTAGTAGAGGCCGCCCAGCCAGCGCAACGGTCCCTTGTCGGGGGAAACCAGGTTCAACTCCTCGGAGTAGGTGCTCTCGCGGCCGTAGTCCTCGAAGTTGCTGCCGGGGCCGATCTCCAGCAGGTCCTCGTTGCCGTTGCCGCCGCCCTGCTGGTAGCCGGAGATCGACTTCAGCACGATGCCGTCGGCAAACGTGTAGGCGGCGTTGAGCACGATCCGCTCGCCCTTGTTGGTGCCGTAGTCGTCGGCGTAGGCGGCGAAACGGAACGGATCGCCGGGATTGAGCTGGGCCGGGTTGGCCGGATTGAGCGTGGTGTCGGCGAGGTAGCCGCCCGCATCGACGTAGTCGTAGCTCGCCTTCAGATCGACCCGGAACTGCGGCGTTGGCTCCCAGAGCACGGCAAGGCGCACGTCGGCGGCTTGCAGCGCGCCGGGCTGGCGGCCCGACGGCGTCGTGTAGGGCCCGCTCAGCTTGTAGAAGGTGTCGCGCTGCTCGAAGTTGACCGAGACTCGCGCCGCCAGGGTGTCGCCCAGCGGCACGTTGAGGAAGCCCTGTACGCGGGCGTCGCTGTAGGTCCCGTACTGGCCCTGGATGTCGCCGGAGAAGCTTCCGAGGTGGGCGTCGTTGGTGGTGATGAAGACCGCGCCGGCGTCGGCGTTCTGGCCCGCGAAGGTGCCTTGCGGCCCGCGCAGCACCTCGACGTTGGCGAGGTCGTAGTAGGGCGCGTTGAGGAAGAAGCCGGGGAACTGGGCGACGCCGTCATAATAGGTGACGACGCCCGACGGGGTCTGGACGTTGGTCAGATCCTTGCCGAGGCCGCGGATGTTGAAGAGCGCGCCCTGGCCGAAGTCGGCGACGACCAGCGACGGCGTGTGGAACTGCAGGTCATCGACGTTCTGGATGCCCTCGGACTGCAGTTGGCTGCCGCTGATCACCGTGGCGGCGAGGGGCGTGACCTGCAGGTTGGTGGTGCGGCGCTCGGCCGTGATCATCAGCGGCGCAACCGTGGCTTCGGCAGGCGCGGTGGCGGTGGCTTGGCTGGCCGCCGGGTCGGCGTCGTCGGCGTGGGCGAGGCTCGCGACGAGCAGCGGCGCGGCCAGGGCCGCGGCGGAGACTCCGAGCCGAAGTGCGCGCTTGTCCATTGAAACCCCCTAACTGGCGAGCCCGCTCAGTTGAGCGCGGTCTCTTATCATTGACGCTCAAGCTCGCATGTTAGTGTGCGCCGGTCAACGCGATGGTGCGATGAAATGAGCTAATTTGATCGATATGGAACAGAAATGCGGGGATGATGGGGTGGTACAAACATGTCAGCATTGCCGGACCTTCCTCAAACAAGCGTGTCACCCCGGAAGGCCGCGAAGCGGGCTGTCCAGGATCTCCTGGCCGGGCGGTGGCGGCAGGTCCCGGATATCCGCTGCGCGGATTCCGGGATGATGGGTGGACGGCCCCCTGACGGCATCGATGTGCCATGCTGGCCGTGTGAGGACCCAGCAGAGGAGACCGTCCGCATGCAAGTTATCAGATTTGGGATCGACCTGGCCAAGAGCGTTTTCCAGGTTCACGG
>DATAVF010000040.1:0-14587 GCA_036267835.1 Caulobacteraceae bacterium | reverse complement strand
GGCCGCGAAGGCGTCCTCGCCGACGCCGCGCAGCAGGGCGCGCTTGTGCGGGAAGAGGGTGTAGAGCGCCGCCGGCGAGCAGCCCGCCTCGCTGGCCACCCGCCGCATCGAGACACCCTCGTAGCCGCCGCGGGCGAACAGGCTCTGCGCCACCGCGAGGACGCGGGATCGGGCGTCATCGGCGGCCCGGGGGTCGCGCCGAGGCCGGCCACGGGGGCGATTCGGGTCAGGCATGGTCTGAGAATACGCTTGATTTTGTGAACGCGTTCATAAAATGATCCGAAAGGGCAGCCGGCGGAGTCTGGCATGGAACGCAAGGCCGACGTCATCGTCGTGGGGGCCGGGTTCGCCGGGTTGAAGGCGGCTCGGGAACTGGCCGCGCGCGGCGCCAGCGTGATCGTCCTCGAGGCCAAGGACCGGGTCGGCGGGCGGGTGAAGCGGGCCGAGGTCGCGGGCCGCATCATCGACGTCGGCGGCCAGTGGGCGGGCGCTCGCCACACCGTGCTGCTGGGCGAGGCCGAGCGCCTGGGGATCACGGCTTACCCGCAATACGCCGCCGGCAAGACAGTGGTGGAGCTGCTCGGCAAGACCAAGGCCTTCGCCGGCGACGTGCCGCCGCTGCCGCCGCTGGCCCTGCTCGAACTGGCCGGCCTGCAGCGCCGCTGGGACCGCGAGATGCGCCAGGTTCCCGCCGCGGCGCCGTGGACCGCGCCCAAGGCCCGCGACTGGGACACGATGACCCTGGAAAGCTGGATCGTCGCCAACCTGCGCACGGCCGGCGCCCGCGAGTTCGCCCGGCTGGTCCCGCGCGGCGCTTGGGCGGTCGAGGCGGCGCAGGTCTCCTACCTTTGGTTCCTCGACGGCCTGCGCGGCAGCGGCGGCCTGGATCACCTGATGGCGGTCCGCGGCGGGGTGCTCGACGCCAAGTTCCTGGGCGGCATGCACCAGATCGCCGCCCGCCTCGGGGCCGAACTCGGCGAGCAGCTGGTGCTGGGGGCGCCGGTGCGCCGCATCGAGCAGGACGAGGACGGCGTGCGCGCCGTCACTGAGAAGGGTGTGTTCGCGGCCCGGTTCCTGATCGCCGCCACGCCGCCCGGCGCGCTGGCCCGTGTCGAGTTCGACCCGCCCCTGCCCGCCGTCCGCGACGGGCTGCAGCAGCGCATGCCGATGGGCGCGATCATCAAGCTGGCGGTGGCCTACGAGACCCCATTCTGGCGCGAGGCCGGCTTCTCCGGCCAGATCGCCACCGGCGACGATGTGCTCGGCATCGTCATGGACGACACCCAGGAGAGCGGCCCCGCCATCCTACTCGGCTTCATCGAGGGCCCGCGCGCCCTGGAGATGAGCGCCGCGGGCAAGGCGGCGCGGCGCGAGCGCGTGCTGGGCTCCCTGGTGCGCTTCTTCGGCCCCAAGGCCGCCGAGCCGCTCGGCTACGAGGACAACGACTGGACCCAGGAAGCCTGGACCTACGGCTATGTCGGGGTGATGGGCCCGGGCGTGATGAGCCGCTACGGCCAGGCGCTGCGCCAGCCCTGCGGACGCATCCACTGGGCCGGCGCCGAGACCTCGGTCGAATGGCCAGGCTACATCGAAGGCGCCCTGCGCTCCGGCGTGGCCGCCGCCAACGCCGTGCTCGCCCGCCACAACCAGGGCGCCGACCCCAGCCTCGCCCTCTGAAGGAGCCAGCCCATGCCCAAGGTCGTCTACATCACCCGTGAGCACATGAAGCCGCTGCTGGAGCCCTACGGCCTTTCCGAAGCGGTGCGCGCGGGCGACCTGCTGCACCTCGGCGGCCAGACCGGCATGAACGCGGCGTTCGAGATCGTCAGTGGCGGGGTGCGGGCGCAGGCGGAACAGGCCTTCCGCAACATCCGCGAGATCGTCGAGCTGGCCGGCGGCCGGGTGGAGGATCTGGTCCACCTCACCTGGTACCTGGTCGAGCCCGAGGGCGGCGCCGCGTTCATGGAAGACGCCATGGCGGTGACGGCGGCGCGCGAAGCGGTGATGGCCGGAGTCCGGCCCGCCTCGACGGCGGTGCGGGTCAAGGCGCTGCTGACGCCGGAGATCCTGGTCGAGATCCAGGCGGTGGCCGCGCTCTGAGGCCGCCCGACGGACTCGGCCTGGTCTGGCAGTTTGACGGATAGACCGAACCATCCGGAGACTGCCTTGCCGATGTCCAGACCTGCCGTCCTTGCCGCCGCGTTGCTGGCGCTGGCGGCGCCCACCCTCGCCGACGCCGGCGTCGTGACCAGCAGCTTCCAGGGACGCAGCGTCATCGTCTACACGCCCGACCATCTGCCGCCGGCGGGGCAGCGGGCGCTGGTGGTGGTGCTGCATGGCGGCCTCGGCAACGCCCAGCGGATCGAGAGCGCGCAGTCAGAGAGCGCGCTCAGGATGGACGCCGAGGCGGACAAGGACGGCTTCGTGGTCGCCTATCTGAGCGGCACGCCGGTCACGCTGCGGCTCGGCCCGGAGTACCTGGGCTGGAACTCCGGGGGCGGCTGCTGCGGCCAGTCGGCGGCCAATAATGTCGATGACGTCGGCTACATCACCGCCGCCGTGCACGACCTCGAAGGCAAATACGGCATCGACCCGGCGCGGGTCTTCGGCATGGGCCACTCCAACGGGGCGATGATGACCCAGCGCCTGCTTTGCGTGACCAACCTCTACGCAGCCGCCGTCGCCATCTCCGGGCCGCTCGGCGTGGCGGCGGCAAGGTGCCCGGACGCCCGCGGCAAGCGCATCCTCGCCATCCACGGCCAGGACGACCGCAATGTGCCGATCGGCGGTGGCCGCGGCACGCAGGGCGTCTCCGGCGTCGCCTTCGCCTCTGAAGCCCACGCCCACGACGTCTTCACCGCATCTGGCGCCACCTACGACCTGCAGATCATCCCCGGCGCCGACCACAAGCTCGAACACATCGACGCCGTGATCCAGCAAACCGAACACCGCACGCTCCAGCACAAGGCGGCCCAGTTCTTCGGACTGTCGCCGGCTGGCAGCTAGCGTCGCAGCCACAACCTGTAGGGCTTCTGAGGTCCCGCCGCCCAAGACCTGGCGTCTTTATACCTTCCTTATTTCGCCACCGCCGATCCCCCGTCGAACCCTGATGCGCCGGGCGGCTAGGCTTGAGGCCTCTGTTTGCAGGCATTCGAGCATTGGCGATAGCGGATCCGTCGACTGTTGAACCGGCGCCGGCGGCCTCCGGCGTGGCGCATGCCCGTCCGGCGAAGGCGGGCGGCAGCGCGTTCTGGGCCCTGGCCGTCGGCTCGATCGGCGTGGTGTTCGGCGACATCGGCACGAGCCCGCTCTACGCGGTGCGCGAGGCGCTTTCGCACACCGGCCGGCGCGCGCCGGACCTGGCGGTGCTGGGCGTGGTCTCGCTGGTGTTCTGGGCGCTGATCCTGATCGTCACGGTGAAGTACGTCGTGATCGTCATGCGCGCCGACAACGAGGGCGAGGGCGGCACCCTGGCGCTGATGGCGCTGGCGCAGCACGCGCTGGGCCGCCGCTCGGTGTTCATCTTCGTGCTGGGGGTGTGCGGAGCGGCGCTGTTCTACGGCGACGGGCTGATTACCCCCGCGATCTCGGTGCTGTCGGCGGCGGAGGGGCTGACCTCGGCGCCGGGGGGCGCAGGGTTCGGGCCTTACGTGCTGCCCGCGGCGGGCATCATTCTCGTAGCGCTCTTCGCCGTCCAATCCCGGGGCACCGCCGCGGTCGGGCGGTTCTTCGGCCCGATCATGCTGGTCTGGTTCCTTACCCTGGCGGCTCTGGGCGCGATGTGGATCGTGCAGTCGCCGTCGATCCTGCGCGCCATCAGCCCCACCTATGGCGTCGCGCTCTTGACCAGCGACGGCGCCCTGGGCTTCGCGATCCTGGGCAGCGTCTTCCTGGTGGTGACTGGAGCGGAGGCGCTCTACGCCGACATGGGGCACTTCGGCCGCGCCCCCATCCGGGCCGCCTGGCTGTTCTTCGCCCTGCCATGCCTGCTCATCAACTACTTCGGCCAGGGCGCCCTGGTGCTGCGTCACCCGGGGGCGGCGGTCGATCCGTTCTTCCGGATGATCCCGAGGGAGGTCTACTGGCCGGTGCTGGCCCTGACCACGGTGGCCACCGTGATCGCCAGCCAGGCGGTGATCACCGGGGCCTTCTCGATGACCCAGCAGGCGGTCCAGCTCGGCCTGCTGCCGCGGCTGCAGATCAAGCGGACCAGCGAGATGGTGGCGGGTCAGATCTACGTGCCGGCGATGAACACCATGCTGCTGGTGGGCGTGCTGTTCCTGCTGTTCAGCTTCCGCAGCTCGTCGAACATGGCCTCGGCCTACGGCATCGCGGTCACGGCAACGATGGTGGTGACCGTGCTGCTGATGGTCGTCGTGGAGCGACGCATGTGGCGCTGGCCGCTGTGGCTGGTCGCGGCGGTGACGACGCCGCTGCTGGCCATCGACCTCGTGTTCCTGAACTCCAACACCCTGAAAATCCTGGACGGCGGCTGGGCCCCGGTGGCGCTGGCCGGCGCCATCGTGCTGGTGATCGTGACCTGGACCAGGGGCACGCGCTACCTGACCGAGAAGGCGCGGCGCGACTCGGTCCCGCTGCAGGATTTGATCGACAGCCTGTCCGCCCGGCCGCCCTTCCGCACGCCGGGGACGGCGGTCTTCCTAACGTCGGATTCGACCATCGCGCCTGTGGCGCTGCTGCACAACCTCAAGCACAACAAGGTGCTGCACGAGCGCAATGTGGTGCTGACCGTGGAGACCGCCGAGACCCCGCGGGTCGGCGACGACGAGCGCATCGCCGTTGACCAGCTCAATCCCGATTTCTGGCGGGTGACGGTCCGCTATGGCTTCATGCAGACGCCTGACTTACCCACTGCGATGGCCCTGGCGCGCCAGCACGGGCTGCGGCTGGACATCATGTCCACGTCGTTCTTCCTGGGCAGGCGCTCGGTGGTGGCGACGGCCGAGGGCGTGATGCCGCTCTGGCAGGACCGGCTGTTCATCTTCCTCATGAAGAACGCCGCCAACCCGACCGACTTCTTCCACATCCCGCCCGGCCGCGTCGTCGAGCTGGGAACGCAAGTCTCGGTCTAGCCGTACAGCCGCTTCGCCTGGTCTTCGAAGCAGCCCACCAGGCGGTTCGCGGCGCGGTGCATGTTGGCGGCCAGGAGGCCGGCGAGCAGGCGGGACTTGAACTCGAAGTCGATCTCGAAGCTGAGTTCGGCCCCCTTGGGGTGCTCCTTGAAGCGCCAGCGGTTCTTCAGGGTGCGGAAGGGGCCGGAGATCAGATCGACGTCGATGGCGAGGGCCGGCTCGTCGAGGCGCACCAGCGTCGTGAAGCGCTCGTGGATGATCGAGAAGCCGACCTCGGCCGTGGCGTCGGCCAGCAACACTCCCTCCCCGTCCGGACGGCGGTTGCGGGTGGTCAGGCGCGTCACCCAGGGCACGAACTCGGGGTAGCGGTCCACGTCGCCCACCAGGTCGAAGAGCTGGCGGGGCGTGTAGGGCAGGACGCGCGTCAGGCTGTGGCGCAAGGCGTCGTCAGGCGGCGGCCAGCCGCGCGGCGCGCAGGCGCTCGAAGTCCTCGCCGGCGTGGTGCGACGAGCGCGTCAGCGGGCTCGCCGCCACCATCAGGAAGCCCTTGGCGTAAGCGACGGTGGCCAGGGCGTCGAATTCCTCTGGCGGCGCGAAGCGCTCGACCGGCGCGTGCTTGCGGCTGGGCTGCAAATATTGGCCCAGAGTGATGAAGTCGACGCCGGCGCAGCGCATGTCGTCCATCACCTGCAGCACCTCGTCGCGCGCTTCCCCGAGCCCTAGCATCAGGCCGGACTTGGTGAACTGCGCAGGATCCAGCTCCTTGGCCCGCTCCAGCAGGCGCAGCGAGGCGTAGTAACGGGCGCCGGGGCGGATCGCGTGATAGAGCCGCGGCACGGTCTCGAGGTTGTGGTTGAACACATCCGGCCGCGCGGCGATGGCGATCTCGGCCGCGCCGGGCTTGCGCAGGAAGTCGGGGGTCAGGATCTCGATGGTGGCGCCGGGCGCTGCGGCGCGGATCGCCGCGACGGTGCGGGCGAAGTGGGCGGCGCCGCCGTCTTCCAGGTCGTCACGGTCCACCGAGGTGATGACCACGTGCTTCAGGCCCATCTTCGCCACCGCCTCGGCGACGCGGTCAGGCTCGGTGGGGTCGAGCGGGCCGGGCTTGCCGGTGGCGACGTTGCAAAAGCCGCAGGCGCGGGTGCAGGTCTCGCCCATGATCATCATGGTGGCGTGGGACTTCTCCCAGCACTCGCCGATGTTGGGGCAGCCGGCCTCCTCGCACACCGTGACGAGGCCGTGCTCGCGCACGATGGCCCGCGTCGCGGCGTAGCCCGGCGAGCCTGGCGCGCGCACCCGCAGCCACTCGGGCTTGCGCTGCAGCGGCGTGTCGGGGCGCGCCTGCTTTTCCGGATGGCGCAGCTGGCGGGCGGTGCGGGGCTCGATGACCACGGTCATGACCCCTAGATCGGCTGTTCGGCCGCGCCGATCAAGCGCGGCAGGCGTAGCCGAAGCGCCGCAGGGCCATTAGGGTCGCGTTGGGGCGGTTCTGGTCGGGATTCTTGCGCAACAAGCCGTGGCGACTGGGATGGGCCCTGGCCCTGCTGCTGGGTGTGGGCGCCTGCGGCCAGGACGCAGCGCGCGACGCCTTCGTCGACACCCGCGCCCCACCGGGCCTCGCCGAGCGCTTCTATCCGCCCGAAAGCTGGGCCTGGGGTCTGATCCAGGTGAAGGACGCGCCCGTGCAGCGCTACGGCGTCGCCGCGCCCGAAGTCACAGCTCGCGCCGAGGTGCTGATCCTGCCGGACTACGGCGAGAGCGCCGAGACCTGGTACGAGACGGCGCGCGACCTGCGGGCCTCGGGCGACATTGTCTGGGTGCTCGAGGGTGTCGGCCAGGGCGGCTCAGCGCGCGGCGGCAAGGCGGTCTTCGACGCGGACGCCGCCGGGGTCCGCGCGATGATCGACACAGTGATCCGCCCGCAACCGCGCCGGCCGCTGGTCCTGCTGGGCGAGGGCGCCGGCGGCTTCGTCGCGGCGCTGGCGGTCGAGGAAGGCGCCAAGCCGGCCGCCCTGATCCTGAGCGACGCCAGCTACGACGAAGCCCTCCCAGCCAGCGGCGACTGGCGCCGCGACGGCCCCGACGACTTCGCCGCCCACCGCACCCACGACGCCTGGCGCGGCGCGATCACGCATCTCTGGCAGGTCGCCAATCCTGATCTGCGCCTGGGCAGTCCCAGCGATGACTGGCGCAATGGCCTGCGCGATCTGCGGAACCGCGCGGTCGGCGGCGCGGCCCGCATCCAGATCCCGACCCTGACGCTCGAGAGCGCAGACAAGCCGGGCTGCCTGCAGCCGCCGGGCGCCGCGCGCCAGGTCATCGCCGGCGCGGCGCCGGCACTGGAACTGGAGGACGACGCCCACCGCGGCCCTTGGCTGGCGGCGATCCGCGCCTATATCGCCGCCGCGGCCGCGAAGGCCGATCCTCTGGCCTACGGTCACGCCCCGTAACCGAGCTTTTCAAGCTGAGCGGGCGTCTATAGCCTCAGATCAGGGAAACGAGACGGAAGGCGCCGGGCGCGACATGCATCGTAGCTTCGACCTCCAGAAGACCCGCCGGCCGATCTTCGACGCCCTGCTCGACGCGGCGCGCCAGTATGGCCCCAAGAAGCCGATCCTGGAGGACCAGGAACGCAATCCTCTCACCTACACCGACCTGATCCGCGCCGCCTTCGCGCTCGGCCGCAAGATTGCGGCGATGACCCAGCCCGGCGAGCGCGTCGCCCTGCTGTTGCCCACCAGTTCGGCCGGCGTGGTGACCTTCTTCGCCCTGCACGCCTTCGGCCGCGTGCCGGTGATGCTCAACTTCACCGCCGGCCTCAGGAACCTGCGCGCCGCCGTGAAGCTGGCCGGCGTCAAGCGGGTGCTGAGCTCGCACCGCTTCGTCGAGCAAGGCAAGCTGCACGACGTGATCGACGCGCTGGATGACAGCTGCGCCGTCAGCTACCTCGAAGACGTGCGCGCCAGCATCGGCCTGCCGGACCGGCTCTTCGCACTGGCCGCCTCGCTCGCCCCGCGCAGGTTCCGCGCCGCCACCAAACCGGACGATGCGGCGGTGGTGCTCTTCACCTCCGGCAGCTTCGGCGCGCCGCGCGGCGTGATCCTGACCCAGGCCAATGTGCTGGCCAATGTCGAGCAGATCGCCTCGCACATCGAGCTCGATCCGAGCTGGGTGATGTTCAACCCGCTGCCGATCTTCCACTGCTTCGGCCTGACCGGCGGGGTTCTGCTGCCGATCCTGAACGGCATGAAGGCGTTCGAATACCCCTCGCCGCTGCACGTGAAGATCATCCCCAACCTGATCCGCGAGACCGACGCCGACATCCTCTTGGCCACCGACACTTTCGTGAACCAGTACGCCCGCTCGGCCGACCCTGAGGACCTTAAGGGGCTGAAGTTCGTGGTCTGCGGGGCCGAGAAGGTGCGCGACGAGACCCACGACCTGATCATCGACCGCTTCGGCCCGATCCCGCTGCTGGAAGGCTACGGCGCCACCGAAACCTCGCCGGTGATCGCGGTCAACAAGCCCGGCGACAACCGTCGCGGCACCGTCGGCGGGTTGCTGCCCGGCGTCGAGACCCGCGTCGAGCCGGTGCAGGGCATCAACCGCGGCGGCCGGCTTTTCGTGCGCGGGCCCAACATCATGGCCGGCTACCTCAACGAGAACGGCGTGCTCGAGGCCCCCGACGGCGGCTGGCACGACACCGGCGACGTGGTCGAGATCAGCGCCGACAACTGGATCACCATCCTCGGCCGGGTGAAGCGCTTCGCCAAGATCGGCGGCGAGATGGTCTCGCTGACCGCCGCCGAGACCCTGGCCGCCGCGCTCTGGCCCGACTCGCGCCACGCCGTGATCGCCGAACCCGACACCCGCAAGGGCGAGCGCCTGGTGCTGGTCACCGACCGCCGCGATGCCGACGTCGCCCAGTTGCTCGCCCACGCCCAGGCCATCGGCGTGCCCGAGCTCTCGGCGCCGCGCAAGATCGTGCGGGTTGCTGAGATCCCGCTCCTCGGCACGGGCAAGACCGACTACGTCGCCATCCAGCGCATGGTCGAGACCGAGGCGCGCGCGGCGTAGCGCGCCCCGGCCGCTTGGGCGTATGAGCCTCCCGCAGTCTCGGGAGTGACTTAAGATGCGCATCGCCGTCACGGGCGCCGCCGGCCAGGTCGGCTATGCCCTGCTCTATCGCCTGGCCTCGGGCGCCGTGTTCGGGCCGGATGTGCCCATTACCCTCCACCTGATCGAGCTGGAGAGCGCCATGCCGGCGCTGGAAGGCGTGGTGATGGAGTTGGAGGACTGCGCCTTCCCGACCCTGCAGGGCGTGGTCGCCACCAGCGACCCGAACGTCGGCTTCGACAGCGTCACCTGGGCCCTCTTGTTGGCCGCCGTGCCGCGCAAGCAGGGACAGGAACGCGGCGACCTGCTGGCGGTTAACGCCCGCATCTTCAAACCGATCGGCCAGGCGCTGAACGAGCGCGCCGCCTCGGACGTGCGGGCCCTGGTGGTCGGCAATCCCTGCAACACCAACGCCTACGTCGCCCACCGCAATGCGCCGGAGATCCCGGCCGACCGCTGGTTCGCCATGACCGCGCTCGACCACAACCGCGCCAAGAGCGCGCTGGCCGCCAAGGCGGGCGTCGGGGTGGCCGAGGTCCAGCACATGGCGATCTGGGGCAACCACTCGCCCACCATGTACCCGGACTACCGCCACGCCACGATCGGGGGCCAAGCGGCAACCGAGGTGATCGGCGACGACGCCTGGTTCGATCGCGACTTCATCCCAACGGTGCAGAACCGCGGCGCGGCGATCATCAAGGCCCGCGGCCAGTCTTCGGCGGCGTCGGCGGCCAACGCGGTGATCGACTCGGTGCGGGCGCTGCACGCCGGCACGGGCGACGACTGGATGTCGCTGGGGGTGGTCAGCCGCGGCGACTACGACGTGCCCAAGGGCCTGGTCTTCAGCTACCCGATCACCTCGAACGGCGAGGCGCACCACGTGGTGAGCGGCATCGAGCACGGACCCGAAGCCCTGGCCGCCATCGCCCGCACCACGGACGAACTGGCCGCCGAGCGCGATGGCGTGAAGGATCTGGTGCCCTGACCGTTCCTTCTCCCCTCGCGGGAGAAGGTGGCGCGAAGCGCCGGATGAGGGGGCGCCCGCCGCGGGTCCGCGCTGTCGAACTGATTCAAGCCGGGCGCTTGAACTGACCGCCCCCTCATCCATCGCCTGCGGCGACACCTTCTCCCGCGAGGGGAGAAGGAAGATCAGCCGACGATGTCCGCGTCGGTGAAGAACTGGGCGATTTCGATCTGGGCGTTCTCCGGGCTGTCGGAGCCGTGCACGGAGTTGCCGGTGAAGCTCTCGGCGAAGAGCTGGCGGATGGTGCCGGGCGCCGCGTTGGCCGGGTTGGTGGCGCCCATCACGTCGCGGTATCTGGCGACGGCGTTGTCGCCTTCGAGCACCTGCACGACGACCGGGCCGGAGGTCATGAACTCGACCAGCTCGCCGAAGAACGGCCGCTCCTTGTGCACGCCGTAGAAGGTCTCGGCGACCTCGCGGCTGAGCCGCACGCGGCGCTGGGCGACGATGCGCAGGCCCGCATCCTCGATCACCGCGTTGATCTTGCCGGTCAGATTGCGCCGCGTGGCGTCCGGCTTGATGATCGAGAAGGTGCGTTCGGACATGGAGACCTTTGGGAGGAGATTGAATGATGCGCTCTGGCGAGCGGAAGGGTCCGGGCTTATAACGACGCCGATCCCCGCCGCCAAGGCAGGGCGAAGCGAGGATGCTGTGACGCAAGCTGGGACCCGACGGCGACCCTAGCGGACTGACCTTCATCAGCCGCGCCTCCCGCACGCCGTGACCGCCGTGCGGGCCACGTTCGCCATCGGTCGCCAGACCACAGTCACAGAGTTTCTCCCCATGCTCCGTATCCAGGACCTCGTTTTCGACGCCTACGGGCGACGATTCTTCGACAAGGCCACCGCCGCCCTGCCGGTCGGCGCCAAGGTCGGCCTTGTCGGCCGCAACGGCGCCGGCAAGACCACCCTCTTTCGCCTGATCCAGGGCGAACTCGTCGCCGGCTCGGGCGACATTCTGATGCCGCGCCTCGCGCGTGTCGGCACCGCCGACCAGGAGCAGGCCGCCAGCCCGGTCTCGCTGATCGACACCGTGCTCGCCGCCGACCTCGAACGCGCCGCCCTCACCGAGGAGCTGGAAACCGCGCCGCCCGAGCGGATGGGCGATATCTACGAGCGCCTGGCCCAGATCGGCGCTGACGCCGCGCCCGCCAAGGCGGCGGAAATCCTGGTGGGGCTTGGCTTTTCGCAGTCCGACCTGACCCGGCCGATGGCCGAGTTCTCCGGCGGCTGGCGCATGCGCACGGCGCTGGCGGCGGCGCTGTTCTCCGAGCCCGACCTGCTGCTGCTCGACGAGCCCACCAACTTCCTCGACCTGGAAGGCTCGCTCTGGCTGGAATCGCGGCTGAAGCGGCACCCATCCACGGCGCTGGTCATCAGCCACGACCGCGAACTGCTGGATCGGGCAATGGATTTCATCCTCCACCTCGAGGGCGGCCAGCTGAACCTCTACTCGGGCGGCTTCTCGGCCTTCGAGCGGCAGCGCGCCGAGCGGCTGGCGCTGCAAAGCTCGATGCGGGTCAAGATCGAGGCCCGCCGCGCCCACCTGCAGTCGTTCGTCGACCGCTTCGGCGCCGGCACCAAGGCGCGCCAGGCCCAGTCGCGGATGAAGATGATCGCCCGCCTGGGCGCCATCCCGCCGGTGGTCGAGGAGAACGCCGACCCGTTCATCCTGCCCTCGCCCGAAAAACCGCTGCCGCCGCCACTGATGCGGCTGGAGAAGGCCGAGGTCGGCTACGACGGCGTAGCGATCCTGAAGGGGCTCGACCTGCGCCTGGACCCCGGCGACCGCATCGGCCTGCTGGGCGTCAACGGCGCCGGCAAATCGACCTTCGCGCGGCTGCTGGCCGGTGACCTACCGCTGATTTCCGGCAAGATGGCCCGGGATCGGCGCATGAAGGTCGGCTGGTTCCACCAGCACCAGATCGAGGCGCTCGACGCCAACGACACGCCGCTGCAGATCATCGGCCGCGCCCTGCCCGCCCTCACCGAGTCGCAACGCCGGGGCCGGATCGCCGCCTTCGGCTTCGGCGCCGACCGGGTCAACACCAGGGTCGAGTCGCTGTCGGGCGGCGAGCGGGCGCGACTGCTGCTCAACCTGATCGCGCTGGAAAGCCCGCACCTGATCATCCTCGACGAGCCCACCAACCACCTCGATATCGACAGCCGCCGCGCCCTGCTCGATGCGCTCAACGACTACGAGGGCGCCGTCGTGCTCATCACCCACGACCGATCGCTGATGGAGATGGTGGCCGACACCCTGTGGCTGACCGCCGACGGGACCGTGCGGCCCTTCGACGGCGACATGGAGGACTACGCCCGCTTCGTGCTCGACCGCGCCCGCCAGGCCAGCCGCGCCCCCGCCGCCCGGGTGGTCGCGCCCCCGCCGCCGCCGGCCGCCGCCGGCCCGCTGCGACGCAAGATGGAGGCGGCCGAGCAGACCTTGTCGCGCGAATCCGCCGCCCTGGCCGAGATCGACGCGGCCCTCGCCGACCCGGCGATTTATGTCCGCAACCCGGCCGAAGCGGCCCGGCTGGCCGAACGCCAGGCCAAGCTTTCCGAACGCGTCGACCGGGCGGAGGCCCTCTGGTTGGCCGCAGCGGAAGCGTACGAGACGGCCACGAACTAATCACTCCTCCCCCGTGCAGCGCTGCGAAACGGGGGAGGTGTCATGCGGAGCATGACGGAGGGGGCGCAAAGCCGCGTAGATCAAACTGCGAGGTTGGCGACCTGCGGCTCCGCGCCCCCTCCGTTGCGCTCCGCGCGCCACCTGCCAGGCGCCGACGATCGCCGGCGCCGTGCGCCCGGCGCTCGCGGCCTGGCGCAGATCGGCGCTCACATCGGCAAGATTGTTCCCGTCCACCCCCCGCCAACCAGCCCGGTCGATTGGCTAAGCTTAACCGCAGCGGACGCTTTTGATGAGTCCCGTCGACGAGTCGAAGATGATCGTCTGGCGCCAGCTGACGATGTCCTGCGTCATCACGCAGGTGGAGCAGACGACGCGGCGGCGGTCCGGATAGACCGGCACCGGGATCTGGGTGTGCGGCTTGCCCACCAGGTATTGCAGCGGCTGCGCGCCGCAGGCGTCGGCCGGGACGGGCGGCGGCGCCGGGGCGACGGCGACGGGGGGTGGCGCGGGCGGTGGCGGCGCGGGCGCGGGCCGCGGCGCTGGCGCGGGCGGCGGCGGGGTCGCGCACGACGCCACGGCGAGCAGCGCCGCGAGCGCCGCCGCCTTCGCGCTCCCAGCCTTCACGCTCCCAGCCTTCACGCCTCGGGCTCTTAAGCCTCCTTGCGCCATGCGCCTGTCTCTCCTTGCCGCCAGTACGACACCTGGCATCCGGCCGCCTTGAACGTCGGCCAGCGCTTGCGGGCCGCCGCCACCGCCGCCTCGTCCCGCCCGTCGAAGAGCAGCACGCAACGCTCGTACTCCGCGATCTCGCCCGGCTCGGCGTCATCGATCAGGAAAAGCGCGTCGGCGCGGTTCGGGTTCTCCAGACCCGTGGTGATCAGGATCGGCTGGCGCTCGGCGGACGGCTCGGTGTCGACGCCATGCGGCAGGAAGCTATCGTCGCGGTAGCTCCAGAGCCAGCCGTCGAGATGCTCCAGCCGCTCGGCCGAGCCGCCCCGCACCAGCGCCCGCCAGCCCCGCGCCAGCGTCTTCTCCAGCAGCTCGGGCAGCGCCTGGTCGAGGCTGGTGCGCTCCAGGTGATAGAACCAGACCTCGGGCGGGCCGTCGCTCATGCCAAACACTTGGACGCCTCGGTCAGCAGATGGGCGACCTTATCAGCCTCGCCGAGCATGGCGAGATGGTTGAGGTGGGCGTGCTGCACCGGCCAGGCTCGCGCCTCCGCCTGCGCCGCCTCATGATCATAGCCGGCGCTCAGCTGCACGTAGGCGGCGGGCAGGCACTCCCATTCGTCGCCATCGCGGCACACTGCTTCGAGGAAGGCGAAGGGCACGCGTGGCAACTCGGCCAGGAACTCGGCCCGCTGGACTGCATCGGGGATCAGCCGCGCGGCCGGGTCTTGATCGAACCATTCATTCCACGGCGCCAGGCGGCCGCCCGTGACCACGCCGCGCAGCCGCTCCACCAATGCGGCCGGCGCGTTCTCCAGGCAGCTGCGGCCGGGATAGGGCATCACCGCGTCGATGAAGATGAAGCCGCCCAGGTCCGGCGCGGCCTCGGCGATGGCCGGCGCAAAGCCCCCTGCCCCGCTGTGCAGCACCGCGACCCACGGCGCGTCGCCCATCGCCTTGGCGATGCGTGCGCCGGCGCCGTCGTACCAGTCCGGACCGTTTACGCCGCCGTAGTCGATGGCCACGGCGTCCGGCAGCTTCGCCGCCACGCCGCGCCA
>DATAVF010000039.1:0-2755 GCA_036267835.1 Caulobacteraceae bacterium | reverse complement strand
GCTTGCTGGCGCCAAGGCGGCCCTCGCCGAGGCGCAGGCCAACCAGATCTCCGCCTCGGGGCAGGAACGCGTCGCCACGGCTTTGATCTCCGGCGCGAACGTCACGACCAATCCGGAAGTCGCCGCCGCCCAGGCCCGGGTCGACCAGGCCAAGCTCGACCTGGACCGCACCGTGATCCGCGCACCGATCGACGGGGTGATCGCCAAGAACACCACCGAGGTGGGCCAGCGCGTCGCCTCCGGCGCGCAGCTGATGACCGTGGTGCCGATCCAGGAAGCCTACGTCGACGCCAACTTCAAGGAAGGCCAGCTGCGCGGCATGAAGCTGGGCCAGGAAGCCATTCTGACCAGCGACCTTTATGGCTCTGGCGTGAAGTTCCACGGCAAGGTCGAAGGCTTCGCCGGCGGCACGGGGTCGGCCTTCGCGGTGATCCCGGCCCAGAACGCCACCGGCAACTGGATCAAGGTGGTGCAGCGCCTGCCGGTGCGCATCGCCCTCGACCCGGCCGAGCTGAAGGACCACCCATTGCGGGTCGGTCTCTCGATGAACGTCGACGTCGACATCTCCAAGTAGCCCACGCCATGGCCGCCGCCGCCTACGCCGCTCCAGCCGAGCCCGTGCCGTTGCACGGTTCGGCGCTGGCCCTCGCCGGCTTCCTGCTGGCGATGGGCAATTTCATGGTCGTGCTCGACATGACCATCGCCAATGTCTCGGTTCCCAATATCGCCGGGGGCCTGGCCGTGGCGCCCAGCGAGGGCACCTGGGTCATCACCTCCTACTCGGTCGCCGAGGCGATCATGGTGCCGCTGACCGGGTGGCTGGCCCAGCGCTTCGGCGCGGTGCGGGTGTTCGTCACCGGCATCATCGGGTTCGGCATCTGCTCGGCGCTCTGCGGCCTTGCGCCATCGCTGGGCCTGCTGGTGACCTTCCGGGTGATGCAGGGCCTGTGCGGCGGCCCGATCATGCCAATGTCGCAGACGCTGATGATGCGGGTCTTCCCGCCGAATCAGCGCGGCCAGGCGATGGGCCTCTGGTCGATGACCACGGTCGTGGCCCCGATCGCCGGGCCGATCCTCGGCGGCACGCTCTGCGACACGGCCGGCTGGCCCTGGGTGTTCTACATCAACGTGCCGGTGGCGGCGATCTGCGGCTTCTTCGCCTGGCGGATGCTGGCTTCGCAGGAAACCCCGACGATGGCGCGGCGGGTCGATTTTCCCGGCCTCGCCCTCCTGGTGCTGTTCGTCGGCACGCTGCAGATCATGCTCGACAAGGGCCAGGAGCTCGACTGGTTCGGCTCGCCCTTCATCGTCGCCCTGGCGATCGTCGCCGCCATCGCCTTCGCCGCATTCCTGATCTGGGAGCTCACCGACGAACACCCGATCGTCGACCTCAGGGTCTTCCGACACCGAGGTTTCACCGGCGCTGTCATCACCATCGCCCTGACCTTCGGGACCTTCTTCTCCAGCATCGTGCTGGGCCCCCTCTGGCTGCAGACCAACATGGGCTACACGGCCACCTGGGCCGGCTACACGACCGCGTTCGGCGGGGTGCTGGCGGTGGTCTTCTCACCGATCGTGCCCCGGCTGATGACCAGGATCGACCCGCGCGCACTGGTCAGCTTCGGGGTGCTGGGCCTGGCCGTGACCTCGCTGGTCCGCTCGCAGTTCGCCAGCAACGCCGACTTCTGGACGGTGGGCTTCACCTTCCTGATCCAAGGCGCCTTCATGCCCTTCTTCTTCGTACCGACGACGCAGATCGCGCTTTCGTCGGTGCTGCCGCAGGAGATGGCTTCGGCGGCCGGCCTGTCAAACTTCCTGCGCACCACGTCGGCCGCGTTCTCGGCCTCGCTGGTCACCACGATGTGGGCCAACGCCTCGACGCGGAACCACGCCAACATCGCCGGCGCCCTCAACGACCCGGCCGCGACCCAGCGCATCCTCGCCCACGGCGGCATGAGCGCGGCGCAGTCGCTGAGCCAGGTCGACAACCTCGCCCAGAGCCAGGCCGTGATGCTCGCCACCGACCAGCTTTACCTGGTCATGGCCGCCGCCTTCGTCATCGCCGCGATCGGCGTCTGGCTGGGCCCCAAGCCGAAGATCTTCAGCAGCGCCGGCGGCGGCGGCCACTGACCGGTCAGGGGATCAGCAGCACCCGGCCCACCGCCTGGCGGCTTTCGATGTAGGCGTGGGCGGCGGCGGCTTCCGCGAGCGGGAAGGTGCGGTCGATGACCACTGTGAGTTCGCCGCGCGCCGCCTCGTTGATCAGGCGCTGGATGTTGTCGTGGGCCCGGTCGCCGCCGATCTCGGCCCCGAGGAACACGCCCTGCAGGGTGCGGTTGCCCCCCATCAAGCTGGAGACGTCCACCGTCATCGGCTCGCGCCCGGCGGCGCCCACCATCGAGACGCGGCCGCGGTAGCCCAGCGACAGGATCGAGCCCTGCAGGGTCGAGCCGCCGACGCTGTCGACCACCAGGTTGACGCCCTTCTTGTCGGTGATGCGCATCACTTCGGTGACCACGTCGTGGGTGCGGTAGTTGATGCCGATGTCCATGCCGAGCGGCTTCAGCTTCTCCAGGCGCTCGTCGCTCGAAGCGGTGGCGATCACCTTGGCGCCGGCTCGCTTGGCCAGCTGGATCGCCGCGGTGCCGACGCCGCTGGCGCCGGCCTGCACCAGCACCGTCTCGCCGGCCTTCAGGTGGCCGAATTCGAACAGGCAGTCGTCGGCGGTGCCGAAGGCCACCGGCATCACCGAGGC
>DATAVF010000038.1:0-26473 GCA_036267835.1 Caulobacteraceae bacterium | reverse complement strand
GTGCTTTTGGCTCTTCTTGCTGCTCTTGGTGTTAGAGGCCGCGCTGCTGGTGGCGAGCTACGTCACCAGCATGGCGATCACCGACAGCGGCTACGCCCTGGTCGCCTCGCACGCCGCCCAGCTGCTACGCCGGCCGGGCGCGATGCTGTGGTCGAAGCGGGCCGGCGGCGGCGTGCTGATCGCGGCGGGTGTCGCCACCGCGGCGGCCAAGACCTAAGCGCGGCTGGCCGCCCGGGTGTCCAGCACGACGCGCCGCGCCAGCAGGGCGAGGCCGGCCCCGATCACCAGGGCGCCCGTGACCAGCAGGGCGGTGCGGTAGCTGGTGAGCTGGGCCAGGGGGCCGAAGGTGAGGAAGAGGGCGGTCATGCCGACCTCGACGACGAAGCTCTTGACCGAGGCGATGGTGGCGCGGGTTTCCGACGGCAGAGCCGCCTGCAGCCGGCCCTCATAGACCACGTCGATCACCTTCAGCAGGCCGACGAAGACGACGAACAGCGCCATCGCGGCCGGCTGGAAAAAGGCGGCCGCCACCGCGAGCAGCGCGCCGCTGATGGCGAGGAGGGCGAAGAACACGGCGGCCGGCAGCCGGCGCGCCCGGTGGGCGAAGGCGCTCGCCACCGCCTGGCCGCCGCTGAGCACGCCGATGAAGATCGCGACGCCGGCGTGGGTCAGGCCGGCCTGGCTGGCGAAGATCGGCCAGAACGCGTCGAGCCCGCCGCCCAGCACCAGGGCCAGGGTGAGGAACGCCACCAGGCCCAGCACCCTCGGCGCGCGCACAGTCTGCGCCAGGCCGAGACGCAGGTGGGCGAGGTAGTCGACGTCGCCGGCGTGGGCGAAGCGGGGGGCTCTGGGGAAGCTCATCGCCGCCGCCGCGCCCAGGGCGCTGGCCGCGACGCTCAGCGCCACCAGCACGCCGTAGCCCAGCGGGGCCAGCGGCGCGGCCAGGAACGAGGCGGCGAGCAGGCCGGCGAACGACACCGCCTCGGCGCGCCCGGCGACGCGGGTGTAGTCGGCCTCGCGCCCCGCGGCCTTCAGTTCGTCGAACACCAGCGCCTCGAAGCAGCCGCCGGTCAGCCCGCTCTTCACCCCCCAGAGCACGAAGCCGCCGAGGAAGCCCCAGAAGTGCGGGTAGACGAGCCAGATCACGAAGCCGACCAGCCGCAGCGCCTGGGCGATCGCCAGGATGCCGCGCCGCGACCAGCGGTCGGCCCAGACTCCGGCCGGCACCTGCACCAGGAAGGCGGTCACCGACCACACCGCCAGCGCCACGCCGACCTCGCCTGGGGTCATGCCGTCGTCGACGAACATCACCGGGTAGAGGGCGTAGATCAGGATCAGGGCGTCGAAGAGCTTGAAGGCGTAGACGCTGGCGAGGAAGCGGCGCACCCGGCCGTCAGCCCGACGCCGCCAGGGCCTCGGCGATACGCTGGGGCGAGCGGCGCATGAGCAGCAGCAGCAGGGCCGCTACGCCCCCCGGGATCAGGGCCCAGATCATGCCGAGCGCCGCCAGAGCGGTTGCCCCGCCGATCAGCACGGTGATGAAGAGCTGCGCGACGGTGATCAGGAGCGAGCCCTGGCGGCGGCGGCGAAACTCGCTGCGCTTGCCGGGGTTCGGGTGCCAGGCGTTGATCATCCCCGACGCGCCGGCCGTGGCCGCCGAGCCGAGGGTGGCGGCCAGCCCCACGATGGGGGCGAACCAGATCAGCAGCGCCAGGGGGACTGTCAGCAGCGCCGCCAGGGGCGCCAGACCGGCGGCCAGCTTGGCGGCGCGCAGGGTGGTCAGCGCGGCTGGCGCCGAGGCCAGCAGCTCCGGCGCGTCCTCGGCCGACAGGGTGATCCAGGTCAGGCTGCCGCCGACCTGGCCGGCCAGGAAGGCGATCGCCGCCGCGCCGCCGGGCAGGGCGAACACCGAGTGGCTGCCGGCGTTGCGCAGCACCAGAAAGGTAACCGGGATCAGGTAGAGGGTGCGCAGCAGCACTTGCGAGATCAGGCCGATGTCGCGCCAGAGCAGCCGCTGCTCCTTGACGAAGGTGGCGGCGAAGGCGCCCGAGGCGAACGCGCCGGGCGCCTTGCCGGTGGTGCGCGCCACCCCGACGTCCGCGCCCTGCGCTGCCGCCGCGTCGGCGGCGAAGCGGCGCGAGAGCCAGGTGCTGGTCGCGAGGAAGAGGCCAAGGCCGACGAGGAGCAGGGTGGCGAGCGGCAGCGGCTCGCCCAGCATGGCGCGCAGCGGCCAGTCGGCGCCGGCGGGCAGCCGCAGGCTCGGGTCGCCGGCGGTGGCCGCCACCTGCTGCCAGACGCTGGACGCGCCCTTGCCGCCCAGCAGGGTGCGGATCTGGCTGGTCAGGAAGAAGGCCGCGCCGATCACCGCCGCGATCAATTGGGCGACGGTGCGGGTACGCTTCGGCCCGATCAGCCGGAACAGCACCACGGCCAGCGCCAGCCCCGTGCCGCTGGCCCCGAGGGCATAGGCGCCCAGCACCGGCAGCACCGCCAGCCACCTCCAGTGCCCGAAGATCGCCAGCGGGATCAGGAAGGGCAGCACCAGCAGCGCGAAGGCCGAGAAGGCGCTCGCCGCCAGCGAGGCGAAGCGCACGGTCAGCACCTTGCGCGGCGAGATCGGCGCCGAAAACAGCAGGTCGAGGTCGCCGCGCGTGTAGAGCGCCTCGGTGGCGCCGGCCAAAGTCTGCGATAGCATCAGGGTGAAGATCAGCAGCGAGCCGATGTCGGCGCCCAGGATGGTGTACGGGTTCAGCGGCATCGCGAAGCCCTGCAGCGCCAACGCGAGCATCGAGCCGACGCCGAGGAACGCCAGTCCGACCACAGTGAGGGCGACGAACCGGTAGCGGGCGCCGCGCCGGCCCAGCATGTTGCGCCAGGTCAGCCGCATCTCGCAGCCGAGCAGCCATAGGGTCGAGCCCGGGCGGCCGATCACGCCGCGGCGGGCTCCGCGGGGGCCGCCTCGCCGGTCAGTTCGAGGAACACGTCCTCGAGCGTGCCTTCGCGCTCGCCAGCCCGTTCGCGCAGTTCGGTGAGGGTGCCCTCGGCCAGCAGCTTGCCCGACTGGATGATGCCGATGCGGTCGGCGATGCGCTCGGCCACCTCGAGGATGTGGGTGGTCAGGATCACCGTGGCGCCGGCCCGCACCCGCTCCTGCAGCAGGTCCTTGACCTGGCGCGACACGGCCGCGTCCAGCCCGGTCAGCGGCTCGTCGAGGATCAGCAGGCGCGGCTCATGGATCAGCGCCCCGGCCAGCGCCGCCTTCTGCTTCATGCCGCGCGAGAAGCTCTCGCAGCGCTGACCCCGCTGGTCCCAGAGGCCCAGGAACTTCAGCAGCCGCTCGGCCCGCTCGCGGCCCTCCTTGGGATCGACACCCCAGAGCCCGGCGACGAACTCCAGGTATTCCATCGGCGTCAGCCGGTCGTAAAGCAGCGGCTCGTCTGGCGCCCAGGCGGTGATCTGCTTGGCCGCCGCCGGGTCGGCGATGGCGTCGACGCCGAACACCCGGATCGAGCCGGACGTCGGCTTCAAGAGGCCCACGGCCATCCGCAAGGTGGTGGTCTTGCCCGCCCCGTTGGGCCCCAGCAGCGCGTAAAGCTCGCCGGCCCGCACGGTCAGCGACAGGTTGTCCACGGCCGGCTTGGTGAAGACCTTGGTCAGGCCCTCCAGCACCAACGCGTCCGTCATGGCCAAGCTACTCCCGGGAAGCGCGCGCTATGCCAGAAACCCGGCCTCGGCGAAATCCACCATGCGGCGCAGCAGGGCCTCGGTGTCGCTCTCGCGGGTGGCGCCGTCGGAGAGGGTGTGCAGGCGGTCGAACTCGGCGAAGCGGTTGTTGTGGATCATGCCGAGGCAGAAGTGCAGGCGCCAGTAGGCCTCCTCCGGCGCGAGGTCCGGCCGCGCCTCCATCAGCGCATCGGCGAAGCGGCGCAGGTGCGAGACGTCGGTGCGCAGCACTTCGCGCATCGCCTCGGTGCCCTCGCTGCGGGCGCGGATGATGAACTGCACGCTGATGCGCCGGGCGCTGTCGGGCTTGGACCAGCGCAGCGGCGGCTCGAAGAGGGCGCGCAGAATCTCGCGCACCGGCGGCTTGCCGCCATGCCGGTCGGCGGCCTCGTGCAGCATGCGGGCGCGGTCGCGGTTCAGCTCGGCGGTGCGCCGCCGGAAGATCTCGAACAGCAACGCGTCCTTGGAGCCGAAGTGGTAGTTGACGCTGGCCAGGTTCACCCCCGCCTCGGCGGTGATGTCGCGCACCGAGACGTTCTGGAAGCCGTTCAGCGCGAACAGCCGCTCCGCCGCCGCCAGCACCTGCGCCTTGGTCGCGGCCTCGCGCTCCGGATCGGCTTCGGGGATGGGGGTGACGGCGTCGGTCACGGGCGGTGTCGTCAATCCTTCACGGGAGAGGGAGTGTTAGAGACTCGCACGCGTGACGCAAGAGCCGCGGAATCACCACGGTTTGGAACGCGCGGCCACTTCAGCTGTTTATGGCTCAGGCACGGGACATTGCGCTGCTTTGTCCTCAGGGTTCGCCCCCGACCTTAGGGGTCGTGGAAGGCAAAGGAGGGTTACCGGCATGGTGACGAAAGTTTTCGCGCAAATGAAAGTGGCTGCAATGCTGGTGGCCGGCGGTATAGGTCTGAGCGCTTGCGCCACGCAGGACTATGTCGATCACCGCATCGCCGAAGTGAACGAGCATATCACCGTGGTCGAAACCAAGGCGAACGACGCCGAGCAGAAGGCCGACGCCGCGATGGCCGCGGCCCAGGCCGCCCAGGCGCTGGCGACGCAGGTGGGCCAGAAGGTCGATGCGCTGAGCGTGCGGGTCGACGCCCTGCAGCAGGCCCCGCCGCCCGCGCCGATGCCAAGGACGCCACGCGGCTGATCTGACGCCGCGCGAGGGGGTCTGACACGATAGCGCCTGGGGTCTTGGCGATGCGCAGTAACGGGCCGGCGATATTCGTCGCCTTCCTCATGAGTTTCGTACTGACCTCGCCGGCGCTGGCGAAGACCACGCATCATCCGCCGCCCAGCGACGCGGCCACGCCAGGCGCTCTCCCGATGTTGGGCGAGGGCGATGCCCAGCTTCGGAAGATCGAGGCGGAGATCGACGCCTTGACGCCGGCGCCCCGCCCCGAGGCCGATATCGGCAAGCGGCTGGCGGCCTGGGCCGCCGCGAGCGGCGACAACGACGAGCGGCCGTTCATGGTCGTGGACAAGCTGGGGGCCCGCGTCTTCGCCTTCGACGCCGAAGGGCGCCTGCTCGGCTCGGCGCCGGTGCTGGTCGGCCTGGCGCCCGGCGATGACTCGGCCCCCGGCATCGGCGACCTCGCCCTCGCGGCGATCAGCCCGGACGAGCGGACCACGCCCGCCGGCCGCTTCGATGCGGCGTTCGGCCCCTCGAATGGACACGGCATGGTGCTCTGGGTCGACTATGCCGACGGGATCGGGCTGCATCCGGTGATCACCACCAACCCGGCCGAGCATCGCCTCGAGCGCATCAAGTCGCCATCGCCCGCCGAGCACCGCATCAGCTTCGGCTGCATCAACGTGCCGGCCAAGTTCTACGCCGACTTCGTGCAGAAGCAGTTCGCCGCAGGCGGGGTGGTCTACATCCTGCCGGACACCAAGCCGCTGGACGAGGTCTTCCCGGCTTTTGCCGCGACTGCCTCGGCCGATGCCGAAGATGCGGCGGCGATCTCGCAACAAGACCGCTGCGCCGACGGGCCGACCGAAATCCCGGACCGCATCGCCGATCCCCGCCCGCCGCTCACGTGCTCCGACGACGCGCCAACGATCGAAACCTCGGCCACGCGCTAGACGAGAGGCGCGGTGACCGAATTGCCTTCCAGCCAATTGCGGCGCGCGCAAGCCGCGACCTGAGCCAGCACCGGCGCGGGCTTCCCGTGTTCACGTCCACCGCTGCCCGCCTCGCATGCGCCGACGAAGCGTCTCGCCGGATGCAAGCAACGATCGCCCGCGGTGATCCGGCCGGATTTGCCCGTTTGCGCCCCCGTTGAGGCGATGACCGACAACGCCGCGCGATCGCTCTTGACATCGGAACAAAAGTAGAACATTTAATGTCGGCCCTACCAACTGGAATGGGCTCGGATGAACTTTCACTTTGGACGCGCCTACCATCTCTTCCCGCGAGGCGGCGCGGGCCTATCGTGCGATGAAGATGGCGTTGCGCTTGGTGGTCTGCCACCTATTTGGGCTCGGCCGATCGACGATGGGCTGCGTTACGAAAAGCGGTCGCGCGAGAGGTTAGGCGAGATCCTTCGTCTTGCTTACGGCGCGCAACCGCCAGGCGTTATCGATCGTTGCGACCGCGGCCTCAAACGGATGGTAGCTAGCCTTGAGGCGGGCGACCTAGTGTTGGCGTCCCTGGAAGCCGTGATGACTGGTTTCCCGGACCTCGGGCGAGCGGGTTTCGGCAGACTGGCGGGGGTGGCTGATCTTGAGAAGGCTGGGACCGCTTGGCAGGACGAGCCCCGAATCCCGGCTGGGCAGAGCAATGGCGGTCAGTGGACGACGGGCGGGGTTGGAGCCGCGTCGTCCCCACGGATCAACGGCGAACGCGCCCTCGATTCAACGCCAGACAAGGACAGCACACGTTCGCAACTTCCGGGGCTTGACGACGGCGTTTACCATCCCGGCCATGACAGCCCTGTCCTCGTCCCAGCGGGAGGCCCCGGCGACGCCGAAGAAGGCTTTCGTCAAGGGATCGGCGGCAACGAACCGCCGTATGACTTCATGGAACTGTCGGAGTTGTTTCCCGGCCTGAGGGACGCCCCTGGACTCGAGATTCCTTTGGCGCCGATCGACAGCTTCTTGGGTTTCAGCGCTCTCGCAAACGAGTCCAATCTTCAAGCGACGAGCGCTGTCTACGGCTACCTATACGACCAGATCAAGGCGATGGATCCGTCCTACCGGGATGATGAACTTCAATCGCTCGCTGAGATGTCATGGGAAGGTCGCGCGGCCGTCATCGATAAGCTCTTGATGGATCGGGCCGCAGATTATTATAGGTTCAAGCACGAAATCGAGCCTCTTCAAGTCGAAACTGTCAAATTACTGCAGCGGGAGGTAGACAAAGCGTATACAGAAGCAGTCAGAGACTACAAAGGGAACGCCCCGCAAGGTTCAAGGGCGTGGTCGGCGGCGATCGGCAGAGCGGTCGATACGACAGTACGCGACGTATTGAGGGAGGTATTCGTAGAATCGCGAGTTCCTTATGGCGCCGGCCAGAATATCACGGTCAACAACCGGGACAAAAGATCCGAGGACCAGTCCTATAAGGTTCCTGATGCCCGTATCGGCAATATGTCTATCGACTGGACGCTTACACCTAAATCACTTGCTAACGCCCAGGTCAGGGGATTCTTCCGGGCGGACTCAGCACCGGACTTTGTCGTCATCATTAGGCCCAGCCAGCTTGGTGGAGGGCGCTCCTATGTAATTACGCGCCCCGCCGGAGATATTAGAAGGACGGAAGATGCCTCGAGAATATAGGTCCCGAGTTGCCGACTCGTTAGACGATTTAGCTGACCAAGCGGGAAGCATGCGGTTGCAAGCGCCTATTTTTGGGCCGGGAGCGTATACTCCGTACCGGACGCTTGAGTCCAGATTCTACGCCTTCAACGAGGGCCTGCGACGGTTTCGGGCACAGCTGGGCGAAGGACTCTTCAGGGACCTCATGGGGATGTCGGCCGAGGCGCGCGCTTGCTTCGAGTCTGATCCAGAGAACAAGACGGGCGCCACAAGCAGAGGCAAGCAAATCTTCGCTGATATCGAAACTCTGGTGGAGAAAGCGTGGCTTCAGGGTCTGAAGGCACGATCCGACAAGTAGCTACGCTCCCGATACCTAGAGCGCGGGGGCCGTACCGCAGCCGAACCTTCCTTACGACAGCATCGGCCTGATCGACGTCGCGCCGCCGCCCCGCACCAGTTCGCGCATCGCCGCTTCCAGGCCTTCGAGGGTCAGCGGGAACATGCGTTCGCCGATCAGCTGCTTCATCAGGCCGATCGAGGGGGTGTGGTCCCAGTGGCGCTGCGGGGTGGGGTTGAGCCAGGCGACGCTGTTCCAGTGCTGGGCCACGCGGTCGATCCAGACGGCGCCCGGCTCCTCGTTCCAGTGCTCCACCGAGCCGCCGGGATAGGTGACTTCGTAGGGGCTCATGGTGGCGTCGCCGACGAAGATCACCTTGTAGTCCTTGCCGAAGGTGTTCAGCAGGTCCCAGGTGTCGAGCTTCTCGGCATGGCGGCGCCGGTTGTCCTTCCACACGCTCTCGTAGAGACAGTTGTGGAAGTAGTAGAACTCCATGTGCTTGAATTCGGTCTTGGCCGCCGAGAACAGCTCCTCGCAAAGCTTGATGTGGCTGTCCATCGAACCGCCGATGTCGAAGAACAGCAGCACCTTGATGGTGTTGCGCCGCTCCGGCTGCATCACCAGGTCGAGATAGCCCTTGTTGGCTGTCTCCTTGATGGTGCCCTTCATGTCCAGCTCGTCCGGCTGGCCGGTGCGGGCGAACTTGCGCAGGCGGCGCAGGGCGATCTTGATGTTGCGGGTGCCGAGTTCGACCTGGTCGTCGAGGTTCTTGTACTCGCGCTTGTCCCAGACCTTGATCGCCTTGCCGTGGCGGCCCTTGTCCTGGCCGATGCGGATGCCCTCGGGGTGGTAGCCGTTGGCGCCGATGGGGAAGTTGCGGCCGTTGCCGCGGCGGTTCTCGTCGCCTTCCTCGTCGCCATCGCCCTCGCCCTCCTGGGCCCGGCGCATCTGCTCCTGCAGCATCTCCATCATCTTCTCGAAGCCGCCCATCTCCTCGATCTGCTTCTTCTCCTCTTCGGTGAGGAAGCTGTCGGTCAGGCGCTTCAGCCACTCGGCCGGGATGTCCTTCATCTGCTCGACCTGGAGCAGCTCCAGGCCCTTGAACACATGGCCGAACACCACGTCGAAGCGGTCGAGATACTTCTCGTCCTTCACCAGGATGGTGCGCGCGAGATAGTAGAAATCCTCCACCCGCCGGTCGATCACCGACTTGTCCATGCCCTCCATGAGCATGAGATATTCCTTGAGCGTCACCGGCACCTTGGCCGCCTTCAGCTCGGTGAAGAACGTCATGAACATGGCGGGCAGTCTCTCAGGGCGCAGTCTAACGGGTGTTTAACTGAGGATGGGGGCGCCAGCGTTCCCTGTCCAGTGCGAAGAGAGTCCGCCCCACGCCTCGTGGTCGAGATCGACGGTGGCGCGCATGACGCGTCGGATGTCATGCTGCGGGATGCGGCTCGCGAGGATTACCTTCGCAACGCGGGCTACCAGATCCTCCGACTTACCGACGCAGAGGTGCTGCGCGATCCGGATGCGGCGGCTGCCCGCATTCGCGGCGCCGTGGTCGGGCCCCCTCCGTCAGCCTCCGGCTGACACCTCTCCCACTTCGTGTGGGAGGAGCGGGGGAGGGGCGGCCTCGCCCGTTCCGAGCTGCTTCTCCCACCTGCTGATCACCACCGCGGCCACGGAATTGCCGACCACGTTGGTGGCGCTGCGGCCCATGTCGAGGAGGTGGTCGACGCCGAGCACCAGCAGCAGGCCAGCCTCGGGCAGGTGGAAGAGGGGGAGGGTGGCGGCGATCACCACCAGCGAGGCGCGGGGCACGCCGGCCATGCCCTTGGAGGTGATCATCAAGAGGCCGAGCATGGTCACCTGCTGGCCGAGACTGAGCGGGATGCCGTAGGCCTGGGCGATGAACAGGGTCGCGAAGGTGCAGTACATCATCGAGCCGTCGAGGTTGAACGAGTAGCCGAGCGGCAGCACGAAGCTGACGATGCGGCGCGGCGCGCCGAACTTCTGCAGGTTCTCCAGGATCAGCGGGTAGGCCGCCTCGGAGGTGGCGGTGGAGAAGGCGACCAGCAGCGGCGCCTGCATGGCCCTGATCAGCGCGCCGGTGCGACGGCCCACGGCGATCGACCCCGCGCCGATCAGGATCGCCCAGAGAATCAGCAGCGCCAGGTAGAACTCGCCGACGAACTTGGCGTAGCTCAGCAGCACGCCCAGCCCTTGCGTGGCGATGGTCGCCGCCAGGGCCGCGAAGATGGCGAGCGGCGCGGCCAGCATCACATAGCCGGTCACCTTCAGCATGACCGCGGCCAGCTGTTCGGCGCCCTGCAGCAGGATCGGCGTCTTGTGCCCGAGCGCCGAGATCGCCGAGCCGACGAAGACCGAGAACACCACGATCTGCAGGATCTCGTTCCTGGCCATGGCGTCGATGATCGAGGTCGGGATCAGGTGGGTGACGAAATCCTTCAGGGTGAAGGCGCCGGCGTCCACCGCGCCGGCCGGCGGCGCCTCGTGCGGCAGGGCCATGCCGGCGCCCGGGTGCAGTAGCTGCACGATGAAGAGGCCAAGCGTCAGTGAGACGATGCCGGCGCAGACGAACCAGCCCAGGGTCTTGACGCCCACCCGGCCGATGGCGGCGGTGTCCTCCATGTGGGCGATGCCGACCACCAGGGTGGAGAAGACCAGCGGCGCGATGATCATCTTGATCAGCCGCAGGAAGAGGTCGGTGAGGATCGAGAGGTTGGCGGCCGCGCCCTTGGCCGCCGCGGGGCTCAGCCACTGGTTCAGCGCTATGCCGGCCACCACCCCCAGCACCATGGCGATGCCGACGAAGATCCCCAACCTGCGCTGCATTCGCCCCGGCCCCACCCTGCGAGTGCCGCCAGAGGCGCGAAACCCCGCCGGCGCGTCAAGCTGGATGCGCCGGCGAAGCGGTCAGGCGCGGCGCATGATGAACTCGTGGTCTTGAGTCTCGCCGACCGCGAAGGCGTAGGTCCCCACCACCTCGAACCCGTGCCGGGCATAGAAGCGCTGGGCGCCCAGGTTCTCCGACCAGACGCCGAGCCAGATCGAACGCCGCCCATCCTTCTCGAGCCACGCCATGGCCTCGGCGAAAAGCCGCGAACCCACGCCGCCGCCCTGGTGGCCGGCTTTCAGGTAGAACCGGTCGAGCTCGCCGCAGGCCGGCGTCACGTCGGGGTGCGGCAGCTTGCAGGGGCAGACGAGGGCGTAGCCGACCACCTCGCCATCCTGTTCGACCAGCCACGCCGCCCTGGCCGGATCGGCGAGGTCGGCGAGGGCCCGCGCCACGCTGTGCGCTTGGTCGAGGAACGCCGCCAGGTCTCCGGGCGGGTAGAGATGCGCGAAGGTCTCGGCGAACGTCACCTGCCCGATTTGCGACAGCGCCTCGGCGTCGGCGGGGCCGGCGCGGCGGATGGTGGGCACGGCGACAGGCAAATCAGCGAGCCTTCGGGCGGACGGAAAAGTCCTTCGATCGGACGGCGGCATTTGATTCCGATCTCAGAGGTTGCTCAAGACGACGCGCAGCGTCGCGGCGCCGCCGCCGCGCCAAAGGCGCGGTCCTTGACCAACCTCTGAGATCGGAAAAACTGCTCCGCCATGCGTTCGACGGACCCCTCTCGATGCTAGACTGCAAGGGCGACGGGCGCATGCCGTTGGGAGCTGGGTGATGTCGAGACTCAATAGCTACGTGGGCCGTATTCTCGCGGCCCTCACTCCCCGCAAGACCGAGGCGCTGCCGCGCGAACGGGCTGGGCGAGCTGACCTCACTTGGTCCGATCGGTTCATGTCACGTGCTGGCGGTGAGGCTCCGTCGGGCGAAGATCAGCCGTAGCGTGGCCCTCGCCCTCTACACCCACGCCGACATGCTGGCCCACGCGCCGCCGCCCGGGCACAGCGAGTCTCCGGCGCGCCTGCGGGCGGTCAATGACGCGCTCGCCGATGCACCCGGCCTCGATCTTGAGCGCCTCGAAGCGCCGCTCGCCGATCCGGCCGACCTCGCATTGGTCCACACCGAGCGCTACGTCGCCGCTCTACAGCGGGTCGAGCCGGGCGAGGGCTACCGGCTGCTCGATGATGGCGACACCTGGCTCTCGCCGGGCTCAATGCGGGCGGCCAGCCGGGCGGCGGGCGCCGTCGTCGCGGCGGTGCGGCGGGTGGCGGCCGGGGAGGGGGAGCGGGCGTTCTGCGCGGTGCGGCCGCCCGGGCACCATGCCGGGGCGGAGACGCCGATGGGCTTCTGCCTGTTCTCCAACGTGGCGATCGGGGCGCGGGTGGCGCGGGCGGCGGGGTTTGGCCGCGTCGCCGTGGTGGATTTCGACGTCCACCATGGCAACGGCACCCAGGACCTGTTCGCGGCCGACCCCAGCCTGTTCCTCGCCTCGGTGCACGAGGCGCCGGCGTGGCCCTACACGGGCGATCCGTCCGAGACCGGGCTCGGCAATATCGCCAACGCCACCGTGCCGCCCGGCGCGCCGCGCGAAGCCTGGCGCCATGCGTTCGAAGGGCTGATGGCGCGGGTCGACAGCTTCGCGCCCGACCTCATCCTGGTCTCCGCCGGGTTCGACGCCCATGCCCGCGACCCGGAGGCCGAGCAGCAGCTGGAAGCCGAGGATTATGCCTGGGCGACTCGCGCTATCGTGGCGGTGGCGAATCGGCGCGCCCGTGGCCGGGTTGTTTCATCCCTCGAGGGCGGCTACGACCTTGAGGCGCTGGGGCGCTCGGCCGTGGCGCATGTCCGGGCATTGCAGGGGGTCTGAAGCGTATGCCGGTTCGGGACGGGGCCCCGCCGATCCATGGCTGACGACACATTCGGCGACTTCACGGACGCCGCCGAAGCGCCGGGCGCGGTGATTCTGGCGCGCCACGGCGAGCCGGCGCTGTCGCGCAAGCTCCTGCTGTGCGCCGACGAATACCGCGAGTGGTGGGCCGACTACGAGGTCGGCGGCCTGGCGGACGGCCAGACGCCGCCGGAAACCCTGAGACAGGCGGCCGAGCGGGCCGGTTTCATCATCGCCTCGACCCGGCTGCGCTCGATCGAGACGGCCCGGGCGCTGGCCGGCGGGCGCGCCTTCGCCGAGGATTCGCTCTTCATCGAGGCGCCACTGCCGCCGCCGCACTGGCCCAGCTGGCTGAAGCTGAGCCCGCGCATCTGGGGCTTCACGTCGCGCTTCTGGTGGTGGTGGTTCAATCATCACGATCAGCAGGAGAGCCGCGCTCAGGCCCAGGTGCGCGCCGACGAGGCGGCCCGCCAGCTCAGCGAACTGGCCGCCGGCGGCCAGGACGTGCTGGTGGTGGCGCACGGCTTCTTCAATACCATGGTGGGGCTGGCGCTGCAGAAGCGCGGGTGGAAGTGTGTCGAGAAGCGCGGCGGCTTCAGGTATTGGGCCACCAGGCGGTTCGAAATGTCACGGTCCTGAAAAGGTTGACCCCACGCGAGGGCTCGCCGGTTGCCGGGCGACGTGGCGCTTACTAGTTTGGCGATGGTGGGAGGCGGGATGTCGGGCGCGCAAGAGATCGCATCCTTGAGCTTCGAGGCGGCGCTGGCGGAGCTGGAGAAGATCGTCGCCGAGCTCGAATCAGGCAAGACCGACCTGGAACAGTCGATCGACGCCTATGAACGCGGGGCGCGCCTGAAGGCGCACTGCGAAGCCAAGTTGAAGGAGGCCCAGCTGCGTGTCGAACGGATCGTCATCGGACCCTCTGGGCCCACCGGCGTCGAGCCGGCCGAGTTCTGAACCCTTGATGTCGGCCGCCTTCGCCGAACGGGTCTCCGAGATCGCCGACACCGTCACGGTGGCGCTGGACGAGCTGCTGCCCAGGGCCGACGGCCCGGAAGCGCGCCTGACCGAGGCCATGCGCTATGCGGCGCTTGGCCCCGGCAAGCGGCTGCGGCCGTTCTTCGTCATCGAGACCGGCCGGATGTTCGATCTGCCGGAGCGCTCGCTGCTGCGTGCGGCCTGCGCGCTGGAGTGCGTCCACGCCTACAGCCTGGTGCACGACGACCTGCCGGCGATGGACGACGACGACACCCGCCGCGGCCGACCCACCGCCCACATCGCCTACGACGAGGCTACCGCCATCCTCGCCGGCGACGCCCTGCAGACGGTCGCCTTCGAGATCATGGCCGACCCGGACACCCATCCGGACGGCGCGGTGCGCGCCGAGCTGGTGCGGCGACTCGCCGTGGCGTCCGGCGCGCGCGGAATGGCCGGCGGCCAGATGATCGACCTGCTGGGCGTGCGCGGCGACCTCGGCACTGTTGCGCGGATGCAACGAATGAAGACTGGCGCGCTGATCGTTTGCGCTTTCGAGCTGCCCGCGGTGATGGCGCACGCGACTGAGGCAGAACGTCACGCCCTGACCGCCTTCGCCCAGGACCTCGGTCTGGCGTATCAGATCGTCGACGACCTGCTCGACGCCGAGGGAGATCCCGCCAAGCTCGGCAAGGCGGCGGGCGGCAAGGACGCGGAAAAAGGCAAGGCGAACTATGTTACCCTGCTCGGAGTTGAACAGGCGCGCGAACGTCTTCGCCTGTTGATCGAGCAGACAAAATCCCATCTCGACCCCTTCGGCCCACGCGCCCAGCATTTGCGGGCTGGGGTCGATTTCGTGCTAGACCGGCAAAACTAGCGTCATCTCAACCATGTGTTGGCCTCGCCCGCACAGGACTTGGACTAGGTATCTGATGTCTCAACCGACGCCCCTGCTCGACAAGGTCGATAGCCCGGCAGACACGCGCGCATTCTCGGTCCCCGAGTTGAAACAGCTCGCTGACGAGCTGCGGGCCGAGACCATCGACACCGTCTCCGCCACCGGCGGCCACCTGGGCTCGAGCCTCGGCGTGGTCGAGCTGACGGTGGCCCTGCACCACACTTTCGAGACCCCGCGCGACATCGTCATCTGGGACGTCGGCCACCAGGCCTATCCGCACAAGATCCTCACCGGCCGCCGCAGCCGCATGCGCACCCTGCGCCAGGGCAACGGCCTCTCCGGCTTCACCAAGCGCGCCGAGAGCCAATACGACCCCTTCGGCGCCGCCCACGCGGCCACCTCCATCTCCGCGGCGCTCGGCTTCGCGGTGGCCCGCGACCGGCGCGGCGACGACAATTCGGTGATCGCCGTGATCGGCGACGGCTCGATGAGCGCCGGCATGGCCTATGAGGCGATGAACAACGCGGCCGACACCACGCGCCAGCTGATCGTCATCCTCAACGACAACGACATGTCGATCGCCCCGCCGGTCGGCGGCCTCAGCGCCTACCTCGCGGGCCTCGTCTCCGGCGGCGCCTACCAGAGCGTCCGCCGCCTCGGCAAGGACATCGCCGAGCACCTGCCGCGCCCGCTGAAAGTGATGGCCAAGCGCGCCGAGGAATACACCCGCGGCATGGCCACCGGCGGCACCCTCTTCGAAGAGCTGGGCTTCTACTACGTCGGTCCGATCGACGGCCACAACATGGACCATCTCGTCGGCGTCCTGAAAAACGTCAAGGAAATCAAAGACCGTCCGGTGCTGGTGCACGTGGTCACGCAGAAGGGCCACGGCTACAAGCCGGCCGAGACCGCGCCCGACAAGTACCACGGCGTGCAGAAGTTCGACGTCATCACCGGCCAGCAGGTGAAGAGCCAGTCCAACGCGCCGAAGTACCAGGTGGTGTTCGCCAACGAGCTGGTGAAGCACGCCGAGAAGGACGACAAGATCGTCGCCATCACCGCGGCCATGCCGTCGGGCACCAGCCTCGACATCTTCGGCAAGCGCTTCCCCAGCCGCGTCTTCGACGTCGGCATCGCCGAGCAGCACGCGGTGACCTTCGCGGCGGGCCTCGCGGCCGACGGGATGAAGCCCTTCGCCGCCATCTATTCGACCTTCCTGCAGCGCGGCTATGACCAGGTCGTCCACGACGTGGCGATCCAGCGCCTGCCGGTGCGTTTCGCCCTCGACCGCGCCGGCCTGGTCGGCGACGACGGCCCGACCCACGCCGGCAGCTTCGACGTCGGCTACCTGGGGGCCCTGCCGGGCTTCGTGGTCATGGCCGCCGCCGATGAGGCGGAGCTGGCCCACATGGTTTCCACCGCCGTCGCCCTCGACGATCGCCCGAGCGCCTTCCGCTATCCGCGCGGTGACGGCGTGGGCGTGGCCATCCCCGAGTTCGCCGAGCCGCTGGAGATCGGCCGCGGCCGCATCGTCCGCGAGGGCAACTCGGTCGCCATCCTCTCCTTCGGCACCCGCCTGGGCGAAAGCCTGAAGGCGGCCGACCTGCTGGCCGCGCGCGGCTATTCGACCACGGTCGCCGACGCCCGCTTCGCCAAGCCGCTGGATATCGACCTGATCCTGCGCCTGGCCCGCGAGCACGAGGCCCTGATCACGGTGGAAGAGGGCGCCATGGGCGGCTTCGGCGCCTTCGTACTGCAGGCTCTGGCGACGCACGGCATGCTCGACCGCGGCCTGAAGATCCGCACCCTGACGCTGCCCGACATCTTCCAGGACCACGACAAGCCCGACCTGATGTACGCCGCCGCCGGCCTCGACGCCGAAGGCATCGTCCGCGGCGCGCTGTCGGCGCTGGGGGCCGACCGGGCGGTGAAGGGGATCCGGGCCTAACGGAAGCCCGGCGAGCTACCCCAGCACGTGCCAGACTGAGCTGGGGTTGCCGATCTGGCCGCCGCCGATGATCTGGGTGCCGTTCATTTCCCAGATGGCGAGATCGCCGGCCGCATCGGTGAAGAGGATGTCGGCATGGCCGTCGCCGTTGTAGTCGCCGATGCCGGCGAACTGCCACGTGCCCCCCGGACTGCCGATATCGCCGCCGCCGATGATGGTCGCGCCGTTCATCTCCCAGATGGCGTAGTCGCCGCTCGCGGTGTTGTGGAAGAGGATGTCGCTCTTCCCATCGGCGTTGAAGTCGCCGACGCCTTCGAAGCTCCATGCGCCGCCCGGCGCGCCGATGTCGCCGCCGCCAATGATCGACGTCCCGTTCATCTCCCAGATGGCGTAGTTGCCCCCGGCGTCCTCGAACAGGATGTCGCTCTTGCCGTCGCCGTCGAAGTCGCCGACCCCGACCTCGGCCCACGTGCCGGCGGGATTGCCGATATCGCCGCCGCCGGCGATCGCCGTGCCGTGCATCTGCCAGGTGGCGAGGTCGCCGGATGCGTCCTGGAACAGGATGTCGGAGCGCCCGTCGCCATTGAAGTCGCCAACGCCGAGCGCATGCCAGGTACCGCCCGGATTGCCAATCGCACCGCCCCCGACGATGGCCGCGCCGTTCATCTGCCAGGTGGCGAGGTTGCCGGAGGCGTCCTGGAAGACGATGTCGCTCTTGCCGTCGCCGTCGAAGTCACCGGTCCCGACTGCGGCCCAGCTTCCGCCGGGCGAGCCAACATTGCCGCCGCCGATGATGGTGGTTCCGTCCATCGCCCAGATCGCGACCGGGCCGCCGGCGCCCTGGCCGAACAGGATATCGCTGAGGCCGTCGCCGCCGAAATCCTGCATCGGCGCGCCGGCCTCGCCGAGGGCGAAGTCGGCGTAGAAGCCGGTCGCGCCGGTGGTCTCGGTCAGCCCCAACGAAATGATGAACTGGGCGACTGTGCCCCCGCCGAACGGCGGCGTCGCCAGCGACGCAAGGTCCAGCGGATGCGCAAAAAAGCTCTCGACCGCGGCAGGGCTGGCGAAGGTCTGGTTGTAGATTTGAAGGTTGTTCTCGAGCACCACGACCGAGAGGCTGGAGAAGCCCGCGCCCGTCTGCACGAAGTCGTCTAGCGCCAGCATCAGGTCGCGGTGCGCGGCTAGCTGCGAGAGATCGACCGAGACCTGGACGCCAGTGCTCTCGGTCTGCGAGCCGCTGCCCCCGGTCGAATAAGCGCCGCCGACTTCCCCCAGCATGAAGACCTCAGGCCGATCGCCATAGAGGCCGATCAGGCCGGAGCCGGCGGGCGCCATGGCAGCAAGGTCGGCGAGGCTGGGCTCGCCCACCAGGAAGGCCACGCCCTGCCGCGTCGCATCGAACGCCGGCAAAGCCCCGCCGAAGCTCGCTATCGCGGCCGCGCTCGAAACGCCTTGCACCGGCGCCTGGACCCCAGCGGAGAGCTGGGAGATGAAAGAGCCGGACATCTGCGGGAAGGTCGTGCGGGCGGACGCTTCCAGCGTTCCGGAGCCGCCGCTGGCTGTCGTCACCGCGCTGGCCACGCCGGCGCCGTTCGAGCCGGCCCCGCTCACAGCTCTGCTGATGGCGGTCACGGCGGCGGACGCTGCCGCGGTCACGTTCAACGAAGCGGTCGCGTCGCCGCCCGCGCCCATGCCGGCGTTGGCGATCCCTCCGTTGCCGCCGAAGGCGGTCGAGGTGGCGAGGATCGTCAGACTCTGGGTCGCCGCCGCCGTATCGTCGAATGTCAGGGCAGAAACCGCCGAACCGCCATCGCCTGCGGAGCCGCTGTCGGCGCCGCCGCCCGCGCCGGCGGTCGCGCCTTGATCCAGCTCGAGTGAGCCGCCGTTCGAGACCCCGCTCACTGCGTTGGTCAGGGATACCGATGCGCCGTCGCCGCCGGCGGCCCCGAACTCGCCAGCGCCGCCGGCACCGCCGACCACGCCGGCGCCCGCCGAGACTGAGACGGCCGCGCTGGCGCTCGCGGTGTCGACCGCGCGCGCGCTCGCCGTCGCGCCGCCGCCGGCGCCGCCGGAGTTGCCCACCCCAGAACCCTGGCCGCCGGCGCCGCCGGTTGCGCCGGCGCCGGCGACCACGTTGTCGTTGGCCGTCGCGCTCGTGCTTACCGCCGTGGCGACGGCGCCCGACTGACCGCCGGCGCCGCCGCTGCCGTCATTCGATGCGCCTCCGGCGCCGTCGCCGGACCGCCGGTTGTCGTTCCCGTTCGCGCTGGCGTCGGCGTTTACCGACCGGGCCCCGGCCAGATCGACCATGGCGTTGGCCGCGCCTCCGGCTGCCGCGCTGCTGGCCAACTCGGTGAACCCGGCACCGCCGGCAAAGGCGTCCGCCTCGCCGGCGACCAGCACACTTGACGAGCCCGATAGCGTGTCGTCGAACGTCAGGTTCGAAACCGCCGCGCCGCCGGCGCCGCCCGAGCTGCCCGTGCCAGGGCCGCCTTCGCCGCCATAGGCCGCCTGGTCGAGGATCAGGTCGCCGCCGCTGGTTTTCCCGATTGTGGCGTCGATGAGAGTGCTGGCCCCGCCCGCGCCTCCTCCAGCTCCGTCGATCCCTTCGCCGCCGTCGCCGGCCAGCTGAATGACCGTGGCCACTGTACGGCTCGCGCCGGCGCTGAATGCCTGGGCCGTGCTGTCCGAGGCAGCGCCGCCGGCGCCGCCGCTGTGGGCGGCGCCCACGCCTTGGCCGCCATCGCCGCCGGTGACGAAGATCATCGCCTGGACCGGCTGCGCGCCGGCCAGCGCCTGGGCCGTCGTGCTGTGCGCCACCGTGCTGGCGCTCGCGGCGCCGCCGTCGCCGCCGCTCGCCGCCGTCGTATTGCTGGTGGCGACGCCGCCAGCGCCGCCCTTCGCTTCGGCCTCGGTCGAAACCGCTCCAACGCCGGTCAGGTTGTCTATCCCGCTCGCGCTGCCGCCGGGTCCTGCGGCGCCAGGGTTGAACTGATCGTCGCCTCCTGCGCCGCCGATGCCCTCGGAGAAGCTGGCCACGCTGACGCTTTGAGTTGGGCTGGCGGTGTCATCGTAGGTCAGATCGGCTGTTCCGACGCCGCCGGCGCCGGCGATCCCGCCGTAGGCGTCCCCGCCCGCGCCGCCCGTGGCGATCTGGTTCAGGTTCATCGTACCGCCGTTGGTCAGACCGCTGGCGGCGTTGGTCAGCGTACTCGCCGCGCCGTCGCCGGCCTGCAGCCCGAAGGCGCCCTGGCCGCCGGTCTGCTGGACGGACGCAGCCAAGGCGGCGGCGCCGGTACTGGTGGCGCGCGCTGTGGCGACGGCGGCTCCCGCGACGGCTGTCGCGATCGCCGTCGCGGCGACCGAGTCACCCGGCTGGCTGCTGATGCTCGCCGCGAGCGCCGTGGCGGTCGCCGCTCCGGACCCCCCTTGCGCAATGGCCTGGGCGTTCACGGCGCGGGCGCCGGTCAGGCTGATCGTCGCGGTGGCGCCGGGCGATGCGCTGGCCGCGACGTTGCCGGAGCCATCAAATCCTGCGTCCGCCTGCGCCGTACCGGTCACCCGCAAGCTCTGGGTGGTGTTCTGGGTGTCGTCGAAGGTCAGTTCGGAGACGGCGTTGCCGCCCTCGCCACCTTGGGCGATCGATCCTTCTCCTCCCTCGCCGCCCGCTGCGGTCTGGGTCAGGGTGAGAGAGCCGCCGTTGGTCTCGCCGCTGACCGCGTTGATCAGCGAACTCGATGCGCCCGCTCCACCATCGGCGCCATCGCTCCCGTCGCCACCGTCGCCGCCCTGTTGGGTGACCGTCGCCGAGGTCTGCGTCGCCGCGGTGGTGACGGAGCGCGCCGCACTGCCCACGGCCTGACCGCCGGCGCCGCCAGTGAATCCCGCGCCCATCGCCGCGCCGCCGTGGCCGCCGACTGCGTCAGCCTGGGCCGACACCTGGTCGTTGCCGGACGTCTGGGTGCTGACGGCGCTGGCTGTCGCGCTGGCCGAACCGCCCGCGCCTCCTGCGCCAGCGCCGCCGGTCACCGATCCGCCCGCGCCGACCCGCGGGCCAGCCGAGCCCGCATCTGCGGTGGCGACGACGGTTCGATCGCCAATGAGGCTCACAGTCGACACAGCGCCGCCGCCGGTCCCAGCGACACCGCTATCGCTGGCGTCGCCACCTTTGCCGCCGACGGTCTCCGACGTGCCGGTGACGCTGACGGCGGTGGTGTCCTTGAAGGATATGGCGGAGTTGGCGGAGCCCCCGAGGCCGCCGACGCCGCTGTCGACGTCGCCGCCATTGCCGCCCGTCAGGTCCTGCGTCACGGCGACCGAACCGCCGGCGCTAAGGGCGCTGGCGGTATTGGAGGCGATGATCGACGCGCCCGATCCCGCGCTGGCGCCGTTGGTTCCGGCGCCACCGTCGCCGGCCACGTCGGTCGCGAAGCTGCTGGCGGCGGCCGCGCCATCGGCGACGGCCTGGGCGCTCGCAACTGCGGCCCCGCCATTGGCCGCCGTCAGTCCCGCACCGCTGGCGCCGCCGCCGGCCCCCCCAAGCGCCTGCGCCGTCGCCTGGACGAAGTCCGACGCGGCCGACTGCAGGCTTGTCGCCTTCGACGTGGCAGTCGCGGCGCCGCCCGCGCCGCTGGTCCCGTCGCCCCCCTGGGCGAAGGCGCTGGTGTCGAGGCTGCGGACCGCGGTTACGGTCGACGTGGCCTCCGCGGCGCCGCCGGACACGCCCGAGGCGCCGCCGCCGGCGCCATCTCCGCCAGCCCCACCAACCGCCTCGACGTTGCCGAAGACCGATAGGCTGAGGGTGGGATTGGCCGTGTCGTCGAAGGTCAGACTCGAGACTGCCGCCCCGCCCGATCCGGCCGATCCGCCGGCGCTGGCGCCGCCGGCCCCGCCGGTGACGTCCTGATTGAGCGCCAGGATGCCGCCATTGGTGAAACCCGAAACGGCGTTGGTCAGGGAGCCTGCCGCACCTGCGCCGCCCGCCGCGCCGCCGCTCCCGGCGCCGCCCGCGCCGCCGGTTTGTTGCGCGACCACTTGCAGCGTCTGCGCCGGACCCGTCGCCGTCCCGCGCGCCGTGGCTGTCGCGACGCCGCCGATCCCGCCGGTTTGGCCTGCCCCTTTGGCGTCGCCGCCGGCCCCCCCGGTCGCCGTCGCCTGGTCCGTCAGATACGCCACCGCGCCGGACGTGTTGGCCAGGGTCGCCGCGGCCTGCGCCGCGCCGCCGGCGCCGCCCGAAGCCTGGCCGGCGCCGCCCACGCCGCCTTGCGCCGTGACGGTCAGCGTCTCGCCGTGCGCGCCGGTCAGGGTTGACGCGGCCTGTGCGCCGCCGCCCGTCGCGCCGACGCTCGCCGCGCCGCCAGCGCCGCCCGTCGCGGTGATCGTGGCCGCCAGGCTCGAGCTCGTGTTGGGGGTCGTCGTGTCGTCGAAGCTCAAGCTTGACGCCGCCGCGCCGCCTGGGCCCGCCAGACCCCCGGTGCTGTTACCGCCCGCGCCGCCCGTGGCGTCCTGTTCCAGGCTGAGGCTGGCGGGCAGGCTAGAGCCGGACACCGCATCCACCATAGTGCTCGCCGCGCCGGCGCCGGCGTTGGCTCCGTCCGCGCCGTCGCCGCCCGCGCCGCCAGTCTGCCGCGCGATGACCCGCACGCTCCCGGCGGCCGCGCTGCTGGCTTGCGCGGTGGCGGAGGCTTGGCCGCCCGCGCCTGCGGTCTGGTCCGCGCCATCGCCGTCGCCGCCCGCCCCGCCCGTGGCCAGGGCCTGGGCGAGCACGGAGGCGCTCCCGCCGGAAAGGTCCGCCGCCGCGGCCGTTGCGGTGGCCCGGCCGCCGCTGCCGCCGGCCGCGCCCTCGCCGCCCGCGCCTCCCTGCGCCGTCGCTTCGGCGCTGGTTCCGGCCTGCGTGTCGGCGTTGCCGGTGGCGTCCCCGCCCGCGCCTGCGGCGCCCGCCGAGTTGTCGCCGCCTGGGCCGCCGGTCGCCTCCGCACTGTTGGTGGCATCGGCCGAGGCGAGGTTGTCCGAAGTGACCGTCTCGCCCGGCGCGCCGACAGCCCCCGCCGCGCCAGTCTTGGTGACGTCGGACATCTACCCCCCAGATTCGCCCCCGAAGGCGCGGCCACCCAGTGCGACGAGTGGTTTTAGCCGCAACGCGCCCGACTTGTCCGCTGGAAAGTCGCCGGCTGACGCGCCGAAGCGGTCCTCGCCGTTTCTCGTTGACAGATTAGCTACGATTGTAGTTTTGAAAAAAACTACGGACATAGTTCTCATTCGTCCTCAGGATACGATCGCATGAAGCCCAAAGGGTTGAGCACCTTCTACGTCCTGCTCGCGACCCAGGCCGTATCGATGGTCGGGACGCGGACGAGCAGTCTGGCGGTAGGGATCGCGGTGTTCCGGATGACCGGGCATGCAACGCCGCTGGCGCTGGTGAGCGTCTTCTGGGCCTTGCCCTGGCTGTTCTTCGGCGGCCTCGGCGGCGCGCTGGCGGACCGCTTCGACCGCCGCACCCTGATGCTGGCGGCCAATCTCGGCTACTGCGTCACCAACGGCCTCCTGCTGGCGGCCTTTGTGTCGGGCGCGTTCCAGGTCTGGCAGCTCTACGTGCTGACTTTCGCCAACGGCGTGTTCGGCGCGATGGAGGCGCCGGCGTTGCAGGCCTCGACCGCCATGCTGGTGCCCGACCGCCACCGCGACAGGGCCAACGCGGTGCAGCAGCTCAGCTATCCGGCCGCCGTCGTGGTGGCCTCGTCCTTTGCCGGGGTGCTCTACGCCACGGTCGGCGTGGTCGGCGCGATCGTCGTCGACCTCGGCACCTTCGTCACCGCCATCGCCGTGTTGGCGCTCGTGCGCATTCCGATGCCGGCGGCCAGCCCCGAAGGACGCGCCGTGCGCGGCGGCCTGTGGCGGCAGTCGGTCTACGGGATCGGCTACCTCGCTGGCCGACCGGCCCTGCTCGCGCTCTGCCTCTACATCGCGCTGATCAGCGCGATCGCCAGCGGCTTCTGGGCGCTGATGACGCCCTATGTGCTCGACCGGGTGCAGCAGACGACCACCTTCGGCCTCGTCATCGGGGCCGGCTTCAGCGGCGCCATCGCCGGATCGATCGCGATGGGGGCGTGGGGCGGCATGCGGCCACGCATCCATACGATCATGCTGAGCACCATCGCCGCGGGCGCCTTCATGGCGCTGTCCGGCGCCGCCCGCTCGCCCATCGCTCTGGGCGCCTCGCTGTTCGCGATGACCTTCGCGATCCCGTTCGCCAACGCCGCGACCAACTCGATCTACCAGGCCAAGGTCGCTCCGGACCTGCAGGGCCGCGTCTTCGCCGTGATGGCGCAGCTCAGCGCCCTGCTGGCGCCGCTGGCCAGCCTGGCCGCCGGACCCCTGGCCGACCGCGTCTTCGAGCCGGCCATCGCCCGGCCGGGCTGGCAGGCGGTCGCCTGGCTGGTCGGCGGGGCCCCCGGCGCCGGCATCGGCCTCATCTACGTGATCGCCGGCCTCGCCATCCTGGCGACCTCAGTGGTTGCCTACGCCATGCCGAAAGTGCGCCGGCTCGAAGCGAGCCTGCCGGACCACTCGGGCCCTTGATCCACCCCGTTGGAGGGACGGGCCGGCCGTTAGAACGGCCAGAAGCGTTGCAGCAGGCTGGTGCCCCATGGGGTCTTCTGGACGGCGGTGATGTCGCCGCGGCCGCCGTAGTTGATGCGGGCTTCGGCGATCTGGCTGGACTGGATGGTGTTGGCCGAGGAGATGTCCTCGGGGCGGACGATGCCGGCGACGGTGAGCTGGCGCACCTCGTCGTTGGTCTTCACCTCCTGGCTGCCCTGGATCACCAGGTTGCCGTTGGGCAGCACCTGGGTGACGACGGCGGCCATGGTCAGGCTGATCTGCTCGGTCCGGTTTACCCCGCCGGCGCCCGTGGAGTTGTTGGCCGTCGTGGTGGTCAGCAGCTTGGAAGGGTCGGAGCCGGGGATCAGCTTGCCCAGGGTCGATTCCAGCCCGAAGAAGTTGGGCACGCCAAGCGCGTTGCTGCTGGTGAGGCCGGCGGTGGTGGTGTTCTGGGTCTTGGCGGAGTCGGAGATGCTTATGTTCACGGTGACGATGTCGCCGACGCGGCCGGCGCGCTGGTCGTTGAAGAAGGTGCGGGCGCCGACGCGCCACAGCGAATTGGCGGTCGGCTGCTCGGGCAGGGGTTCGCGCACCGACGAGAGCACCGGCTGGACCGCGCCGACCAGCTGGCTCGGATAGGCCATGGGGCCCATGCGCGGGCCGTGGATGGCGTCGCCCAACGAGCCGGCGGCGGCGAGCGAAGGGGTGAGCGCGAGGGCGAAGGCGGCGGCGTAAGCGAGGCGGCGCATGGGTACTTCCTAGCGGGAGGCGATCTGGGGACGGTCGGCGCGGATGCGCAGGGCTTCGGGACCGACCACGGCCTGGTCGGTTCCGGTGGCCACCGCTTCGATCAGCTTCTTGGAGGCGGGGTTCTGCACGTTGAGGGTGTCGCCGACGGCGGCGCTGGCCATGGCCCTGCCTTCGAGCGTCACGGTGACGCCCTCGTCGGCGTAGGTGACGATCACGCTGTCGCCGATCTTGATCACCATCGGCGGGGCCACGTCGTGGGAAGCGACCGCGTCGCCCTGGCGCACCGGATGGCGCGTCGCCATGCCGATCACCTGGTCGGCGGCGCTGGGCGCGTCGAAGGGCGCGCCGGCGGCCTTGGCCCAGACGATGTCGCTGGGCTGCACGATCTCGCCGGTGGCGAGGCTGCGGGCGTAGGTGAGGATCTCCAGGTTGCGCGTCGCCGCGCTCGCCGGGCCGGTGCTGCGCACGATGATGCGGGCGATGCCGCGGGGATTGTCCCAGTCGAGGCCGTAGCGGCGGGCGAAGCTCTGCACGGCGGTCGCGTCGAGCACCACGCTGGGGCCGGTGCGCTGGGCCACGACCACGTCGCGGGCCGGGCCGGCGCCGTCGAAAAGCTCGCCCAGGGTCACCTGGCCGCTGGTGTCGACGACATTGTCGTTCAGCGACACCGGCGTGCCGGCGAGAGCGGGCAGGGCGGCGACGCTGAAGCAGAGCGCGAGCGCGGCGAGGGCGCGGCGGATCATCATGACTAGGACTTCGTGTTGACGGCGGTGGAGAGCATCTGGTCGGCGGTGGTGACCACCTTGGAGTTCATCTCGTAGGCGCGCTGGGCCACGATCAGGTTGGTGATCTCGCTGACCGGATCGACGTTCGAGGCTTCGGTGTAACCCTGCATGGTCACGCCATAGCCGGCCGCGCCGGGGTTGCCGGCGGTGGCGGGCCCGGAAGCCGCGCTCTCCGTGAAGAGGTTGTTGCCCACCGCCTGCAGGCCGGCGTCGTTGAGGAAGGTGGCGAGCTGCAGCGTGCCGACTACCGTCGGCGTGGTATTGCCGGGCGTCAGCACCTGCACCTGGCCGGTCTGCGAGATGGTGATGTTGGTCGAGTTCTGCGGGATGGTGATGGTCGGCTGCACCAGGTAGCCGTCGGAGGTCACCATCTGGCCCTGGGCGTTGACCGAGAAGTTGCCGGCGCGGGTGTAGGAGGTCGACCCGTCGGGCATCAGCACCTGGAAGTAGCCGGGGCCGTTGATGGCGACATCGAGGGCGTTGCCGGTGTTGGTCAACGTGCCCTGGCCGGTGATCCGGTAGACCGAGCCGGCCTTGACGCCGGCGCCGATCTGCACCCCGGTCGGGACGACGTTGCCCTGGTCGGACGACTGCGCGCCCGGCTGCTGCAGGGTCTGGTAGAGTAGGTCTTCGAACACCGCGCTTTGGCGCTTGAAGCCCACGGTGTTCATGTTGGCGATGTTGTTCGAGATCACTTCGACATTGAGCTGCTGGGCAGCCATGCCGGTGGCGGCGGTGCGGAGGGCTTGCATCTAGGCGTTTCCCACTAGGTAGGATTGAGCGACCCCAGCCGCTGGATCGCGTTGCTGGAGAGGCTTGAGGTGGAGCTCATCATCGAGGCGACCGCGTCGTAGGCGCGGTTGATCTCGATGAGGCGGGTGATCATGG
>DATAVF010000037.1:0-2397 GCA_036267835.1 Caulobacteraceae bacterium | reverse complement strand
GGCCGCGCTCTGGTTCGTCGCGGGCGCCGCCCTAAGCGCCCTGGCATTCGCCGCCGCGCTGCACTGGAGGGTCATCCACTGACTCCCCTCCCCCTTGAGGGGAGGGGTCGGGGGCGGGGGACTCTCTCCGAAAATGGCGCGGTCCACGCGTCATCGACGCTGCGCTCTTCCGGCCGCAGACCCCCACCCCCAACCCTTCCCCTCAAGGGGGAGGGAAGTTTTAGCCCTGGTCGCTGTCGCTGCCGTGGCCGCGGGCGGTTTGTTGCTGCTCGAGCTGCTCGCGCCAGTAGGCGGCGCCGTCGCGCGGCTTGAACATGGTGCGCGGGACGCCGCTGCTGGTCATTACTGCGAAGGTGTTGGTCTTCGGATCGTAGAGCAGGGTGTCGCCGTTGGAGCGCTGCAGACGCTGCACGCCAGCCGGTGGCGAGGCCACGAACGTATGCACGTCGTGCACGTAGTCGGCCTCGGTCGGGGCGTTGAAGTCCTTGCCGTTCTTGCCGAACTGGTAGTCGGCGTTCTCCTGGGCGGTGTGTTTGCGGTTGGCGGCCCAGATCGGCTTGCCGTCAGCAGCCACCGGCACCGGCGCATCGCGCGGATCGGCCGAAGCCGTCGCCGTCGAGCCCGGACCGGCCGTGGTCGCGGTGGCCTGGCTCGGCGCGCCGGCGGCGGATGGCGCCGCGCCTGGCGCGGTCGGCTTGCCGCTGGTGGCCGAAGGCCCGGCATCGCACGCGGCCAGCGTCAGGGCGAGCGCGGCCGCCCCCATCAGGAAGACAACCTTCATTTTCATTCCCCAGTCCATCGCCCTTCGGGAGTCCATCGCCCTCAAGCTCGGAACAAAGAAAGAACAACTTGCAACGCTTGTCCAGTAGAATATGAGCCCGGCTCTCGTCTGGAGAGTCTCAGCCTTGACCGAGCGGCGCGTGCTTCTGATCGTGGGCGGCGGGGTCGCGGCCTATAAGGCGCTGGAGCTGACGCGGCTCTTCCGCAAAGCCGGCGTCGCGGTGCGCCCGATCCTCACGGCGGCCGGGGCCGAGTTCGTGACGCCGCTGTCGCTGGCGGCGCTCAGCGAGGACAAGGTCTATTCCGAGCTCTTCAGCCTCACCGACGAGGCGCAGATGGGGCACATCGAGCTGTCGCGCTCGGCAGACCTCGTGGTGGTGGCGCCGGCGACGGCCGACCTGATGGCCAAGGCGGCGAACGGGCTGGCGGGCGACCTCGCCTCGACCACCCTCCTGGCCACCGACAAGCCGGTGCTGATGGCGCCGGCGATGAACGTGCGGATGTGGCGGCACGCGGCCACCCAGCGCAACCTGGCGCGGCTGAAAGCCGACGGGATCGCCTTCGTCGGGCCGGACGAGGGGGCGATGGCCTGCGGCGAGTTCGGTCCCGGTCGGATGGCCGAGCCGCCCGCCATCTTCGCCGCCGCCATGGCGATGCTGGGGGTCGGCGCCGCGCCGCGGCCGCTGGCCGGCAAGCACGTGCTGATCACCGCCGGACCTACCGCTGAGCCGATCGACCCGGTGCGGGTGATCACCAACCGCTCCAGCGGCAAGCAGGGTTATGCGATCGCCGCGGCCCTGGCGGCGCTGGGGGCGCGGGTGACGCTGGTCTCCGGCCCCGTGGCGCTGGCGACGCCGCCGGGGGTGACGCGCGTCGATGTCGAGACCGCGCTGGAGATGCTGGCGGCGTGCAAGGCCGCGCTGCCGGCCGACGCGGCGGTGTGCGTCGCGGCGGTGGCCGACTGGCGCGCCGACGAAGTGTTCAAGGTCAAGCTGAAGAAGAGCCACGAGGGGCCGCCGACGCTGCGGCTGGTGGAGAACCCGGACATTCTCGCCACCCTGTCGACGCGTGGGCCGGAGCGGCCGCGGCTGGTGGTCGGCTTCGCGGCCGAGACCTCGGACCTCGAAGCCAACGCCCGCGCCAAGCTCACCCGCAAGGGCTGCGATTGGGTGGTGGCCAACGACGTCAGCGCCGACGGCATCATGGGTGGCGACGACAACGAGGTGCTGGTGGTGGACGCGCAGGGCATCGACCGCTGGCCGAAGGCCTCGAAGGTCGAGGTGGCGCGGCGCCTGGCCGAGCGGATCGCGGGAGATCTCGCATGAGCGGTGGACCGGTCGTCGCAGTGATGCGGCTGGCGCACGGCGCGAGCCTGCCGCTGCCGGCCTACGAGACAGCCCACGCCGCCGGCATGGACCTGCGCGCCGCCGTTGCGGAGGACGCGCCGCTGACGCTGCGTCCCGGCGATCGTCACGCCGTGCCGACGGGGTTGGCGATGGCGATCCCGCCCGGCTTCGAGGGCCAGGTGCGGCCGCGCTCGGGGCTGGCGCTGCGGGCCGGGGTCACGTGCCTGAATTCGCCCGGCACCGTGGACGCGGACTATCGCGGCGAGGTGAA
>DATAVF010000036.1:0-31244 GCA_036267835.1 Caulobacteraceae bacterium | reverse complement strand
TGCGACGGCTACATCCTCACCGGCGCGCCCGCCGGGGTCTATGACAGCGACCCGTGGATCGCCGAACTGCTGACCTTCCTGCGCGCCGCCAAGGGCCGCACGCGGCTCGCCGGCATCTGCTTCGGCCACCAGGCCATGGCCCAGGCCTTCGGCGGCAATGTGGTCAAATCGCCTAAGGGCTGGGGCGTCGGCCTGCACACCTACGACGTCGGCCGCCCGCCGGCCTGGATGGACCGCGCCGGCGCCTTCTCGCTCTCCGCCTCGCACCAGGACCAGGTGGTCGAGCTGCCTCCGAACGCCACGGTGGTCGCCGGCAGCGCCTTCTGCCCCTACGGCCTGATCAGCTACGACGACGCCCCCGCCATCTCCTGCCAGCTGCACCCGGAGTTCACGCCCGAGTTCTCCGCCGCGCTGATCGAGCGGATGACTTTGCCGCAGGACGAGGCGACCACCGCGCTTGCCAGCCTGGAGCGGCCGGACGACCACGCAGCCTTCGCCGACTGGCTGGGGCGGTTTTTCGACGGGCGATAGCCCCCGCTTGGTGACGGGGGCCGTCAGCCCTCGTCCCGCGTCAGCCGCCAGCGCACGCGAGCCCCCTCGTCCGTCGCCAGGCCGGTCAGCATCAGCACCTGGATGGGTTGGGGCGCGCCGTCTTCGTAGATCAGGCCGGGAGCGAGGCGCATTGCTTCGGCGTCGCTGCGCAGGCGCCAGGCGGCGCCGAGGCCCGGCCGCAGCAGGGCGCTCTTGCCGTCGGCCGCCAGATGGGCGGTGACGTCGGGCGCGAGGTGGAAGCGGATGGTCAGCTCGCCGCCCTCGTGGCGGCGCCCCACGCGGGTCAGGGTATCCTCGCCGCGCAGGTCGCCGGCGGCCATGCCGAGATAAAGCCGCCGCGTCGCGCCGAAGCCGGGCCAGCCGCCGTGCGCGATGTCGAGCCAGAGGCCATCGCCGTGCTGGCGGCGCTCGGCCTTCACCTCCGCCGGCCCGCCCTCGAGCCGGTCCGCCAGGCCGCGCGCCGGCTTCAGCGTCACGCCTGGCCAGCCGTCGCCCAGGTGGAAGCACGAACCCCCTGCCGGACCGCGCAGCTCGGCCTTTGCCTCGGCCGCCTTGGCCGACCAGGCCGAGCCCAGGATCAGCCGACGCGCCTCGACCACTACGGCCAGCCCGCCCAGCTGGGCGCAGGCTTCGCCGCTCCAGATCGGCTCGGCCGGCCGGCCGGCGTCGACCACCAGCTGAAGCCCGCCGCCCTCCAGGCGGTGGTAGGCGCCGTAAGGGGTGCTGCGCGCCGGCTCGCCCGCGCCCTCGTCGAGCGCCAGGGCCGCTGCCACCGCGCGCGGCGCGGCTCCCTCGCCGCCATGAAACGCCGCCAGCCGCCCGTCGCCCAGGACGAAGAAGCGCAGGCCCGCACTTAGCCGGTCGATGCCGCGCGAGACCTCCAGTGGCGCGGGCGCGCCGCGCTGCGAGAGCGCGTCGTCGAGCGCCAGCAGGTCGAACAGCAGCTCGAGCCCCCGCTCAGGCGAGCGGCTGGCGTGGACGCCGTCGCGCAGCACCGCCTGCGGGATCAGCCGCGCCAGGCGCTTCAGGCCGGCGCCCAACAGCGCCTCGCCGGTCTTGCCGTCGAGCGCCGCGCCGACCAGGGCCGCGGCCACGGCGCGCTCGGCGGCGCGGGCCGGATCGCCATCGCTCTCGGCCAGCTTCTTGGCCTGCCGCGCCAGGCTCTCGACGAAGGTCGCGCCCTCGGCGTCGGTGACCAGCGGGGCCAGCCGGGGCGCGGCGCAGGCCAGGTTGAAGACCCGCCGCTCCAGTGGCAGGCTGGCCCAGGCATAGCCGCCGCTCGAGCGCCCGAAGGCGCGCCGCCACTCGGTCCAGAGCCGCAGCGCCTCGCGCCCCCCGTCGTCGCCGAGCGCCAGCAGGTCGCGCAGCCAGCCGAAGCTGTGCAGCTGGGCGGCGTAGTGGCGGCTGGGGGCCAGCCGGCCCCACGGATCGCCGCCCGCCTGCGCCTCGATCGCTTCGCCGCCGAAGTGAAACTCGCCGGCCATCAGCCGGGCGCCCCGTGCGGGATCGGCGGGCCGCAGGTCCCGGGGCCGGATCGCCAGCCGCTGGGGCGCCCGAGCCATCCCGCCGACCCCCGTCAGGCCTCCCTGAGCGCGCGGATGTTGTCGGCGTAAGCCCCCGGCCCGCCGCTGAACACCGCCGTGCCCGCCACCAACGCTTCGGCCCCCGCCTCCAGGCACCGCGCCGCGGTCTCCGGCGTCACCCCGCCATCGACCTCCAGCACGATGTCGCGGCCGGACGCCTCGATCATCGAGCGCAGCCGCGCGATCTTGGCCAGCTGCGAGGGCATGAACGACTGCCCGCCGAAACCCGGGTTGATCGACATCACCAGTACCAGGTCGACGTCGTCCAGCATCCACTCGATGGTGTCCGGCGGCGTCGAGGGATTGAACGCCACCCCTGCCTTGGCCCCGAGCTCGCGGATGCGCTTGAGGCTGCGGTCGAGGTGCGGGCCGGCCTCGGGATGGATGGTGATGCTGTTGGCCCCGGCCTCGGCGAAGGCCTCGAGGTAGGGGTCCGCCGGCGCGATCATCAGGTGCACGTCCATCGGGATGGTGACGTGCGGCCGGATCGCCTTCACCACATTGGGGCCGATGGTGAGGTTAGGCACGAAGTGGCCGTCCATGACGTCCACGTGCAGCCAGTCGGCCCCCGCCGCCTCGATCGCCCGCGCCTCCTCCCCTAGCCGCGCGAAGTCGGCGGAGAGAATCGAGGGCGCAATGATCGGGCGACGTTGCCGAGCCATGCCTTGGACTTAAGCTGCAGCGAGAGTCGCGGCAAGGCGTGGGCTAGCGGGTGAACCTCGCAACGAAGAAGCCATCAAGGCCGCCGCCGAGGTGTTGCGGCAATATCCGCAGCCATCCTTCCCGCGTGACGCTTTCCCCGGACGCGCCGCCCTCGCCCGCCGCGATCGGAGCCGTGGCGAACTCCGGATGCCGCTTCAGGAAGCCGCGGGCCTGGGCTTCGCCCTCTTCGCTCTCCAGCGAGCAGACGCAATAGACCAGGCGGCCGCCGGGTTTCACGCGGCGGGCGGCAGCGTCGAGCAAGCGGGACTGGACGCCGGCCAGCTGGGCGATGTCGCCGGGGCGCAGGGTCCAGAGGACGTCGGGGTTGCGGCGGAAGGTGCCGCTCGAGGTGCAGGGGGCGTCGAGCAGCACGGCGTCGAAGCTGCGGGCGTCGTCCCAGACCTCGGCGTCGGCGGTGATCATTTCCATGGCGAGGCCGGTGCGGGCCAGGGCCTCGGTGAGGCGGCGCAGGCGCTGGGCGGAGCGGTCGATGGCGGTGACCTGGGCGCCGGCGGCGGCGAGTTGCAGGGCCTTGCCTCCCGGCGCGGCGCAGAGGTCGAGCGCGGTCTCGCCAGGCCCCGCGGCCAGCAGCCGGGCGGGGATGGCGGCGGCGGCGTCCTGCACCCACCAGCGGCCCTCGGCGAAGCCTGGCCATTCCTCGATCCGCCCGCGCCCGGCGCGGCGCAGCGAGCCGCCGGGCAGGGCCACAGCCTCCAGCGGATCGGCCAGCGTTGCCGCGTCGACCGGGTCGCGCAGAGTGAGGTCGGTCGCAGGCTCCTCGGCGATGACTGCGGTGATGGCGAGGGCGGTCGCCTCGCCGTAGGCGGCGCGCCAGCGGGCCAGCAGCCACGCCGGGGCCAGGGTGGCGGGATCGTCGGGCGGCGCGCCTTCGCGCCCCAGCCGGCGCAGCACCGCGTTGATCAGGTTCTTGAACGGGCGGGTTTCCTTGGCGCTCTCGGCCAGGATGACGCTGGAGTTCACCGCCGCGTAGGCCGGGGTGTCGAGCCAGAACAATTGCGCCGCGCCCATCCGCAGGATCATTCGCACCGCTTCGGGCGGCTCGCGCTGCAGGCAGGCGGCCAGCGCCTTGTCGATCGGACCCAGGCGCCGCAGCGTCGCCATCGCGACGGCGCGGGCGAAGCCGCGGTCCTGCGGTGTCAGGCCGGCCAGCGCCGGGCCGTCGAGCGCCGCTTCCAGCCCGGCCTTGCGGCCGAGCGCGGTGGTCAGGACATCAAGGGCGGCTTTGCGGGCGGGATCGGCTGGCACGGGCGAGGGCGTGCCCTCATCCGGGCGTCGGGCGCAAGGGCTAAGCGGCGGCTTTCGGCCGGGTCCAGAGCGAAAGCACCGCCGCGAGGAAGGTCAGCATGCCCACGAGCCAGATGGCGATCCCAACGATCATCACCGGCTCGGCGCTGGCGTCGCCGGCCAGCAGCCGGGCGAGTTCGGAGATGAAGATCAGCAGGCCGACATTGCAGATGGCGAAGTTGATCCAGCCCAGGCGCCGCGGCGCGCGCGGCCCGGCCAGGGCGTAGAAGCCGGCCATGATCGAGAGCGACACCCAGCCCAGCAGGTTGAGATGGGCGTGGGCCGGCGCCAGGGTGAAGTCGTGCGTCGATCCCATGATCGCTCCCCAGACCATGCCGGCCATGCCGTAGAGCGTGGCGGCAGAGAAGAAGGCAAGCGACAGGCGCGACATGTATGAGTCCTCGACGGTTCGAATGCGCCACCAATCGCGCGCCGGCGCAACTGGCGCTTTCGCGTCGCGGACGATAAACGCCGGAGCATGGACGACCGCGATCCTCCGGGCGCCGCGCCCGGCAAGCCGCTGACCGCCGCCGCGCGCCGGGCGCTGGAGGAAGCCGCGGTGCGCCGCGCCGCCGCCCGTCCGCCGGTGCTGCCGCCAGAAGAGGGTGGTCCGAAGGGCCCCGAACCCACGCGCTACGGCGACTGGGAGAAGAACGGCATCGCCTCCGACTTTTAACCACGTTGCTCGCCTCTGAGGGGCGCCGGCTCGCTCCGGCCCGGACGGGGGCATAGGTTAACGGACGTAACCATCCGTCCGGAGGCGATATGAAGACCCTGGCTGGCGCTCTGATCTGTGCTTTCACCCTGGCGGCCGCCGCGCCGGCCTTCGCGGGCTACTACGACCTGCCGGCCCCGCCGCCGGCCGCCGAAGGCCCGCCGCCCTGCGCCCACGGGTGCCCGCCGCCCCCGCCTCACTGCCCCTGCACGCCCCACATGGGCGCGCCGCGCATGGGCATTCCCCCAGGCGAGCAGTTCCGCTCCGACGAGCGCTTCCAGCGCGGCGACGAGCACGATCGCAGCGACCAGCGCTATGAGCGCCACGAGGACAGCTGGACCGAAGAAGGCCCGCCGCCCGTCCATGATGACCACGTGATCGTGCCGTCCGAGTTCTTCGAGGGCGAGAGCAGCGTCGGCCCGGCCTTCATCGAGGACTACGCCGGCGGCGGTGGCGGCGGCTTCGCCGAGTCGGCGGCTTTCGGCGGCGCCTCGGCTTTCGCCTCGGCGTCGGCTTCCGCCAGCGCCCACGTCGATATCAGCGTCCGCATCCGCGAGATGCAGCACCACATGATGATGCATCAGCACCAGATGATGCCGCACCGCTCCTACGGCTGCGGCTGCAGCCGTCGCCACTAGGCAGAAGGGCTCAGGCGCCCGCCATTTCCGCGGCGATGGCCTGCGCGGCGGCGCGCGGGTCGGCCGCGGCGGTGATCGGCCGGCCGCAGACGATGTGGCTGGCGCCCTGGCCCAGGGTGTAGGCCGGCGTCGCGGCGCGGGCCTGGTCGTCCAGGCTGGCGCCCGCCGGCCGCACGCCCGGCGTCACCACCAGCAGATCCGGCCCGCCGATGCGCCGCGCCAGCGCCGCCTCGCGCGGGCTGACGATGACGCCGTCGGCGCCCGCCTCCAGCACCTGCCGGATGCGGCGCTCGACCAGGCTGAGCACCGACGTGCTGTAGCCGATGTCCGCCAGGTCCTGGTCGGTCAGACTGGTCATCACGGTGACGCCCAGGATCTTCAGCGGCGCGTCGGCCCGGGCGCGCACCGCGGCGGCCAGCACCTGCGGCTCGGCGTGGACGGTGACGAAGTCGCCGGCCTCGGAGGCGGCGATGGCGGCCGTGGCCTTCTCCACCGTGGCCCCGATGTCGTGCAGCTTCCAGTCCAGGAACACCTTGCGGCCGGCGCGGCGCAGGGCGCGTGCCGTCTCCATGCCGCCGACCGACAAGAGCTGCAGGCCGATCTTGTAGAACACCACCGCATCGCCCAGCCGCTCGACCACGGCGTCGGCCTCCGGGCGGCTGGCCATGTCCAGCGCCACGATCAGGCGCGGGTCGGCTTTCACGGGACGCTCGGCAAGGGCCATGGCGCGCTCCTTCAGGCGAGATTCGATTTGGGCTAAGGCTCGTAGATGAGCCCGGCGCACTTCGCGGTCAACTTCTTCGTCGCCCTCTTCGCCCTGATCGACCCGGTCGGGAACACACCGCTGTTCGCCGCGGCGACGGCGGGCGCCAGCGGGCCGGGGCGGCGGCTGACGGCGCTCTACATCGCCCTCTTCGCCTTCGCCTTCCTGAGCTTCTTCTTTCTCACCGGCCTCGCCTTGCTGCAGTTCTTCGGCATCGGCCTTGCGGCCTTCCGCATCGCCGGCGGCGTGCTGCTGTTCCTGCTGGGGCTCGACATGGCGCGCGGCGACCTCGCGCAGACCCTGGGGGAGGCGGCCGGGGAGGGGGGCGAGCTGACCGCCCGCGCCTATGCCCGCTCGCGCTTCGAGCGGCTGGTGGTGCCGTTCGCCATGCCGCTGCTGATCGGGCCGGGCGCGATTTCCACGTCGGTGATCTATGCGGGCGAGGCCGGCAAGTTCGGCCTGGCCGGCGAGGCGGTGGGGATCGGCGTGATCGCGGCGATCTCGGTCGCCACCTTGGCCTGCTTCTGGGTCGCGGGCCTGATCACCCGCGCCCTCGGCCGCGTCGGCACCATCATCGTGATCCGCGTGCTCGGCCTCATCCTCTGCGCCATGGCCGTGCAGTTCATCATGGCCGGCGTGGCCGACTCCACCTTTGGCCTGCTGCGACCCGCGGCGGCGGCGCCGTATCCGAAGTAGCGGAGCGGAGGATCGCTCCGAAACAGGCCCCGCCAGGCGATCGAAGGACTCTTGTGCCCGCTCAATAAGGGTATCGGGGTGCATTCATTGCGGCTGAGGCCGTGATTTGCTAAATACCGCCCATGCGCGCCATCAAACCCCGCATGATCCTCCTCCCGCCCGGGCTTAGTCTCCCCCGGGCGTAGCGGCCGCGCGACCTCTCTTCGCGGGCGACGTCCGGGGGCAAAGTCAGCTTCCCCCCTGGACCTGCCACGCCATCTCGAAGAGATAGGAGCCATGCCGCGTTACAATCCAAAAGACGTCGAGCCCAAATGGCGGGCCGCCTGGGACGATGCCGATATCTTCCGGGCCGAGAACGGCTCGGCCAAGCCCAAGTACTATGTGATGGAAATGTTCCCCTATCCATCGGGGAAGCTCCACGTCGGCCATGCGCGCAACTATGCGATGGGCGACGTGGTGGCCCGGTTCAAGCGGGCTTGCGGCTTCAACGTGCTGCACCCGATGGGGTGGGACGCCTTCGGCCTGCCGGCGGAGAATGCGGCGGCCGAGCGCGGCATCGACCCGGCCGAGTGGACCCACGCCAACATCGAGGCGATGCGCGGCGAGCTGAAGCGGCTGGGCCTCTCGATCGACTGGTCACGCGAGCTGGCGACCTGCGATCCGGCCTACTGCGGCAAGCAGCAGGCCTGGTTCCTGCGGCTGTGGAAGAAGGGGCTGGTCTACCGCAAGGAGGGCCTAGTCAACTGGGACCCGGTGGACATGACCGTGCTGGCCAACGAGCAGGTCATCGACGGGCGCGGCTGGCGCTCCGATGCGCCGGTCGAGCGGCGCAAGCTGACCCAGTGGTTCATGCGCATCACCGACTACGCCGACGAGCTGCTGGAGGGACTGAAGACCCTGCCGCGCTGGCCGGACAAGGTGAAGCTGATGCAGGAGAACTGGATCGGCAAGTCGCAGGGCCTGCGGATGGACTTCCCCTTCGCCGGCGCGCCGGTGGCGGGATTCGAGGACGGCGTCAGCGTCTACACCACCCGCCCGGACACCCTGTTCGGCGCGAGCTTCGTCGCCCTGGCGCCCGACCATCCGATGACCGCCAGGCTGGCGGCGGACAATCCGGCGCTCGCCGCCTTCATCGAGGACTGCCGCAAGGGCGGCACCTCCGAAGCCGCGATCGAAACGGCCGAGAAGCTGGGCTTCGACACCGGGCTGGAGGTGAAGCACCCGTTCGATCCGGACTTGAAACTGCCGGTCTGGGTCGCGAACTTCATCCTGATGGACTACGGCACGGGCGCCATCTTCGGCTGCCCCGCGCACGACCAGCGCGACCTCGACTTCTCCCGCAAGTATGGCCTGGCCGTAAAGCCCGTGGTGCTGCCGCCGGGCGCCGATCCGGCGACCTTCGAGGTGGCGAACGAGGCCTATGTCGACGGCGGCCGCATCTTCAATTCCGGTTTCCTGGACGGCCTCGACATCGAGGCGGCCAAGGCCGCGGCCATCGCCCGCATCGAGGGGCTGGGGCTGGGCCAGGGCGCGACGGTCTACCGGCTGCGCGACTGGGGCATCGCCCGCCAGCGCGGCTGGGGCTGCCCGATCCCCGTGGTCCACTGCGCGGCCTGCGGCATCGTCGCCGTGCCCGAGGCCGACCTGCCGGTCGCGCTGCCGTCGGGCCTGGACTTCAGCCGCCCCGGCAATGCGCTGGACCGGCACCCGACCTGGAAGCACACCACCTGTCCCGGCTGCGGCGGCCCGGCGACGCGCGAGACCGACACGCTCGACACCTTCGTCGACAGCGCCTGGTATTTCGACCGCTATGTGGACACCACCGCGGCCGAGCCGATCGACAAGGTCGCGGCCGACTACTGGCTGCCGGTCGACCAGTACATCGGCGGCGTCGAGCACGCGGTGCTGCACCTACTCTACGCCCGCTTCGTCACCAAGGCGCTGCGCGACGAGGGCATGCTCTCGACCGACGAGCCGTTCGCCGGCCTCTTCACCCAGGGCATGGTCACCCACGAAACCTACCGGCGCCAGAGCGGCGAGTGGCTGGATCCGAGCGACGTGGAGATCGTCACCGAAGGGACGACGCGCCGGGCGCAGCTGAAAGCCACCGGCGAAGTCGTGGTCATCGGCGACATCGAGAAGATGTCGAAGTCCAAGCGCAACGTCGTCTCGCCGGCCGACATGGCCGACACCTACGGCGTCGACGCCGCGCGTGTCTGCGTGCTTTCCGACTCGCCGCCCGAGCGCGACGTGCAGTGGACCTCCGCCGGCGTCGAGGGCGCCTGGCGGCTGGTGGGCCGGGTCTGGGCCGAGTTCGACGCCGAGCCGGTGCTGGAGCCGCTGGACGCAGCCCGCGAGGTCGAGCTGCGGCGCGCCACCCACCGGGCGATCAAGGCAGTTACCGACGCGATCGAGGGCTGGCGCTTCAACAGCGCCATCGCCCGGCTGCACGAGTTCGTGGGCGTGGTGCGGCGCTTCCCGGAAGGCGGGCTCTGCCGACGCGAGGCTCTGGCCGCGCTGGCCCGGCTGATCGCGCCCTTCGCCCCGCACCTGGCCGAGGAATGCTGGGAGCGGCTGGGCGAGCCGGGCCTCTGCGCCGCTGCGCCCTGGCCGGTCTACGATCCGAAGCTGGCCGAGGACGACGAGCGCCTGCTGCCGGTGCAGATCAACGGCAAGCGCCGAGGCGAAATCCGCGCCGCCGCCGGTGCGTCGGAAGCCGAAGTCGAGAAGTTGGTGCTTGACGATCCGGAGATCGCAAGGCGCCTGGAGGGCTTGAGCATCCGGCGGGTGATCGTGGTCAAGGATCGCATCGTGAATATCGTGGCCGCATGAACGCTCGCTGGTCAGCACTTGGGGCGGCCGCCGCGGCGCTGGCGCTGGGCGGCTGCGGGTTCACGCCGCTCTATTCGATCCCGGGCGTCGGCAAGGGCCTGTCGCACATCGAGGTGGTGGCCCCGCCTCAGGACCGCGTCGGCTTCCTGCTGCACGAGGACCTCGACGACGACTTCGGCCACGAGCAGGGCGCGCCGCCGATCTACCGGCTGACCATGGAGCTGAAGCAGCTGCGCACCGCGCACGGCCTCACCGCCAACGCCACCGCGCAGCGCTATGAGCTCGACATGCGGGTCGACTACACCCTGACCGAGATCGCCACCGGCAAGGTGGCGCACTCCGGGACAGTCATAAGTAACGTCAGCTATGACTCGGCCGATCAGCCCTACGCCGGCATCGCCGCGCGGCAGGACACCCAGGACCGGCTGGCCTCCGACGCGGCCCAGAAGATCGAGATCGAGATCGCCGCCTGGATGGCCGGGCGCGCAGGCTAGGCCATGCTGTTGAACCGCCGCCAGGACGCCGAGCGCTTCCTCGCGCAGCCCACCGCCGGCGTCCGCGCCGCCCTCATTTTCGGGCGCGACCTCGGCGTGGTGCGCGAGCGGGCCCAGGGCCTGGCTGAAAAGGTGGCGGCGCGGCCCGACGATCCGTTCGACGTGGCGCTGATCAGCGACGGCGACATGGACGATGATCCGGCCCGGCTGGTCGATGAACTGATGGCCTATTCGCTGATGGGCGGGCGGCGGCTGGTGCGCCTGCGGCTCTCGACCGAGAAGGTCGGGCCCGACCGCGCCGCCGCCGACGCGCTGGAGCGCCACGCGGCGGGCGACTTCAACCCCGACGCCTTCTTCCTGATCGAGGCCGGCAACCTCGAGCGCGGCTCGGCCCTGCGCAAGGCGGCTGAGAAGCACGCCGGCGCGGTGGCCATCCCCTGCTACGAGGACGAGGTCGGCGACCTCGTCCGCATCACCCGCGAGGCCCTGGCCAAGGACAAGCTGTCGCTGAACGCCGAGGCGCTCGACCTCTTCGTGCGCCGCCTGCCGCATGAGCGCGGCGTCGCCCGCCGCGAGATCGAGCGGCTGGCGCTCTACCTCGGCCCTGGCAGCAACGCGGTGGGCACGGCTGATGACCTCACAGACTTCCTGGGTGTCGAACCCGAAGCCTCCCTCGCCGACGCCGCCCAGGACGCTTTCGGCGGCCGCCTCGCCGCCGCCCAGGCGGGCCTGCGCCGCGCCGCCCAGGAGGGCGAGGGCGGCCCCGCCGCCGTGCGCGCCATGAGTATGCACCTGGGTCGCCTGCGCCGCACCGCTACGCTCCGGGCGGCCGGGGCGGAGCTGGCCGAGGCCGCCAAGGCCTCGGGCGTCTTCTGGAAGAACGAGCGCGAGTTCCTGCGCCAGGCCCGCGCCTGGGACCTGACCCCCCTGGCCGAAGTCCAGCCCGAACTCCTGGCCGCCGACCGCGCCTGCAAACAAACCGGCTCTCCCGACCACCTGATCGCCGAACGTCTGGCGCTGAGCATTGCCGCCAGGGCGCGAAGGTTGGGCCTGTAAGGAGGCGCATTCCTCCTCAGAGGTGTCATCCCGGAAGACCGCGCAGCGGGCTATCCGGGATCTCGCCCGGGCTTGGCCTCCGCGGAAAAAGAACAGGTAACACCAAGCACACCAAGGAAGCCAAGCGCACCAAGGCCGAGCTGCGCTCGGCAGATAGTCATCTGATATCGCTGGAGATTATTGGCGCGAAGCACCTTGGTGCTCTTGGCTCCTTGGTGTGCTTGGTGTCAAAAATAGGATCGAACGGTCAAGCGCCCGTTCGGCAGGCTTCGCGCCGAGGATATCCCGGACAACCCGCTGCGCGGCTTTCTGGGATGACAAGCTTGGGTGGACGCGGGGCCGTTAGCTAGGGCTTTAGCTCGGTCGCGCGGCGGGCGTTGGTTCGCAGCACGAAGCCGATGACCACGGCGACGGCCTGGTAGAGTTCCTCGGGGATTTCAGTGTCCAGTTCGACGCCGGACAGGGCTTCGGCGAGGGCCGGGTCGTTGCGCAGCGGGACGCCGTGGGCGTGGGCGGTCTCGATGATCTTGTCGCCCAGCCAGCCGCGGCCGATGGCGACCACCTTGGGCGCGCGAGGCTTCTCGTAGGTCAGGGCGACGGCGAGGGTGGGCTCGCTCATGTGCGGCGGTCCACCAGGCGGCCGGCCTGCGGCGCGGCGGCGGGCGGGGCGCCGGTGATGAAGCGCACGGCGACGTCGGCGTCCTCGCTGGCGGAAAGTTCGCCGATCAGCCGCGGCGCCTCAGCCTGCATCGCCTGACGCGCCGCGTCGCTCTCGGCGGTGAGGGTGACGCGCAGCTTGCCCCCGCTCAGCGCCAGTTCGGCATGCACGGGGCCGCTCGGTGCGACGTCGAGCGAGAAGCGGGCGCGCCAGGTGGGGGCCGCGGCAGCGCTGGCCCCGCCCTTGCTGTCGCGGCTGATCTCGAACTGGGCGACGCCAGAGCCGCCCGGCGTCTGAACCGGCGCTTCGAACATCCAGCGCGTGGTGTCGCCGGCTTGCGTCGCCGAGGCCGCCTGGGAGAGCTGCACCCGCGCCAGCGCCGCCTGTGCTTCGTGCGAGAGCACGGCCGCCGCGGCGCGAGGGTCCGCGCCAGCAACCAGGCTGGCGATCGCGGGCGACTGCCCGGCCAGCGGCCCGCCCGCGACCGGCGGCGGCGTGCTGGTTCCGGGCGCCCGGCCCGGCCCTTGCGCGACCGGCGCCAGGGCCGCGATCAGGCGCAGCAGTTGGGCCTTCAGGTCGGAAGCGACGGGCGCGGCCGCGCCGTCGGGCTGGGCCGCCTCGGCCGCGAGGGCAGCCTCCAGGAAGAGGCCGGAGTTGTTCGCCGCCGCCCGCACGTCCTCGGCGCTGGCATCCTCGGCCAGCGGCGTCTGACTGGCCAGGATCTGGGAGATCAGGCCGCGGGCATTGTCCGGCAAGCCAGGTGCGTTCAATGCTGCGGTGAGGTCGGCGAGCAGCGGCGCCAGGCCGTCCTGGGTGGTGGCCGCCTCGCCCACCATTTGCGCCAGCGCCGCGGCCGGACTCGCCGGCGCGGCGGGCGCCGGCTCGACCGCCGGCGTGGTCGTGACCAGCGCCGGCCCGACCGCCGCGATCTGCGCGATCTCAGTCAGGATCGGGCTCGACACCGCGCTGATCGGCGCAAGGCTCATCGCGACTCGTCCAAGGTTGCGCCCTGAGCTTCGGCGACGGGCCTTAACGAAGTCTCGCGCCCGGCGTGCGGCTCGGACATAGTCTTCGCCTCACCAGGAGCCTCACCCATGGCCACGCTGCCGACCTTGATGCCCACGCGGGCGCAGAACGAGACCTTCGGCGGGGTGACCTACCACGTCGACGGCGAGCTGGTGCCAGTGCTTACCGTCGATGTCAGCGGCTCGTCGGTCTACTTCGAGCACCACATCCTGCTCTGGAAGAACTCGAACATCACCATCAAGCTGAAGGCCATGGCCGGCGCCCTGAAGCGGATGATCGCCGGCATGCAGGTCTTCGTCACCGAGGCGTCCGGCCCCGGGATGATCGCTTTCAGCCGCGACGGGCCGGGCCACATCGTGCCGATCCATCTGGCCCAGGGGCGCGAGCTGGAGGTGCGCGAGCACCAGTTCCTCGCCGCCACGGAGGCCATCGACTACAGCTTCATGCGGGTGAAGGGCATCGCGAACATGATGTTCGGCGGCACAGGCTTCTTCATCGACAAGTTCCACAGTCACAGGGGCGACGGAATCCTCTGGCTGCACGGCTACGGCAACGTCTTCGACAAGGTGCTGGAAGCCGGTGAGAGCATCGACATCGAGCCGGGCGGCTGGCTCTACAAGGAACCCTCGGTGCGGATGGAAACGGTGGTCGACCGCCTGACCTCCGGCATCTTCGGCGCCAGCCTCAACCTAGTGGTCAACCGCTTCACCGGACCGGGCCGCGTCGGCATCCAGTCGATGTACGTGCACTACGTGACGGAGACCTGAAGGCCGCCAGCCGCTCCCTCTCGAAGAAGCGTGAGCTGGGTGAAGCGGGGTGGATCGCCGTCGAAGGTCAGGCGCACCCCTTCGCACGGCGCGAACATTTGGCCCCAGGTCGCGTGGTCGGCCTCGGGGAAGCAGGCCACAAGCGGGAGCTCGATCTCGCCCGAGTGGGAGATCACCAGCGCGGCCGCACCGTCCGGGAGGGCGATGACGATGTCCCGCCAGTGCGCAAGCAGGGCCGAGGCGTATCGCCAGGCGGCGCCACGACCCTCAAGCAGTTCGGCCAGGGCGCTCATGGGCCGGGCTGCCGTCCCCCATTGACTGGCCTCGATCTCGGCATGCACGTCCTCGCCTGTCAGGAGCGGGACAATCTCCTCGTCGACGGCGAAGCCCATGGCGATGGCGGTTTCCCGCGAGCGCGGCACGACGCTGGCAGCCACGTGGGCGAACGGACCGAGGCGCCCGCCGAGCTCGCGCGCGAAGGTCACGCCCTCCTGCGACAGCTGCGACCCTCCGCCGTGTTTGCGCAGGCTGTGCCGTCGGACTTCGAGAAACCGCATGCTTCGTGACCCCGGGATGGTTGAAGACTCAGTACGACACGGCTTCCAGATACAGGCCGCTGGCCGGCGCGACCTGGCCGCAGGCTTTGCGGTCGCGGGCTTCGAGGGCGGCGGTGAAGTCGGGGACGGTCCAGCGGCCGGCGCCGACTTCGGCGAGGCTGCCGGTCATCGAGCGGACCTGGCGGTGCAGGAAGGAGCGGGCGGCGAAGCTCAGATGCACCTCGTCGCCGGCGCGGGCGATCTCGGCCAGGTCGAGGGTCTTCATCGGCGACTTGGCCTGGCAGTCCATGTCGCGGAAGGTGGTGAAGTCGTGGTGGCCGATCAGGCTGCGGGCGGCCTGCGCCATCGCCTCGATGTCGAGCGGCTTCTTCACGTGCCAGACGCGGCCCTTTTCCAGGCCGGGCGGCGCGGCCCGGTTCAGCACCCGGTAGAGGTAGCGCCGCGCCTTGGCTGAGAAGCGGGCGTGGAAGTCGCCCGAGACCTGGGTCGCGGCGAGGATCGCGATCGGCTCCGGCGCGAGGTGGGCGTTGAGGGCATTGCGCACCACGTCGGCCGGCCAGTCGCGCGCCAGGTCGATGTGGGCCACCTGGTGCAGAGCGTGCACGCCGGTGTCGGTGCGGCCGGCGGCCTGCAGGCGCAGGGCCTCGCCGCTGAAGGCCTTGACCGCGCGCTCGATCGAGCCTTGCACCGTAGGCAGGTCGGCCTGGGCCTGGAAGCCCTTGTACGGCGCGCCGTCGTATTCGAGGTCGAGCCGGTAGCGCGGCATCAGCCGAGGATCCGCTCGAGCCGGAAGCCGCGCACGAAATCATCCGCCGGCTGGGCGCCGCGGCCTTCGCGCTGAGCCGCGAGCAGGCGCACCGCGCCGGAGCCGCAGGCGATCAGCAGCCGATCATCCAGCACCTGGCCAGGCGCGCCCTCGCCATCCTCGACGCGCGACAGCAGCGCCTTGATGCGCACCGGGCCGCGATTGCTATTGGGCTCGCTGGCGGCCTCGAACCAGGCGCCGGGGAAGGGCGAGAGGCCGCGGATCTGGCGGTCGACCTCGGCGGCCGGGCGGTCCCAGCGGATCTTCGTCTCGCGCGGCCGGATCTTCTTGGCATAGGTGACGCCCGCGTCCGGCTGCGCCGTCTCCACCGCCGTGCCGGCCGCGATCAGCGGCAGGGTGCGCACCATCAGCTCGGCGCCCGTCGCGGCCAGGCGGTCGTGCAGAGTTCCGGCGGTCTCGGCGGCGTCGATGCGCAGGCGCTCGGAGGCCAGCACCGGCCCCTCGTCGAGGCCCTCGGTGAGGCGCATCACGGCGACGCCGGTCGCCTTGTCGCCGGCCATGATGGCGCGCTGGATCGGCGCGGCGCCGCGCCAGCGCGGCAGCAGCGAGGCGTGCAGGTTGAAGGTCCCGAGCCTGACCGCATCGATCACCGCGCCCGGCAGGATCTGGCCGAAGGCGACCACCACGGCGGCATCCACGCCCAGCGCCCGCAGCGCCTCCGCCTCCTCCGGCGCCCGCATCGAGACCGGCGTGCGCACCGCGATGCCGCGCGCCTCGGCGAAAGCGTGGGTGGGCGACGGCGCAAGCTTCTTGCCGCGGCCGCGGGGCGCCGGCGGCTGGCTATAGACGCACGCGATCTCGAACCCCGCCTCCACCAGGGCGGCGAGGCTGACGACGGCGAAATCCGGGGTGCCAAGGAAGGCGAGACGCATGGGTGTGGCATTTAGCTGCCCACCAGACCCTTGCAACCCCGGCCGGAACCCCGGACGGTGGCGTCCGTTGGTCTGGCGAGGAGAATCGCCCATGCGCCGCGTCGTCAGTCTGATCGCCCTCGCCGCCCTGGTGCTCGCCGCGGGCTGCGCCAAGAAGGACGAACACACGGCGAGCGCCGACCTGCGCAACGCCGGCCACCAGCTCGACCATGCCGCCGGCGACGTCTCCCACAACTCCGACGTCCGCCAGGCGGAAGCCGACCTGCACAACGCCACCCGCGACGCCGGCCACGACCTGCACAAGGCCGAGACCGAGGCCCGCAGCGCCATCCACACCCTGCAGGCCCACTTCCACCACGCCCACCATCCGAGCGATCAGGCCGCGCCGGACCACACCAACGGCTGAGTCCCCGGCTGCGGCGAGAGCACCCGGGCGCGGCTGAGCGCGTGCGCTGGACACCCCGCGCACCCCCGTCATAGGATGCTGCTTCGCGGGCGAAACTGTCGGGGTTCGCGCATCCGGTCTGGCGAAATTCCGCCATGGTCGGAGAGGTAAGCTTCACCAGTCCTTTCTCTCAAATCTGCGCAGTAACCCACCCTCAGGTTCGGCCTTGGACGTCATCGACCTCAACTGCGTGGCCCTGCGAGACCGCTGACCGTGGCCGATCCGACCGATGGCCCGCCGCCGCGCGCGCCGACTTCCTTCTTCTCGCGCCTGCGCCGGGTGGCGCCCGCCGCCGTGCCTGAAGCGCCCGCGGCTCCGCCGCCGCCGGTCCCACCCGAGGATTTTGAGGCCCGGCTGACCGCGATGGCGGCCGAGATCACCGCCGCCTACGTTGCCGGCAACAAGACCCCGGTTGGGGACATCCCGGACATCTTCCGCATCGTCCGCGCCGGCCTGGCCGAGCTGCGCGAGCCGGTCGAGGAAGCCGAAGCCGAGCCGGTGTTCACGCCGCCGACGCCGCCGGCCGAAGCCGTCGAGGGCGCGGCGCCGGTGGTCGTGCCTGAAATCGCGCCGGCGCCCATCGCGGCGCGGCCGCCCGCGGCGCGGCCCCTGCTTCCCGCGTGGCTGATGCTCGACCGGGCCGCGGTGCTGCTGATCGGCGTCGCGGTCGGCGCGATGATCGGCTACGCCTTCCTGAGCCAGAATCTGCCGCCGCCGGCCAAGACGCCCGTGACCGTGGCGGCCGCCGCGCCGCCGGCCCAGATCAGCGCCACCCTCGACTGCCCCATCCCCTTCACCCCTCACCTGCTGCAGGACATTTCCGCGGGCCAGCCGATCACCGTCGGGGTGTTCGGCGACAGCTTCGGCGACGGGGTCTGGGCGGCGCTCTATCACCTGCTGCCGAAGAACTACCACGTGCTGCGCTTCAGCAAGGAGAGCACCGGCTTCACCCGCTACGCCAGCGACAACCTGGAGGACAAGGAGCACGACCAGCTCTCCGGCCAGCCGGTCGATATCGCGGTGATCGACTTCGGCGCCAACGACACGCAGGGCATCTACGATGGCGGCCACGCCTTTGCGCTGCTCAGCGATGGCTGGCGGCGGGTCTACGGCGCGCGCATGGACCGCTTCGTCAGTGTGCTGCGCGAGCAGGGGGCGATGGTCTATTGGGTCGGGCTGCCGATCATGCGCAAGCCCGAGTACGACAGCCAAATCTCCGACATGCTTGCCTTCTACGACCAGCGGATGACGGCGCTGGGCGTTCCCTACATTGACGTGCGCAAGCTCTCGGAGGACTCCAGCGGCGCGTTCAACGACTATCTGCCGACGCCGGGATCGCAGGACCCAAAGCTGATGCGCGCCAACGACGGCATCCACATGACCATGGCCGGCTACGAGCGCATCGCCGCGCCGGTGGCGGCGCGCATCCAGGACTATGTGACCCGCGCCAAGGCGACCCTCGCCATCGATGCGCCGGCCACGCCCGCGGTCTCGGCCGCCGCCGCCCCTGGCGCGCCGACCTCGTGAAAGCGCTGCTCAGTCTCGCGCTGGCGGTGGCGCTGTCGTCGGCCGCATCGGCCGACCAGGCGCAGGTCTGCCGCACCGCGCTCTGCGGCGGCGACAGCCTGGGCCCGTTCTTCGACAAGCTCGACGCCGGCCGCCAGCATGGCGCGCATCCGCTCAACATCGTGGTGATCGGCGACAGCCACAGCGCGGGCGACAACATCTCCGGCGCGTGGCGCGAGACGCTGCAGGAGCACTACGGCCGTGGCGGGCGCGGGGTGATGGCGGCGGGGATCCCGTTCGAGGGCTTCAAGCCGCGCGGCGTGACCGCCAGCATGTCGCCTGGCTGGACGACGCAGTCGATCTTCGATCCGGTGTTCCGCAACCTGCAGGCCCATGCCCTCTTCGGCATCTCCGGCTTCCGCCAGACGGCCGAGCGGGCCGGGTCCAAGATGACGCTGACCGCAGACACGCCGCCGTTCGCCTTCAACCGCCTGGTGATCTGCGCCGTCAACGGCCCCGACGCCGGCGCCTACGACGTGACCCTGGGCGCCGTCACCACCCACGTCGACCTGCACGCCGACGAGACCCACGTCGCCTGCGTGACCGTGCAGTCGCCGGACCACGAGAGCCTGGCCGAACTCGACGTGGCCGCCGGGCCGGTGACCCTGACCTCGTGGGGTAGTTTCCGCGACGACGGCGGCGTCACGGTGTCCAATCTGGGCGTCGTCGGCACCCAGATCCGCAACTTCGCCGAGACCGACGACGATGCGGACGCGGCCGAACTGGCGGCCTACGAGCCGGGCCTGATCGTAGTCGAATTCGGCACCAACGACGGCTTCGTCGAGAGGTTCGAGCCAGAGAGCTACGAGCAGATGCTGCGCAGCCAGATCCGCCGGCTGAAGCGGCTGACCCGCGACGTGCCGATCCTCCTGCTGGGCGCGCCGGATGCAGCCACCGACCGGCGCGACATCGTGGCCAACGCCTACACCACCGAGCCGCCGCCGGCGCCGGGCATCTGGTACCCGCCGCCGGCCCTGGCCGCCGTGCGCCAGATCCAGCGCCGGGTCGCTGCCGAGATGGGCGTCGCCTTCTGGGACTGGTCGTACCGCATGGGCGGACCCTACACGGCCGACAAATGGGCCAACGCCGACCCGCCGCTGATGCGCAAGGATAGGGTGCATTACACGGTGGCCGGCGGCGAGCGGATCGCCGGCCTGCTGGAGGCTGACCTCGAGGCGGCCAAGGCCGCCTACATCCTCTCGGACCGCTAGCCCCGGATGCTGTTCCCGACCTTCATCTTCGGGATATTCTTCCTCTGCCTCTTCGCCGTGGCCTGGGCGCTGCGCGGCCACAACGAGTGGCGCAAGATCATCATCCTGGTCTTGAGCTGGGTCTTCTACGGCGCCTGGGACTGGCGCTTCGTCGCCCTCCTGATCATCTCGGCGCTGATCAACTGGGGCTCGGCGCGGGGACTGGCCGCCCTGCCGGTCGGCTCGCTGCAGCGGCGCGCGGTGCTGGTCGCGGGCGTCTGCGCCAACCTCGGCATCCTGATCTTCTTCAAATACTTCGGCTTCTTTCTGCAGCAGGTCGGCGAGACGCTGCGGATGCTGGGCTGGGGCCGCGACCTGCCGCTGATGTCGATCATCCTGCCAGTGGGAATCTCGTTCTTCACCTTCCAGGGCATGAGCTATCTGATCGACGTCTGGCGCGGCAAGGTGCAGCCGGCCCGTCTCCTGGACGTCACCCTGCTCATGAGCTTCTTCGCCCACCTGGTGGCCGGGCCGATCGTGCGCGCCAGCGACCTGATCCCGCAGTTCCAGCGCCCCGCCCGGCTCAGCCGCGAGATGGCGGCGACCGGCCTGCTGCTGATCATCTGGGGCCTGTTCAAGAAGGCGGTGATCGCCTCCGAGCTGGCCACCGTGCTCGTCGACCCGGTGTTCTTCGATCCCGGCTCGCACGGCCAGTGGGACCTGATCGCCGGCGCCTACGGCTACGCGGTGCAGATCTACTGCGACTTTTCGGCCTACAGCGACATGGCCATCGGGCTGGCGGCCCTCCTGGGCTACCGCTTCCCGCAGAACTTCAACCAGCCTTACCGCGCCTCATCGCTGCAGGACTTCTGGCGGCGCTGGCACATCAGCCTTTCCAGCTGGCTGCGCGACTACCTCTATATCCCGCTCGGCGGCAACCGCAGCGGCATCGCCGGGCCTTATGGCAACCTGATGATCACCATGCTGCTCGGCGGCATCTGGCACGGCGCGGCGTGGACCTTCGCCATCTGGGGGGCGCTGCACGGCGGGGTGCTGGCGCTGGAGCGGCTGTGGCGCGAGATCAAGCCGGCGCTGTGGCCATCGCTGCCGAAGCTCGTCGGCATCGTGCTCACCTTCCACATCGTGCTGCTGGGCTGGATTTTCTTCCGCTCGCAGAGCTTCGGCGACGCGATCGCCTTCCTGGGCGGGCTGGGACGCAGCCAGGGGGCGCTGCTCACCGTGACGCCGATGGCCGTCGCCCTGATCCTCGCGGGCCTCGCCACCCAGGCCCTGCCGGAGCGTATGCTGGAGCACGTCGCCGCGCGCGTCGCCAGGATGCCGGCGCTGGCCGCGGGCGTCGGCCTGGCGGTGCTGATGGTCGGCATCGAGGCGCTGCGCCCCGAGGGCGTCGCGCCCTTCATCTATTACCAGTTCTAGGAGGCGCGCCGCATGCCGACCGACATCGCCCTCGAAGCTGCCGCGCCGGTGGTGCTGGCCGCGGACATCCCGGCGACCGCTGAGGACGAACGCGCGCTCGGCTGGACCTGCGGCGTGATCGTGGTGATCACCCTGGTCCTGGCCCTCTTCAGCGCCGCCTCGATGAAATCATGGGCCGAGACCCTGGCCCCCACGCCCACCAACGCGGTGATCCGCCAAGCCGCCGAAGGCTGGTACGACTTCACCGACCACCTCGGCCTCACCGCCCCCCGCGCCGGCCTGCGCTCGGTCTGGAAAGGCCTGCGTGATGCACGCTTCGCCGGCGGCGACCAAACCGACCCGACGATCCAGCGCTAGCGCCTCTCCCTACGGGTGAGGTTCGCTACCGATAGAAAATCTGCCCGGCGATCTGGGCTACCAGGGTGCGGCGGCTGGACCAGTCGGTGCGGGCATAGGAGGCGTGGAAGAAGAGTGCGCCCGGCGCCGCGGCCGGGGCTTCGCCGGCTTCGGCGATGCGGGCGATGGCGACGGCGGTGCGCCAGCGCGGGCTGGTCACCGGCACGTGGTAGCTGTCGGTCCGGAAGAACTGGCCGCGCTGGTTGGCCACCGCGCACGGCGTGGTCGGGAAGCGGCCGGAATGGGTGCGGTTGACGATCACTTCGGCCACCGCCAGCTGGCCGGCCAGTGGCTGATTGGCCGCCTCGTGGTGCACGACCTTGGCCATGCATTCGGTGTCGGGGTCGAGGTTGTCGATGTCCTGGCCCTGGTTGGCCACCAGGGTTTCGAGGCTGGGCGCGGGGCCGGTGTCGGTCTTCGCCACTTCGGCCGGCGCGGGCTGGTCGAGCACTATGCTGGGCGCGGGCGCCAGGACGGGCTGGGGAGTCGTTTGTCGGAGCGCCAACGGAACCCCCTCCTGGGAGAGCGCGTTGGTGCTTGCGGTGACAACGATGAGGCCAGCCGTCATGGCGACGGCCCAACGTAGATTCGACAATGAAGGCTCCGCCCATTGCGCTGGCCGGGTCTTCGCGGGCGCTTAAGCAGCGCGCCCGACCCATCGCCCACGTCGTGTCCCGGTTCGAATAACAGCCCCGCCCCGTGACCCCGACGGTAGGCTGACCGACAATGCGAGCCAAGGCTCTGTTGGCGGACATAGCCGCGATTCCACAGCCATGCAAAGCTAATTTGAAATTAATTTGACGCTCTGAGTTGCAACGCCGCGGTGTGGCAGTGGAACACCTCACGTGCTGCAAGATTACCACGCCAGTCGAGGCGGCGCTGTGGCCTCGCTAGTTCTCTGTATTCGGTGATCTGTGCTGAAGTATTCGGCGTCACCGTTGCATTCGTCTCTTTGGAGACGAATGATGTTCACGCGTGACTCATCTGATCTCGGGCCCCCGTCGGGCCAGTCGTCAACGTCCGACTCGAATAGGGCAGGAAAAAGGCGTCAGGCGCCAGTCCGGTCAAGCGCCTGCGGGTTTGAAATGCGGATCGGCGCCCCGTCCGCATAGGCCACGATGGCCTCCAGGCTGTCGGCGTAGAAGGCGGCCAGGGTCTCGGTTGTGACGTAGCCGAGGTGCGGCGTGAGAGTGACGTTGTCCATCGATCGGAACGGGTGATCGGGCGGCGGCGGCTCCTGGTCGAAGACATCGAGTCCGGCGCCGGCGATCACGCCATCTTGCAGCGCCGCGATCAGATCGGCCTCGACCACGATCGGGCCGCGCGAGGTGTTGATCAGGTAGCTGGCGGGCTTCATCAGCCGGAGCTCCCGCGCGCCGTGACCAGGCCACGGGTACGGCCGCTGAGGATCAGGTGCACCGAGAGCACGTCGGCCTGGGCGAAGAGTTCGTCCTTCTCGACCCGGCGCACGCCCTCGGCTTCGGCCGCTTCGGCGGTGAGGTTCTGGCTCCAGGCGATCAGCTCCATGCCGAACGCCTTGCCGTACTTGGCCATCTGCTTGCCGATGCGGCCGAGGCCCAGCAGGCCCAGCGTCTTGCCGGCCAGCACCATGCCGACCCGGTCCTGCCAGAGGCCCTGGCGCATGCGGCGGTCCTGCTGGGCGATGTGGCGGACGGTGGCGATCATCAGGCCCCAGGTCAGCTCCGGCGTCGCCGCGCCCAGGTTCATCAGCCCGGGCCCGCGCATGCCGGAATGGGCGACGATCACCCCGCGCTCAGTGGCGGCATCGAGGTCGAGGTTGGTCAGCCTCGCGCCGATGATGGTGATCAGCTTCAGGTTGGGCAGCCGCTCGATCAGGGTGCGGGGCAAGGCCATGCGCTCTCGGATGGTCACCAGCACGTCGAAGGCCGCCAGCGCCACGGCGGCCTCTGCCTCGGTGAGGTGTTGGTCGAAGACCGTGATCTCCGCCTTGCCGTCCAGCTGCGCCCAGTCGGCGCTGGCCAGGGCCACGCGGGCGTAGTCGTCGAGGAGGGCGATCTTCAGCATGGCGGGCTCCAGTCTGTAGTCAGGTCTGCCGCTTCCGCTGGCGGCGCCGGCGGTTCTCTGGCAAGAGAGTGGGCATTCCAATAAGCCTCATTAGGGACATTGCCGCCATGCCAGACGATCACGCCGGCCTCGCAGAAGCCACGGTACGGGGCTTCACCGCCTCGGGCCTCGCGGCCTTCAACCAGCACTTCCACGACCTGGTCGATGCCAAGAAGCTCGCCAATGTCGTCACCTTGATCGCCCGTCGGGGCGAGGTGGTGAACCTCGACGCCTATGGCGTGCTCGACGTGGCGGCGCCGACGCCGGTCAAGACCGACAGTATCTTCCGCATCGCCTCGATGACCAAGCCGATCACCGGCGCGGCGATGATGATGCTCTGGGAAGAGGGCAAGTGGGCGCTGAACGACCCCGTGGCCAAGCATATCCCGCAGTTCGCGGGCCTGAAGGTGAAGCGCAAGGACGGCGAGCCGGTCGACCAGGCGTCGCCCATGACCATGGCCCAGCTGATGAGCCACTCGGCCGGCTTTGGCCGCGCCGGCGACTACGAGGGCGTCAACCTGCGCGCCGGCGATCTGCAGGATATGATCGATGCGCTGGCGAAGCAGCCGCTGGCGTTCCAGCCCGGCAAGGACTGGCGCTATGGCCCCAGCGTCGACATCCAAGGCTATCTGATCGAGAAGATGTCCGGCCAGGGCCTGGATGAGTTCTTCGAGCAACGGCTCTTCGCGCCGCTCGGCATGAGCGACACCGGCTTCTGGGTCGGCGCCGGCAAGGGCGACCGCGTCTCGCGCATCCACAAGTACGACGACGACGGCAGGATTCGCGCGGCGGGGCAGGCCAACATCTTCAATACCGCCAAGCCGAAGTTCCTGGCCGGCGGCGGCGGCCTGGTCTCGACGGCCGAGGACTACTGGCGCTTCACGCAGATGATCCTGAACGGCGGCGAGTCCGGTGGCCGGCGCTATCTCAAGCAGGCGACGGTCGACCTGATGCACACCAATGTGCTGGAGCCGGGCGTCAACGTGACCCTCTATTCGCCGGAGACCCGCGGCCTCGGCTTCGGCATGGACTTCGCCATTGTGCAGGACCCGGCGGCGGCCAAGACCTCGCAAGGGGTCCAGAGCTTCTACTGGGGCGGCGCCTTCGGCACCTGGTTCTGGATCGACCCGGTCAACGAGATGATCGTCATCGGCATGATCCAGAACCAGGCCGGCTCGCAGACCGCCGCCGGCAACCCGGCGGTGCGCGAGCAGTCGGCCGTGGACGTCTATGCCGCGATGTCCGACCGGCGGTCGTAGGCGCGTGCAGACGGTTCGGCTGGGCCGCACCGGGCTCGAGGTCAGCGTCGCGGGGCTGGGCTGCGGCGGCCACAGCCGCCTCGGCATGGCCAAGGGCCAGGACGTGCACCACGCGGCGGACCTGGTGCGGTCCGCCCTCGATCTCGGCGTCACCTTCATCGATACGGCCCGCGCCTACGGCACCGAGGAGGCCGTGGGGCTGGGGTTGAAGGGGCGCCGCGACGAGGCGGTGATCTCGACCAAGGCCGGCGTCGCACGTGGCGGCAACGCGGCCAGCGCCGCCGACATGGCGCGCTATGTGGACGAGAGCCTGAAGAAGCTCGCCACCGACCACATCGACGTCTTCCTGCTGCACGGCCTGCGGCTGGAGGACTACGACCACGCGATCCGGGTCGTGATGCCTGAGCTGCGGCGCCAGCAGGCGGCGGGCAAGATCCGCTTCATCGGCGCCAGCGAGCAGTTCGGCGGCGACACCGGGCACGCCCTGCTGGCCAAGGCGCTGGAGGACGACCCGTTCGACGTGGTGATGGTGGGCTTCAACCTCGTGAACCCGTCGGCGCGGACGCGGGTCTTCCCGGCCACCCAGGCGCACGACGTCGGCACGCTGATCATGTTCGCCGTGCGCGAGACCCTCAGCCACCCCGACCAACTGCGCAAGGTGGTGGACGAGCTGATCGCCCGCGGCGAGGTCGACCCGGCCAAGGTCGACGCCGCCGACCCGCTCGGCTTCCTGAAGCATGCGCCCGGCGCCCCCTCGGTGGTCGAAACCGCCTACCGCTTCTGCCGCCACGAGCCCGGCGCCCACGTCATCCTCACCGGCACCGGCAACGCCGACCACCTCAAGGCCAACGTCGAAAGCATCCTCGCGCCGCCCTTGCCGGCGGATGTGCTGGCGCGGCTCGAGGGGATTTTCGGCGGCGTGGATAGCGTCTCAGGCAATTAGTTTTTTTTACCGCGGAGGCGCAGAGGACGCAGAGGGGAGGCGGCGGCCGCAGTTGTCTATGTCGCGCTGCGCGCTGGAAGAGCGCGACCGCGCCACCCAACGTCAGCTCCGCGTCCTCTGCGCCTCTGCGGTAAAATCTTGTTCTTTTTGACTCCTCCCTACTGACACGATGCTGTCAGCGCGGCGGCTATAAGACCCTCCCATACGAGGAGGCCGCTATGATTACGCTTTATGGATTTGGTCCGCTGTTCGGGCTGCCCGACCCCAGCCCGTTCGTGCTGAAGACCCTGACCCAGCTGAAGATGTCAGGGCTGCCGTTCGCCTTCGAACGGGCCCGGCCGACCGATGCGCCGAAGGGCAAGATCCCGTTCATCCGCGATGGCGAGACGGTGCTTGGCGACAGCGTCTTCATCCTCGATCACCTGCAGCGCATCCACGGCGTCGACCTCGATGCGCACCTGACGCCGGAGCAGAAGAGCGTCGGCTGGGCGATGGAGCGGATGCTCGAGGATCACCTCTATTGGGCCATCGTCCACGCCCGCTGGGCCATCGACGAGAACTTCGAAAAGGGCCCGGCGCAGTTCTTCGCCGGCGCGCCCGATGACGTGAAGCTGCAGGGCCAGGAGAACGTCAAGCGCACCCTCTTCGGCCAGGGCTTCGGGCGCCACGAGGTGGCCGAGATCGCCGACCTGGCGTCGCGCGATTTCGCTTCCGCCTCGGCCCTGCTGGGGGACAAGCCTTTCCTGTTCGGTGATGCGCCGTGCAGCAAGGATGCGACCCTCTTCGGCTTCACCGCGGCCGCCGCGACGCCCTTCTTCGACACGCGGGTGCGCCAGGCGGCCGAACGCTACCCGAACCTGGTCAGCTTCCAGTGGCGGATGATGGACCGCTATTTCGCGCCGGCGATGGCCGAGTAGCGGCTACTTGGGGCGATCGCCGGGGTATTGCGGCAGGTCGTCGGTGATCGGCAGCCAGCTCGCCTTCGAGGCGACGTGGAAGTGGAATGCTGGCCGGGTGTCGGCCGGGTCGGCCAGCGTTCCGGCGCGCACCCGCACCATGCCGGGCGCCGCGTCGGTGCGGCTGATGATCGGCGAGCCGCAGTCGGCGCAGAAGAGCCGCTCCTTGCCGGGCGAGCTGGCGTAGCTTTTCAGCCTATCCGCCCCGGCAGTGACCCGGAAATCAGCCGTCGCCACCGCCATGTTGGTCGCGAACCCCGCGCCGGACGCCCGCCGGCACATGGCGCAGTGGCAGAGCTGCACGGGCGGCAGTTCGCCGGCGATCTCGTAGGTCACGGCGCCGCAAAGGCACGATCCGGTCTGCATGGGAGGCTCCCTTAGGTCAGGCGCCGGTTCCTGGCGCACACCCCGCAACTCTGGCAAGAGGCGGAAAAGAAAACGCGGGGGAAACCGGCATGGCTTCAGGACTTCGCGCCTTGGCGCTCGCCAGTGGGCTGGCGATGCTGACGTCGGCGGCGCTCGCCCAGATACCACCGCCAACCCCGCCGCCCGCGCCGCCCAAGGCTCCGGGGGGCCTGGCGCTCGCCGTCTTCCCGGCCAAGAGCCCGAAGCCGCTCACGGTCACCAGCCCGGCCTTCGCCAACGGCGGCGACATCCCATTCGAGAATACCGCCTATCGCGGCAACATCTTCCCCGGCCTGAAGTGGACGAGGGGCCCCTACGGCACGCGCTCGTTCGTGATCATCATGCAGGACGCCGACGTGAACTTCCGCGGCGGGCCGCTGCTGCACTGGTCGATGTACGACGTCCCGGTCAGCCTGACCCAACTCGCGGCCGGCATGACCACGCCGCCGCCGGGCGCCAGCTTCGGCCCCAATGTGCGCGGCCTGCACAACCCCTACATGGGCCCGCACACCCCGCCGGGCCCCAAGCACCACTACCATTTCGCGGTGCTCGCCCTCGACGAGGCCCTCGCCGCCGACCCGGCCCTCACTTACGACGCCCTGGCCGCCGAGCTCGCCGGCCACGTGCTGGCCAGCGGCGAACTCGTCGGCCTCGGCCAGGCCGACCCGACCGCCCCGCCGCGTCCGCCCCCTGCGCCGCCCTCCCCGGCGCCCGTCCCGGCCTGCGGCGCAAACACCAACGCCGCCGGCGCGCCGAACCCGCATCCGCCCTGCTGAGCCTCGGCGAGGCGCCCGCAGTCCGGAATCGGGACCCGCGCCTCGCGAAGCTGTGAATCGCGGGCCTTGCGCTCCCGCGACGGAAAAGGCGGTATGTTACCGCTGACAATACATGAGGGAGACGGCGCATGGCCGATGGGTCGAAGCTTGGGCGCAGCCCGGTGGCGGGCGAAGTGGACGCGGTGGTGGTGGGGGCCGGGTTCGGCGGCATGTACATGCTGCACCGGCTGCGCGAGGCGGGGTTCAGCGTGCAGGGCTTCGAGGCCGGCGATGGGGTCGGCGGCACCTGGTACTGGAACCGCTATCCCGGCGCCCGTTGCGACGTGCCCAGCCTCTTCTACTCGTACACCTGGGACGAGGCGCTGCAGAAGGAGTGGCGCTGGACCGAGAAGTACGCCGCCCAGCCGGAAATCCTGCGCTACGCCAACCACGTCGCCGACCGCTTCGATCTTCGGCCCATGATCGCCTTCGAGACCAAGGTGCAGTCGGCGCATTTCGACGAGGCGGCCGACCGGTGGCGGGTGACCACCGACCGCGGCGACGAGCTGATGGCGAGGTTCGTGGTGATGGCGAGCGGGTGTCTTTCCACGCCGCGCAAGCCGCCGATCCCGGGCGTCGACAGCTTCGCAAGTCCGACCTACCACACCGGGGCCTGGCCGCATGAGGGGGTGGACTTCACCGGCAAGCGGGTCGGCGTCATTGGCACCGGCTCGTCGGCCATCCAGTCGATCCCGCAGATCGCCAGGCAGGCGGCGCAGGTGACCGTGTTCCAGCGCACCGCCAACTTCAGCGTGCCGGCCAACAACGCAGCCCTGACCGACAAGGACATCGAAGACTTCTGGAAGATGTACCCGGCCTACATCGGCATGGTGAAGGGCCCGGGCATGGGCTTCGGCGGCAACCCCGCCAACGCGATCGCCGCGACGCCGGAAGAGCGCCAGCAGCGCTATGAGGAATACTGGGGCGTCGGCGGCGCCGGCTTCCTGGCGGCGTGGGGCGGCATCATCACCGATATCGCGGTCAACGACGAGGCGGCCAGCTTCGTGCGCGGCAAGATCGGCGAGACGGTCAAGGACGCGAAGACCGCCGAATCGCTGAAGCCGAAGGATCACCCGATCGGCACCAAGCGCATCTGCGTCGATATCGACTACTTCGAGACCTACAACCGGCCCAACGTGCGGCTGGTGGACCTGAAGCAGACGCCGATCGAGGCAGTCACCGAGGGCGGCGTCACCACCACCGAGGAGAGCTTTGAATTCGACGCCCTGGTCTTCGCCACCGGCTTCGACGCCATGACCGGCACACTGCTGGCCATCGACATCCAGGGCGCCGGCGGCCTGACGCTGAAGGACGCGTGGGCCGAAGGGCCGAAGGCCTACCTGGGTCTCGGCGTCGCCGGCTTTCCCAACATGTTCCTGGTCACCGGCCCGGGCAGCCCGAGCGTGCTCTCCAACATGATCAACTCGATCGAGCAGCACGTGGAGTGGATCCGCGACTGCATGGTTCACATGCGGTCCGAAGGCGTCACCCGGATCGAGGCGGTGCAGGAGACGCAGGAGGCCTGGGTCGCCCACGTGCGGCGGGTGGCCGACAAGACGCTCTTCCCGCGGGCGGCGTCCTGGTACATGGGGGCCAACATCCCCGGCAAGCCGCGGGTGTTCATGCCCTACATCGGGGCCGGCTACCGCCAGAAGTGCCAGCAGGTAGCCGACGCCGGCTACGAAGGGTTTGTGCTCGCCCAAGAGCCCTTGGCCAAGGAGCCCGCCGATGCCGACTCTCGTCAACCTGCCTGACCGGTTCGAGTTTCTCTCGGACGAATGGATCGCCGAGGCGCGGCGGTTCCTGACCACGGCCGCCGAGCAGCGCAGCGATGCGCTCGGCGGCCAGCCGTTCTCGCTCAGCGAACGGTTCGAGGATGCGCCGCCGCACCTGCAGCTGCCCGACGATGTCGGCGCCTGGACGGCCCGCTACGACGGCTCTGTGATGACGGTGGCGCGGGGCTTCGATCCGGCGGCCGACGTCACGGTGGAGGGCGACTACCAAGCCGGGCTGGCGGGCGGCCAGTTCATCGGCATGCTGGCGCCCGGCGCGATGAAAGCCTCGCGCCGCGAGATCAAGGCCATGCACGGCAAGGACGCCGTGCGGATGAAGGGCCGCGTCGAGAACCCGGCGGCCGGCGAGATCCTGGCGCTGCTGCACGACCACCTCGGCCGCCGCACGGTCGAGAACCCCGACCTCAAGCACCGGGCCGAGCGCCAGGGCCTGACCGGCAAGCTGCGCGAGCTTGAAGACAACGGCTATGTGGTGCTGGAGCGGGCGATCTCGCCCGAGTTCGCCGACGAGGTGCGCGCCGCCACCCTGCGGGCGCTGCTACCGCACCAGAGCTATTCGATGAACTGGATGCTCTATCACGGCCGCGAGTTCGAGCAGCTGATCCAGAACCCGCTCTTGATGACCGTGATCGACGCCTCGCTGGGGCGCGGCGCGGTGATCGCCTCGTTCTCGTCGATCAAGAAGGGCGCGGGGCCGGGCACGATCCCGTTGCACACCGACTATGCCCACGTGCCCGAGCCGTTCCCGGAGTTCTCGCTGACCGGCGTCGGCGTCTGGGCGCTGGAAGACTGGACCGTCCCCGCCGGCCCGACCTGGATCGTGCCCGGCAGCCACAAGCTGCGCCGCAATCCGCGGCCGGGCGAGAAGACCAACGAGGGCGTGCCGATCGAGATGCCGAAGGGCTCGGTGGTCTACTTTCACCACGGCGTCTGGCACTGGCAGGGCCACCGCTCCGACGCCGGCGACCGCGTCACCCTGCATGCGCACTTCAACCGCGGCATCCTGCGCAGCCTGGAGCCGAAGAAGACCGACGTGCAGATGCTGCACCGAAACTCGCCGCGCCTCGCCGAAATGCTGGGCGAGGACGACTGGTTCGACAAGCTCTCAGCCCAGGGCCGCGACTACGGCCGCTTCACCTACATGAACAAGCTGCACGCGTTCACCGAAGAGCGGAAACGCGCGCTGCTCGCCGTGGAGTAGGGCGTTAGGCCTTCACCTGCATCGCGCCAAGGAAGTCGCGCTTGCCGATCGACACGCCCTGGTGGCGGAGGATGTCGTAGGCCGTGGTGACGTGGAAGAAGAAGTTCCCGTAGGCGAAGGTGAAGAGGTAGCCCCGGGCCGTGAACACCCGGGTGCCGCGCGGGCTTTCCAGCTTGACCTCGTCGTCGGCGCCGGCGGTCAGATCGCCGGGCGTCACGCCATCGAGATAGGCTACGGCCGCGTCGACCGCCGCCTTGCAGCCAGCGAGGGTCTCCAGGCCTTCAGGCCGCGGATAGCTCTGGCCGCGCAAGGTCGCCACCGCGCCGGCGCCGTGGGCCACCGACTGCATGACCTGGAAGGTGAAGGGCAGCATGTCCTCGGCCAGCTTGAAGCCGATCACATCGGCCTCGGCGAGGGCGCCTGACGCGCAGTGCGCCTCGGCCTTGGCGAGCACGCCGGAAAGCCCGGCGAGGTACTGGCGGAACACGGGAACGGAGACGTCGTAAAGGGAGAAGGACATCGGATTGCTCGCAATAGATTTGGGTGAAATGGAGCGCGGGCTTTAGCAGCTTGGCGGTTGCGGCGTCGAGGAGAGCCTCCCCGACGATGAGCGATAGTCAGCCATTGATTGCTTGGCGGAGCGTGATTCCAGCCTCCGGGTCGTGTCAAGGACCGCCTCCGGCGGCCGCAGAGCGGCGGCGCAAAGCGCCG
>DATAVF010000035.1:0-12436 GCA_036267835.1 Caulobacteraceae bacterium | reverse complement strand
TTCAAGACCACCAACAATAACCTCGACTTCGGCGGAACGCTGGTCTCGGCCAATCGCACCGAGATCGACCAGTTCCCGATCACCTACCAGGCCTCCCTGCGTGACAGCACGGGCCTGACCACGTTCACCGACAGCCTGGTGCTCAGTCCCGGCGGCTTGACGCCGCTGAACACGGACGCCGCCTTCCAGCCCGGCGCAGGCGGCGCGCAGACGGGGGTGGCGTTCGCCCACGCCCGCTACGTCTACGACCGGCTGGACGTGGAGCGCGACACCGCCTTGCCGCGCAACCTGACCTGGGTGATCCACTTCACCGGCCAGACGGCCAGCGGCAACCTATTGCCAAGCGAGCAGCTGAACGTCGGCGGCATCGACACCGTGCGTGGCTTCGAGGAGGAGGTTGTCGGCGGCAGCGACGGCGTCCTGCTCTCCACCGAGCTGCGAGGGCCGGTCTGGCATCCGCTCGGCGGCGCGGCGCGAGCGGTCGGGGGCGACAACCTGCAGGCCGACGCCTTCGTCGACTATGCGCACGTCCTCGATCCCGAGGCGATCGCCGGCGCGGCCGCGTCCGACACGCTCGCCAGCGCCGGCCTCGGCCTGCGCTACGCTGTCGGCCGCCACCTCAGCGCCCGCGTCGAAGCCGGGGTCCCCTTCGAGGCCCCGTCTGGCCTTCGCCACCACACCGTCTTCGCCAATGTCGCCATCACCGTCACCCCCTGACACCAGGCGGCCGGCGCTAGCCCCTCAGCCCGCCAACACCCAGCGCGCGCAGCATCACCGCGACCGCCTCGCCCTGACGTCTGGACGCGGTGCTTTCCCGCACCCGAGCGATCTGCAGGCGCACCGTGTGGATCGAGCGCCCGAGCCGGTCGGCGATCTCGCGGGCGTCATAGCCGGCCAGCATTTCGGCGGCGATGCGAGCCTCGGCGGGCGAGAAGCCGAAGTAGGCCCGCAGGCGTTCCTCCGGGATCACCTGGCCCAACTCGGGATCGACGACCGAGAGCAAGACCAGCGGCCTACCGGCCAGCGGGTCGGGCTCGCTGCGGGTTGGCGTCGCCAGCAGCGCCAGCGCGCGCCGGCCCGAAGGTCGGGGCAGCGCCAGGGATCCTCCCCGGCGCCGGCCCACCTCGTCCGCCATTCCCGCCGCCAGCAGCGCGGCCAGCAGCCGTTGCGTGCCGGCAGAATGCGCCCGCAACCGCCGACGGTCGCTGAAGAGCCCGTCGCGCTCGACCAGCATCGCTTCGCCGGCTGGGTTGGCGTAGGCGATGCTGCCATCCCCCGCGACGGCGAACACCGCACCCGACAGCTGCGCGACGAACTCGCCCACGCTCTCGCCCAGCCGCCGCTCGCGAGCCAGCCGGCGCGACATCTGGTACGCCCGCTGCAGCGGTTGATGCAGAAGCGCCGAGATTTCCAGCTCGGCGGCGCCGAATTCCTCTGCGCCGAACGGCCGGAAGACGTTGAAGCCCGGCGCTGTGCCGTCAATACGGAATCCGGCGCCGGTGATCAGCACCGCGCTGCCCAAATCATGCGGCCGCCAGAAGTCGTTGAAGTATTCGCCCGTGACGAACTCGTCGCGGTCCACGCAGGCCCGGTCGGTCATCACTGGCCGGGCTTCCCGATCAGACATCCGCATACGATCGAAGCCGATCTGAATCGGATTGATCGCCTCGTAGTGATCGAAATACTGCCGCACCGCGTCGGGGTCGCCGCGGGTCGAGACGCCACCGCTCTCGGAGCCGCTCTGCCATGTAAGAGACGCCGCCGAGCCGCCCATGGCATCAGCCGCCGCCTCAAGCGTCGGCGCCCACAGGGTGGAGTCGGTCGCCGCCTGGTACGCCAAATCAATTACTTTCAGGACCCGCGCGTCGACCAAGGCACCCTCAAATTGCAGAGCTTGCACACTGTCCCTCAGGAGGGCCGCCTGTCGAGGCCCCTGTTGGCGCACCTTGCCTCTCGAGAGACAGGTCGACCTTGGTCTGGCCGCCCCGCCAGCCGAACAGTTGCTGCCGGCCGATAGAGACGCTCCGCCGCCCTGGCCGCGTGGCGGCAGTCATGGGGTAACTGCGGGTGGGTTTGGGCTCATTGCACCCGCCCGGAGACGCTCTTGCGACGTCAGACCTAATCGCTGCCGTAGCTCTCAATCAATTCGAACACCTTGTCGCGGTCCAGCCCGTCCACCGGAGCAGCTTGAAGCTGTTGCTCTGCCTCCAGCGACCAGGTGGCCGTGTAATCACGCGCAAGCGTAGCCGCAGCGGCCGCAACGCGCACTTCAGGGTCTGCAAGATTTGAGTAGTCGGCTGTTTCCCGCGGCGGCGTGTCTACGACCGCGATGTCAGCAGTCAGAGTTCCCGGCGTGGAGTCACTGGCCAATATATGATACGTGCCTACGGCAAGCGGAACTGCGTTCAATACGACTTCGTGACTCGGGCTGGCTTGCGAGGCGACGATCGTTCCCTTCGAATCCGTGATTTCGACCTTGTAAGGCGCAGCGCCGCCGACCAACCGCAGCAGCAGTGAGCGCGTGCCCGCCTCGAGTTGTTGCCCCCCGGCGGCCAGCCCCGGCAACGCGAACCCGAAGTCGTCGCCCGCGCCCTTCAGGCGGACGTTCCACGGCAGCCGCTTCATGTCCGGCATGATCTGCTCGTCCAGCGCCCGATAGCCGTTGCCGATCAGGCTTGGAGCGCCGCTGCGCGCCGGAACGGTGTAGGCGATGTTGTGATCCACCCTGACCGTGCCGGCGCCATCGACCGAAAGAACGACATAGGTGTCCCCTGAGGTTCGGACGACGTCGTCACGGCAGATGACCTCAAGCACTCTCGGCCGTGTCACGATTGACGTCGCCCCGGATTCGATCCGCGAGATTTGAACGTCCTGGGGTCGCCCTCCAATTTGAATGATGACGCCGGCGCCATCACAGGCTTTCGCCGGCCAGGCCCACCCCGCAGCAGCCATCGCAATGATTACCGACGCCAGTTTGCAGACCTTCGACTCAAGCATCAGAAGAACTCCTGAACCGTTTCTGTGATCGCGGCGGCGAAAGCCGGTGCGGAGACGAACCCCCAAAGCCCGAAATTCAATGAAACTGTCAGCAAGGCGATTCCGGCAAGATGCGCGGAAAGGGCGATTATCCCATTCACGATGATCGGGTTCAAGCCGATCACCCCTAACCTCTGTGTGAGCCGGGCCTTGTGCCGACCACGCCGCAGCAGCCGGTAGCGGTCTCTCGCCTGTTTGGTCGCCACCGCCGCCGCCGACATCGCCAGGCTGACGAACATCAGCAGGAACACCTGAATTATGAGCGGGATCGCGCGCAGGCCCCCGTGGCTCAGTTCAAGCCCCCGAATGGCATTGGCGAGCACCACGCTTCCATTCATCTCGCTCAGCGGTGTTTGAACAAAGTCGCCGGCGATGCCGCTCGTGCCGCCGATGATCACGACGTGCTGGCAAAGCAACTCGCGGCTTATGTCACCGCCGCCGATGATCGCGTTGTGGATGTCAATGACCGACAAACGTCGAAAGATCGCCGTGTCGGACGAGCCGCATACTTTGAAACCAGGCCAGCGCGAGCTCAGATTTGGCCACACTCTTTCAGCGAAAGTGCTGCCCAGAGAGATATGGTAGTCGATCCGCTCGCCGCGCGTCAGTGGAACGTCGGGTTGGCTTTGGCAGTGAGCGGCCCCATCGGGTATCCAGTGGCGCGCAGGGGCCGTATCCAAGACATGCTGGTCGCGTTCGGCGAACTGATACGCAAGGAGGGCGGCGGAATACAGCGGTATCACTCCAGATTTTCTTGATACACACTCGAAGGGCAGGAATTCGCGAATAACGCCGTTCTGGTCTCCCAGGACCTTTTCCGTCGACCAGAAGATGTTGGACGCCGGGTCGACGACGGAGTCGTAAGGTGTGTCGGGCAAGGCCAGGCCGCGCCCGGGCGCGCCCAGCGACGCTGCCTGATAGGCTTGCCGAACGATGATCAGGGGCGGTGCGGTCGGCGTGGCGGCCCAGTGGGTGAGCGCGTCGAGCAGGGCCTTAACGCCGGGATCGTCCGGGTACGTGGTCTGCCCTATGTCGACATCCAGGACCACGACCCTTGGCGTGACAGGCGGCGGGGTCGCTCGAATGAAGTCGAGAAGCTCGGCGACGATCGCCCGCGGCGTTGTGGTCGGCGGAGCGGCGAAGGGCGCGCTCGAGAAAGTCCCGAGCGTGCGATCATCGAAATCCAGAAACAACACCGGCTCCGCCGTGCCGCCCGTCACGTCGGTTCGGAGCTTGAAGGCTGTCTCCATCATCTCGCGATCGGGGCCGCCGAGAAACGACTGCTCAACGGCTGGGATCTGGATCAGGAGCAGGACGATGAGCCCGATCGTGAACGAAATCGCCGTCCGTTGGCGCTCGGCCATCAGGCCCGCGATGTTGAACCGACTATGTTTTCGGCGGGGCCGGGGAGTTGGCGCCTTCGTCTGCGGTGTCCCGGGCTCTGGCGCGGCGCCGCTCGGGCCGGGCGCTGCAGGCTCAGCCGCTGCATCCCCGGGCGCGGCGGTCCCGGACGCTGCGGCCGCAGCATCTGGGTCAGGCGGCCGACGCGGCGGTCGCCGGCTCAGCGCGTTGCCTGCGCGACGCGGGACTGGGCGTTCAATTCGCCGCTCCCGTCCCCGACCAGAATGAAGGCGGCCCAATAGAAGGGATGCCCGGTCTCAGCCTGGCCGTACAGGTTGGCCTGCGCCAGCGAGAGCGCATCGCGAAGGCTGGCGCCAGGGCGGACGCCCTCGGTCAGCATCTGGCCGATCTCGGCCCTGGACGCGTCGGAGTCCACTTTCCACTCGCTCGCGAGAACGTCGCGCGCACCGGAGTAGATGAATGCGCGGGCCAAGCCGCTCAAGGCATCGCCACCGTCGTCAAGGCCCGTGCGCGCCTCGTCCAGATTTCCGCCCGCGGCTGTGTCGCAGGCCGAAAGGATCACGAGCCTGGCCTTGAATTGCAGATCGAGCAGGGCCGAAGCCTCGATCAGGCCGAGCCCATGTTCGCCGACTGAGGTCAGGAGCGCCGGCTCCGGAAAGCAGGGCGACAAGGCAAGCACGCCGTGCGTGGCCAACAGGACGACGTCAGCGTTGGCGGTCTCCGGATTGTGCATGAAATCGACATCGGTGAAGTCCGAGCCCAGCGTCACCCGGGAATGAGCGAACGTGGCCGCGACGCTTCGCGCCTCGTCGGCCGTCTCCGGCAGCGGGCCCATCGTTTGGAGCGAGCGCTCCATTTCGGTGCGGCATGAATCAGAGAGGCCCTCGGCCGTCGCAAGTCTCGCCGACGCTTCGGCGGGGTTGGGCTGAAAGTCGCCATAGGCGACAGCGCTCAGTTGCGAGAGCGAGGGGGGCGGCGCGCGGCGCAGGCGGACGAAAGCGGCCGGTCCCAGGGCGTTGACCACCTGGTAGTGGCGGGCCAGCCAGTCGATACCCGTATAGTCCTGTGACGCCTGGATGTTTCCCAATTGGTCCTGGCTCGGCGCAGACGCGACCAGCGCTGCGAAGGGAATCGAAGCGAGCGAGCCACTGACGTCAACGTCAAGGTAGGCGTCCTTGGCGAGCGGCTCCTTCACGGGACCGAGGAGGGCGGCGTAGAGCGCTTGGGCGGCGTCCAGATCATAGTCGGGCAACCGTCCGCCCCGAAGAAGATGGGTGGTTCGACGCACCCGATCGACCAAGGCGTCAACCTGCGCGCCGGTCAGGGCGATATGGAACGGATACACGCCGTGCTTGTCCACCAGCGCGCCGAAGCCGCCGCTGCTCGTCATGACCAGGCGGACGTAGGCTTCGCGATCAGTGAGCACTGACTGAAGATCCGCCGTGGTTACCTGTGGGCTGAGCAATTCGAGGTATGCCGGCGCCCGCGCGCGCAGATCTGCCTCGGCCGCGGCAAGTTCCGAGGCGGCTTTCTGAACCGCGGCGTCGGCGTCGGAGAGTTGATTTTGCGGCGCCGTCGGGTCGGCGGCGAGCAATTCCCGACGGGCGTAGGCGGCCCGATAGGCCCGTTCCGCGTCCTGATAGGTTCGCGCTTGCTGCCCGGCGTCGTGCAGCACGAGACGGGCCGCGAGAAGCGCCGTGGTGCGCGCGGCCGCGCTGTCCCAGACCAGCGACAGGGTCTCGAAATATTCTGCGGCCAGAGCCGGGTCCCTGGTGCGCTGCCACTCCTGCTGCAGCAGCGCCAGGTGGGGCGCGGCCAGATCCGGAGGCAGACCCGGAGACTCCGTCTGCTTGGCGTAGATCGCGAAGGCTTGGCGCCCGCTCGCGAGCGCGGCGGCCGTTTGACCCATTCCCAATTGCGCCTGTTCCAGCGTCAGCCACAGATGAGCTTCGCTGCGCGTGCCCGGGGCGATGGTTCTGATGGTGGCAAGCCCGCCTTGCGTGATGTTGGCGGATTCCGAAAACGCGCCCTGCGTCAGGCTGAGGTTGGCGCGCTCATTGGCGATATCGCCCACGAGACGCGCAGGCGGCGACGACACCTGTTCGAGCGCGGTCGAGGCCGCTCGAACGTAAGCCTGCGCGGTGGGCAGGCCGAGGGCCTGCGCGGCAACGCCGGCAATGAAGTCGCCCTGGGCGGTGAGAGTGGCCGCTTTGTCAGGCGGCCGCTCATCGGTCAGCGAAACCAGCAGGGTTCTCTGGCTGAGGCTGGCTGCCTGGCTTTCCGCACGGCCGACGTCACCTGCGCTGATCCTGGCGCCGCCCTCGATTCCACCCTGCAACAGGCTGGCCCGAACCTGGTTCGCCGCCAAGGCCAGCCGCAATGCCGCCGCGAAATGCCGCTGATTGAGCTGATCGATTGCGCGGTAGTTGCCGATCTTGCTGAGCAAGAGGGAGTCTTTCGCCTGTTCGGCGAGCGTTTCGGCTCGCCCCAGGGTCGCGTTCGCATCGTCGAAGCGACGCGCGCTCGACATGTTCAACCCGATCTCGGCGAGGATTTCCGCTTCGTCGGCGATGTCGTCAGGCGCAATCCGCCTCTGGGCCTGAAGCAACTCCTCGAAGTCGCGCTGGGACGCGCCAAACTCCCATATCGAATTGTATTCGTAGGCGCGCCGCCGCAGGAGCTCGTAATTGAACGCAGCGCTCTGGCCCGGAGGCCCCGACGGGAAGACCGCCTGGATCTCGGCGAGGCCTGGCGTGGAGCCGCCGGCCGGCGCGATCGCGGAGGGTTTTTGGGCGCCCGTCAGCACGAGAGCCGCGTTGAGGAGCGGCGCCCAGTCGGAAGGATACGCGTCGCCGATGGCGATGCCGGCGCCTCGATGGCCAACCAGCGCGTAGCGGCGCAGGCCATTCCTGTCGGCGCCAGCGCAGGCGATCTGCCGCAGCTCCGAGAAATCGCCGCTCTGCAGTGCGGCCTCGCTTCCCTTGCAGAGCGCGGCGAGCGCGGTCTGGGCGTCCGCGTCGTTGCTGTAGACAGAAATATGACCCGACGGACGTTCCCAGGCGCCGCAGTAGATGTCGGCGGCCTGCGTGGCCTTGGGCGTGTCGAAACGAGCGACGGCGCGACAGGCCTGGTTCTCGGTGTTCTGGTTGAGCGAAAAATCCAGAGTCTGCGGGGCCGCCCCTGCCGGTCCGCCGGCAAGCCAAAAGCCGGCTGCGAACGCGACGGCGAGAAGCCTGAACCGATCGGTCATCGCTTGTCCTTCTCGTCGAGGTCGGAGCCGACCCAGAGGTCGCCGTTGCCCGCTCCGGTGATCGGCAACGCTTGGCCGAACGCGGCCGCGCTCTGGTCCTGCACGACAGGGAATACCGTGAACGGGGCCACAAACACGTCCGCGGCGCCCGGACCGCTGCCTTGTCCGGTGGTCGCTGGCGGCGTCAGCGGGACCACCAGGTCTTCCGTGAGCGCGCCGTCTGGCGGGCTCGTCACCACCTGGACCTGAATGATCGAGGCCGCGGCGGCGGCGTCGATGACGCCGATGTTGCCCACCGCCGTCATGTTCACGTGATAGTCGGAGGCGTTCGAACCCGTGAGGGTCAGATTGTCCACCGTCACCGGCTTTCCCACGCCAACGGCGCTGGAATCGTACGTCCCGGTCGTCGGGTCGTTGAGGCTGACGGCGTCGCTGCCGATGACCCCTCCGGAGAGCACGTAGTTGTTGGGCGACAGCGTGGCCGTCGTGGTTCCGTCGAAGGTCTTCTCCACCGTGCCGGTCAGCGAAACGGTCAGTGTCTTCGGGTCGATGACGCCGACCGGCCCGCTGACGCCGATGCCATTCTGGCCGCCGCCATTCGAGTCGAGTCCATTCGGGTCGAGGCCATTGGGGCCGGCGCCGATCGTATAGTTCTGAGCCGCTGTCCCGGTCAGCGAAACGCCGGTCGCGGTCACGACAATGCCCGTCCCGGCGTTCTGGGTGGCGTAGGTTCCACTGCTCGACCCGCTGACGCCGACGTCGTCGCCATCGACGACGCCCAAGAGGGTGAAGTCGCCGGGGGCCAGCGTGGCCGCGGTCGTCCCGTCGTAAGTCTTCTCGACCGTGCCGGTCAGCGCTACGGCCAGTGTTTTCGGGTCGATGACTCCGACAGGCGCGCTGACGCTGTTGTTGACCGTGTAGTCCTGGGCGGTTGTCCCCGTCAGCGAAAGTCCGGTCGCGGTCACGACGATGCCCGCGCCAACGTTCTGGGTGGCGTAAGCGCCCGCGGTCGGATCGTTGAGTCCGACGTCGTCGCCAGCAACGGCGCCGGAGAGTGCATAATCGCCGGGCGTCAGGGTGGCGGCCGTCGTCCCATCGTAGGTCTTCTCCACCGTGCCGCTCAGCGACGCGGTCAGGGTTGCCGGGGTGATGACACCCACCGGACCGCTGACGCTACCGCCAATCGTGTAGTCCTGAGCGTCGGCGCCGGTTAGCGAAACGCCGGTGGCGGTCACGACGATGCCCGAGCCGACGTTCTGGGTGGCGTAGGTCCCGGTCACCGAGGCGTTGAGGCTAACGATGTCGCCCGCGATCACGCCGGAGAGGCCGTTGAAATCGCCGGCCGACAGCGTCGCGTTCGTCGTCCCGTCGTAGGTCTTCTGCACGACGCCGGTCAGCAAGCCGGCAAGCGGCTTGGGTGTGACCGTGAGCTGGCCGTTCACATAGACCACGCGATAGGCGCCGGAGAAGTCCGAGGCGTTCGCCCCGGACAGGGCCAGTCCGTAGGCGCCGACGTTGAAGAATCCCGACGTCGATGTGGTCAACCCCAGCAGGGTCCACGTCAGACCAGACATGCCGAAGCCGGTTGGGTTGGCTTGCTGGCCGAAGATGCTGTCGGTCAGGATCGGGAAACTGCCGTAGACCGAGGTGGTGTCGCCGCCGGTGACCCTCAGCACGTGGGAGACGCCGAAAAGCTCCGGATAGAAGCCCGCCGACGGCGCCGACCAGGTGTTGATGAAATCGAAGCCGGCATAGGTCGCGTCGGCGAAGGGACTGATGCCGGTCGCGCCGCCGATCCCCGTTGCGCCGACGCCCGCGCCTTGCCCCGCGGCGTTCGTCTGGCCCGTCGTCCCCTCGTCCCAATAGCTGCCGGCGATCTGGCCGCCGTTGGTGACGGCGCCGGCCACCCCTCCCGCCGGCCCTGGACCGCTCACAGGTCCCGTCGCCAAAACGCGAACGAGGCTGCCGGCGGCCTCGATGGTCCCTGCGAAACCACCGGCCCCAAGGCTCTGGCCGCCGCCGCTCATCGTCACGGCGCCGGTGGCGTAGGAATCGGTGATCGTCCCGGAGTCGTCGCCGACGAACCCGCCGGCGCCCGCCCCGGCCCCGCCCGCGACGGTGCTGACGGCGCCGCTCGCGAAAGACTGCGAGATCGAACCGGCGTCGAACACGCCGACAAACCCGCCGGCCTCGTTGGCCTGGCCGCCGTTCGGCCCGCCGGCGGCCTGCGCCACGGTTCCGGTGGCGTAGTCCTGGGAGAGCGTGGCGTTGAAGATGACCCCGGCAAAGCCGCCAATCGGGGTGTCGGCTGCGCCGGTCACGGTCCCCGTGGCGAAGGAAGCTGAAATCCCGACGGTGTGAGCCTGGGATCCCTCCGCTTCGCCGACGAGCCCTCCGCCCGCGCCGACGCTGCCCACCGTGACGTCGCCCGACGCGTTGGAGTCAGTGATCGTGGCGTGCGCGATGCCGACCAACCCGCCGACGTTCGCATTCGTGCCGCCAGTCACCGTGGCCGCCGAGCTCGAGTTGATGATGAGCCCGTTGCCGTTGAGATCGCCGAAATCGCCGACGAGCCCGCCGGCTTCCGGCAGCCCGCTCGGAGAGCCGCCGCCCGTGGTGACCGCTCCCGAGGAGACGGAGACGAAACTGAGCGGGCCGGTGAGGCTGCCCGCATACGCACCGGCGGACATGCCGGGGCCCGCGGTCACGGACACGTTGGCGAGATTGATCTCATCGACGGAGCCTGCGTCGAACCCGAAGAGGCCGACCGCCCCGTTGCTCACGATGCCGGACGGCAGGGTCTGAGCCACCGGCGTGGTATCGATGATGGTGAGGTTGGCGATGGTGTCGCCGCTGCCCAGCAGAATGCCGTTGAAGGGGGTCGTTGCCAGCGCGCCGACCGGCACGAACCCGTTGGCCGGGTTCCAGACGCCCGTGGCGCTGCTGGTTTCCGAGGCGTCGATGTTGCCCCCCAGCGTGTAGAAGCCGCTGAGGTTGAGCGACATCAGCTCCAGCTGATGGGCGTCGGTGATGTCGGTCGAATACTCCGCCCGCAGGATCGGACGCGTCTCGCCGTCGATGATGAACCAGGTGTTGGCCAGGTCGAAGTTGGCATAGGTGGCGGCCGCGTAGGGGTTGAGCCCGGTGGCGCCGCCGACGCCGATCAGATTGGTCGCCGTTCCGCTGCTGAGGCCGATCGCGCTGACCTGGCCGGTCGTGCCTTCGTCCCAATAGCCGGTGGTCACGGCGCCGGAGAGGAACCCGATCAGCCCGCCGGTGAAGTCAGTGACCGGAGACGTGGCGCTCAAGGTGGCCCCGGTTGCATAGACGTTGCCGAAGCTTCCCGCCACATCGCCCGCGAAGCCGCCGGTCACTGCGACGTCGCCGGCGGGGGCCTCGGGCCCGGTCGTCGCCACCGACCCTAGCGAATAGGATTCACTGACCGAGCCGCTCACATTCACGTAGCCGACGAAACCGCCCGCGAGAGTAATCGAGTTGGCGCTGACAGGCGCCGCGGTCGTTACAGCGCCGCTGGAATAGGACCCGGTGACGAGGCCGCCGTTATCGACGACGGCCGCAAAGCCGCCGACGATGCTTTCGAAAACCGACCCGCCGCCGCCGGCAGGCGTGCTTCCGCCGCTGCCTGTTCCGGGGCCCGCGGGCGGGGGAGTGAGGGCAGCCACATTGCCCGTGGCGTAGGAATTGCTGACTTGGCCTTGATAGACGTCGGCCGCGAAACCGCCAACGAGCGATCCGCCGCCTCCCGAAGCGTTGCCCGTCGCGAAAGAGTTCGCCACCTCACCTTGCTGGACTTCGCCGGCGAAGCCCGCGTCGAACGAGCCGGGGCCGCCGCTGACATTTCCGGCCGCGTGGGAACCGGTGACCGTGACCTGGATCGGGTTCACCTCACCGGCCGGGAACCCGTCGATCGAGCCCGCAAGTCCTCCTGCAGAACTTGCGACGAACGTCGTGCCGGCGCCCACCGCGACGTTGCCAGTTGCTGATACGCTGGACGCGCTGGCGCCGTAAAGCAGCGCGCCGGCGAGCCCACCCGCGGCGGCGCCGTTCCCGGCGGTGACGGTGGCCGAGGAGGACGAGTTGGTGATTGACCCGCTGAATTCCGCGTCGCCGACCAGACCGCCCGCGAGCGCCACGGCGAACTGGGCGCTGGCAGGCCGGTTGAGGTCGTTGTCGGCGAGTGAGTTGCCGTCCGCCACGAGGCCGGACGATGAGGCATTGTTGACCGTTCCGCGGACGATGCCGGCGAGGGCGCCGACCGCCATGCCGTCGCCGCCGGTGATGCGAGCGTTGGCGAGGTTGATGTTCTGGACGGTCGCCCCGGCGCCTATGACACCGAAAAGGCCAACGTAACCGTTCGCGTCGACGACGCTCGACGTCTGAAGGGCCGGGGTCGCGTCGATGATGGTGAGGTTCGAGACCGTGTGGCCCTGGCCGTCGAGCGAGCCTGTGAACGACGCCGAGGGGAAAGCCGGGCCGATCGGCGAGAAGCCGTTGGCCAGGTTCCAGACGCCGGCGGCGCGCGAGGTCTCGCTGGCGTCGATGTCTGCGCCCAGCGTGTAGTTGGCGGCGAGGTTCAGCGCCATCAGCTGCAGCTGGTGGGCGTTGACGATGTTGGTCGAGTACTCCGAGCGGAGGATCGGCCGGGTCTGGCCGTCGATGATGAACCAGGTTCCGGCGAGATCGAGGCTGGCGTAGGTCGCGGCCGCGTAAGGGTTGACGCCGGTCGAGCCGCTGACGGCGACGATGTTGCTCGCCGTCCCGGTTCCG
>DATAVF010000034.1:0-22756 GCA_036267835.1 Caulobacteraceae bacterium | reverse complement strand
TTTTCACGGAAACGTTCATCGCTTCATCCCCTCTGGTCATCAGGGCCGCGCGGTCGTTGCGGCGGTCAGGTCGCCGGGCGCATCGCAATGGTGTGACGGAGGCGGTCACAAGTCAATGCGCGATGACTTAAGTCATCGTTTGGTGAGCCGGCGTCGCTCGCGCCTGACCTCGGGACAGCCTTGCAAGCCTTCTTCAAGGGCGCGCATCATTCGCCGCGCGGCAAGAGGATGCGGTATGGCCAGGGCTTCTCACGGCGATGTCGAGATCGAGTACGAAGCGTTTGGCGATCTGGCCGGCGAGGCCTTACTGCTGATCAACGGGCTGGGCTCGCAGATGACCCGCTGGCCGGAAGCGTTCTGCGAACTGCTGGCGGCGCGCGGACTCTACACCATCCGCTTCGACAACCGCGACGTCGGGCTTTCGACCTGGTGCGAGGGCAAGGACTATTCGGTGGGTGACATGGCCGGCGACGCGGCCGCCGTGCTGGACGCGGCGGGCAAGCGCCAGGCGCATATCGTCGGCATCTCGATGGGCGGGATGATCGCCCAAGTGTTCGCCAGCGCCTACCCCGAGCGCAGCCTCTCGCTGACCTCGATCATGTCCAACACTGGCAACCCGGACCTGCCGCCGCCGACCTCGGCGGCGATGGAGGGCCTGATGGCCCGCCCGCAGGCGCCGACCGATCCGGACTTCATCAAGGACACGGTCGCCCGGGCCGAGGTGATCGGCAGCCCCGACTATCCGTGGCCGCCCGGCGCGCTGGCCGAGCGCGCCCGCGCCGAGGCCGACCGCGCCTTCAACCCGCCGGGCGTCGCGCGCCAGATGGCCGCCATCCGCGCCTCGGGCGACCGTCGCCCGCGCCTGGCCGCCATCACCGCGCCCACCGTGGTGCTGCACGGCGAGGCCGACCCGCTGGCGCCGGTCGCCGGCGGCCGCGACACGGCGGCCAACATCAAGGGCGCGGAGCTGCGGGTGATCCCCGGCATGGGCCACGACCTGCCGCCCGCCCTCTATCAAACTTTTGTCGATGCCATCGGCCGCGCCGTCGAGCGCGCCCACGTCCACGCCTAGGAGACCGCCGCAATGTCCGACGCCCCGCCGAAAATGATCACCCGCCTGGATCCGCAGGACGAGTTCACCCACACGCCCGATGCGGCCTCGAACTACAACGAGAGCATGTACTTCAACGTCTTCGATGCGAAGACCAAGGTCGGCGGCTGGTTCCGCCTCGGCAACCGGCCCAACGAGGGCTACGCCGAGATGAGCATCTGCCTCTACCTGCCCGGCGGGCGGGTCGGCTTCATGTTCGGCCGCCCGAAGATCAGCGGCAACACCGAGATGAACGCCGGCGGCCTGAAGATCGAGATCGTCGAGCCGTTCAAGAAGCTGCGCCTCACCTTCGACGGCAAGGTCTGCCTGCTCGACCGCCCGTTCGAAATGGCCCACCCGTCCAAGGCCTTCCGCGAAAACCCGCAGGTCGATTGCCACATCGAGCTCGACTACGAGGGCGTCAGCCCGATGTTCGGCGGCGAGACGGTGCGCGAGGACGGCAAGCCGCGCGACGACATCGACCCGTCGAAGTCCTTCGCCAAGGCCCACTACGAGCAGCACGTCGCCGCCAAGGGCAAGTTCGTGGTCGCCGGCGAGACCTATGAGATCGACGGCCACGGCCTGCGCGACAAGTCGTGGGGACCGCGCTTCTGGTCGGCGATCAACTGGTATCGCTGGTGCCCGATGAACTTCGGCCGCGACTTCGGCATGATGCTGTCGATCGTCACCGGCGAGGCGGGCCAGCCGCGCGAAGGCGGCATGGTGTTCCGCGACGGCGTCTACGACCTGATCTCCGAGTGCAAGATGGAGACGGACTGGGACGAGCACGGCTACCAGACCGCGCTCCGGGCCAAGGTGAAGACCCGCGGCGGCAAGAGCTATGAGGTCGAGGGCAAGGTGCTGTCGCTGATCCCGCTGCGCAACCGCCGCACCGGCCCGGACGGCAAGGAGTTCCAGACCCGCATCACCGAGGGCATGACCGAGTATCGCTGCGACGGGCTTGTCGGCTACGGCCTCTCCGAGTACCTCGACCAGATCGTGGATGGCCGCCCGAGCGGCATGGGAGACTGACGCGTTGGAGCCCTACAAAACCCTGGTCTGCGCCACCTGCGGCTTCGTCTACGAGGAGGCTGAGGGCCTGCCGGGCGAGGGCTTTCCGCCGGGCACCCGCTGGGCCGACATCCCCGACAGCTGGAACTGCCCTGACTGCGGCATGTCGAAGGCGCAGTTCGAGATGGAAGAAGCGTAGGCGGTTCAAGCGCTTCGGCACGGTTCTCGCAGACGTCCGCTCACGTTGCTTCATGCTGGGACTAACCCGGCGAGCCTTGTGAGGGGTTTTTCAGATGTCCGTAGTCGCTTTCAAGTTCGACGACGCCCAACCACTGGCCGAGAAGATGCGCAAACTGCGCGACGAGGCGGCCGGCTACGCGCGTGATCACTCCTACGCCTTCGCCACTGCCCTGGCCGAGCTGGAGTCCTTCGCCGAGGACATCGCCACGGGTGGCGAATCGTATCCGGTCGGCATCCGCGAAACGGCGCGCCAGCTGGCGACGGAACTGCTGGGCGCCCGGCGCAATGTCTCGTCGATCCTCGAAGCGCGCCGCACCGGCCGCACCGGCCTCGCCCGCGTCAACGACTAGGCTTCGTCTTCGGGCTTGCCCTCCCCAACGTCCGCCCGGGCAACGGTCGGACAGAAACCGGGAGGATCACCCCATGAACGACCGCGTCTCCATCACCATCGAGGACGGCGTCGCCGACGTGCGCATGGTGCGCGCCGACAAGATGAACGCCCTCGACAATGCCATGTTCGAGGCTCTCGTCGGCGCTGGCGAACGGCTGAAGACCGAGAAGGGCGTGCGCGCCGTCGTGCTCTCGGGCGAAGGCCGCGCCTTCTGCGCCGGGCTCGACATGGGCAACTTCGGGCGCATGGCCGAGGGGCCGCGCGGCCAGTCCACGGTGGCGGGCAATGAGGCGGGCCTGGGCGCCCGCTCGCATGGGCCGGCCAACCGGGCGCAGTACGCCTGCTGGGTCTGGCGTGAAGTACCCGTGCCGGTGATCGCCGCGGTGCACGGCGTCGCTTTCGGGGGCGGCTTCCAGGTCGCCCTTGGCGCCGACCTTCGCTACGTCACCCCCGACGTCCGTATGGCGGTGATGGAGATCAAGTGGGGCCTGATCCCCGACATGGCCGGCACCCAGCTGATGCGCCACCTAGCCCGCGAGGACATCGTCCGCGAGCTCACCTACACCGGCCGCATCTTCTCCGGCGAGGAAGCCTTCCAGTACGGCTTCGCGACCCGCGTCTGTGCCGACCCCCGCGCCGAGGCCCTGGCCACCGCCCGCGAAATCGCCGCCAAGAGCCCGGATGCCATCCGCGCCGCCAAGCGCATCCTCAACGACGCGGTGCTGGTCGATCCCAAGACCGGCCTCACCCAGGAATCCGTCGAACAGGGCCGCCTGATCGGCTCGCCGAACCAGATCGAGGCGGTGATGTCGAATATGCAGAAGCGCGCCCCCGCCTTCACCGACTAGCGGCCGGCAACCGCCTCGCGGGCGTAGGTCTCGACCACCAGGCTGAACGGCGTCCCATCCGGCGTCTCCAGCAGCGCCTTGTTGCGGAGGATGTCGCGTGGCCCCGCCAGCACCCGCGCCTCCAGGCTCTCGCGGTGGAACTGCAGCGGCCGCACAACCGCGCCGAAGGGATGGTCGGTGCCGTCCAGCTCGGCATTCATCGCCGCGGTGAGCTGAGCGGGGCGGTACCAGTTGTCGGCGTTGGAAAGCACGTGCCCGCCGCACGCCAGCGCCACGCGCCGGTAGCGGATCGTCTCGCCGGGCGCGGCGTGGAGCAACGCCCGCACCTCAGCGGTCGCCGGCTTGTCCCGCCCCCGCTGCCGCTCGGCCACGATCACCGCCGGATCGGCGATATGCCGGTCGGCGCACCACCGCTGCAGCACCTCGGTGGCGCTGGGATGCGCGGCGAGGTCCGCCGCGAGCGCGGCGATTGGGGAGGCGGCCCTGGCGGGTCCGGCCAGCGCCAGCATCACCGTCAACAAGAGAGCTTTCACGCACCCCCCAAACCCGCTCATCCCGACGAACGTCGGGTCCCAGGCGGGCCGTAGTTGCAAAGGAGGACGCATGGCCAGGAAGGCGTGCGCCGCAGGCCTGGACATTACCACGGAGGACACGGAGGACCACGGAGTTCACGGAGAGAGCACCTCCGTGTCCTCCGCGGTGAATCTTGAGGGCGCCCGACGTGCGTCGGGATGAGCGGGTTGGGGGATCGGTAGGGTGGGAAAGCGCGCGCTCAGGCATCAATGCTTGAGTTCTGCGCGCAGCCGGTTTGTTATCGGCGTTGAAACAGCGACCGCCGGGAGACGCGCCATGCCCTATGTCGAGGGACGGGTGATCCATGACGCCGACAGCCATCTGATGGAGCTGCCGGACTGCCTGGACGACTATTTCGATCCGAAGCTCAAGGGCCGCTACCACGACCTGCCGATCTACAGGCACAAGCTTGGCTCGCCGACCGGGTGGGCCGACAAGGCCCGCGCCCAGCACGAGGACCCGGAGTTCCGCGCCGGCGCCGAGGCCAACATCCTCTTGCGCAAGAACCAATCGGCGCTGGGCGCCTTTCGCCGCGACGACCGGCCCCGCGCCGTCGATTATCTCGGTTTCGCCAGCCAGCTGGTCTTCACCACCTTCTGCCTCGGCAACTTCCAGCTGGAATACGGGACCGACGTCGAACTCGCCTATGCCGCCGCCACCGCCCACAACCGCATGATGATGGACTTCTGCGCCGTCGACCGGCGCCTGCTGGGCACCGGCTACGTGCCGCTGATGGACTTCGCCCGCTCGGCCGCCGCCGCCAAGCAAGCCATCGAGCTCGGCGCCAAGGCCCTGCTGATCCCCTCGCGCTGCCCCAAGGGCCATTCGCCCAGCCACATCGGCTTCGATCCGATCTGGGCCCAGGCGCAGGAAGCCGGCATCCCGATCCTGTTCCACGTCGGCGGCGAAGAGAAGCTTAACCCCGACTATTTCGAGAACGGCCTGCCGCGGGTGAAGGATTTCCACGGCGGTGAGGAGAACTTCACCTCGGTCAGCTTCATGCCGATCCCAAATTCGGTGATGCAGACCCTGGCGTGCCTGATCATCGACGGCGTCATGGACCGCTTCCCCCGCCTGAAGTTCGGCGCGATCGAGCTGGGCGCCTCGTGGGTCCCGAGCTGGATGCGCTTCATGGACTCCGCGGCGGCCGCCTTCCTGAAGAACGAGGAGCGCCTCGCCAAGCTCTCCGCATCGCCGAGCGAAATCGCCCGCCGGCAGGTGCGCGTCACCCCCTATCCGCATGAGGATACCGGTTGGATCATCCGCAATTCGGGCGAAGAGATGATGCTGTTCTCGTCCGACTTCCCGCACGTGGAAGGCGGCCGCAATCCGCTGAAGCGCTTCAACGATGCCCTGGACGGCCTGCCGGCGCGGTCCATCGAGCGCTTCTACTGCGACAACTTCATCGACCTGATGGGTGAAGGCCTCGCGCCGGAACTCCGACGGCCCAAGCACCTGATCGCCGCGTGAGACTGTTCCGGGGGCGGGACGGACGACCGCCGCTGACCAGCCTCAGCGGGCTGTCGGCCGTGCGCGCCGCGGTGATCTTCCTGGCCATCGTGGTGGCCGGGGTGCTGGTGAAGATCTTCCAGGAGATCGTCTCGCCGCTGGTGGTGGCGACCTTCCTGCTGGTGCTGATCGGCGCCCTGGCGCAGGATCTCGACAGTCGCTTCCCGAAGGTCCCGCGCCTGCTGCGGGGCATCCTCGCCGGCTCGGTGATCATCGCGGCCTTCAGCGCCATCACCCTCCTGATCGTGTTCGAGGGCCCGCCGTTCACCGGCCAGATGATGGGCATCGAACCGCACGTGAACGTGCTCCTGACCCAGGTGACGGCGATGGCGGGCCAGCAGCCGCTGACGGTGCGCGAAATCTTCCGCGGCGCGGACCCGACCCAGATCTTCACGCAGGTCTTCGCCACCGCGCGCGGCGCCATCACCTACGCGGCGCTGGTGATGATCTACCTGGGTTTCCTGCTGGCCTCGCGGCAGGAGTTCTCGGCCAAGATGGACCGGCTCTATGACACCGAGCACCACCGCGAACAGGCCCGCCGGGTGTTCAGCTCGATCGCCAATGCGGTGGAGCAATACGTGCGGCTGGTCACCTTCAAGGCACTGCTGATCGCCGTCGTGGCCTTCGGCGTGATGGCCGCATTCGGCATCCACGCGGCGCTGTTCGTTTCGTTCCTGATCTTCCTCTCGGCCTTCGTGCCCATCGTCGGGGCGTTCGCCGGCGCGATGATCCCCGCGCTGGTCGCGCTGGCGCAGTTCGGCAACCTGACCACGCCGTTGATCATCGTGGTGCTGCTCGGCGGCGGAGTGTTCGTGATCGACAACATCCTGATGCCCAAGCTGCAGGGCGACGAACTGAACATCGATCCGCTGCTGGTGCTGATCTCGATCGGCTTCTGGGGGCTGATGCTGGGGCCGCCCGGCGCCCTGCTCTCCACCCCGCTGACCGTCACCCTGATGGCCATCGCCGCCGAGTTCGACGGGCTCAAGTGGCTGGCGATCCTGATCTCCAAGGACGGCCAGCCGATCAAGGAAGTCCGATCCGGCTGACCACGCGCCGCGCCGCCCTCACCCTCCTGGCGGCCGCGCCCTTCGCCGCAGCGGCCGCGCTGGCTGACGCGCCGGTCGAGGTCGCATACGGCGCGCACCCGCTGCAGCGGCTCGACATTTACTCGCAAGCCGGTCTCGCAGCCGCGCCGATGTTGCTGTTCGTCCACGGCGGCGCCTGGACCACGGGCGACAAGCAGGGCGTGGGCGCCCTGCCCGGCTATGCCCGCCGCCACGACTTCCTGCTCGCGTCCGCCGGCTACCGGCTGGGCGCGGGGGCGGAGCCGGCCGCTGAAGACGTGGCGGCCGCCGCGGCCTGGCTGCTCGACAATGGCGCGCGGTTCGGCGGCGATCCGAAGCGCCTCTTCCTGATGGGTCACTCCGCCGGCGGCCACCTCGCGGCGCTGATCGCCATCGACCCGCGGTACCTGGCCGCCTACGGCCATGCCCCGGCCGACCTTGCCGGCGTCATTGGCGTCGACGGCGCGGGCTACGACGCCGCGACCGACCTCGCCGCCATGTCTCGCCTGATGCGCCCGTCCGACATCGCCGCCTGGACCCACGCCTTCGGCGACCACGCCGCCGCCCTCTCCCCGACCCGCCTGGTGCGCCCCGGCGGCCACTACCCGCCGTTCCTGCTCTTCTACACTGACCACCCCGGCGCCCGGCTGTTCTGCCTTGAGCTGGCGGCCAAGCTGAAGGCTGCCGGCGGCGCCGCGGCCGTCGTAGATGCTCCCGGCAAGTCGCACGACGAGATCAACACCGACCTGGGTCTGCCCGGCGATCCGGCGGGCGAACGGGCGGCTGACTTCGTTACGACCGGGAGGCTGTGAGCTTTCCAAGGCTTTTTCACCGCAGAGGCGCAGAGGACGCAGAGGAGAGGCGGCGAAGCCGCGGAATATCCGAGCGCGCTTCGCGCTGAAGGCTCTCTCGCTCGACTGGCTGCAGCCCCTCTGCGTCCTCGGCGCCTCTGCGGTAAAACTCTTCCTTCCACCCCGGATCGTTGCCCCGCCGCCCGGCCCGTGCGAGGAGCCGGGGCATGGCTGACTGGTCACCCAGCGTCTATCTGAAGTTCGAGAACGAGCGCACGCGGGCCGCCATCGACCTGCTGGCCCAGGTCCCGCTCGAGAATGCGCGGCGCGCCGTCGATGTCGGGTGCGGGCCTGGCAACTCCACCGAGCTGCTCGCCCTGCGCTATCCGGGCGCCGACATCCTCGGCCTCGACAACTCCCCGGCCATGCTGGAGGCGGCGCGGAAGCGGCTGCCGGCCCTGCGCTTCGAGACCGCGGACGCGGACACCTGGCTGCCCTCGGCCGACAGCGATCTCGTCTACGCCAACGCCACCTATCAGTGGGTCCCGAACCACATGGCGCAGCTGCCCAAGGTGCTGGCCGCCCTGCGTCCCGGCGCCGTGCTGGCCGTGCAGATGCCCGACAACCTGGGCGAGCCCACCCACCAACTGATGCGCGAGGTCGCCGAGGCCGGGCCGTGGGCCGAGCGCCTGGCGTCGGCGGCGCGCAATCCCCTGCCGCCGCCCAGCGCCTACTACGACGCGCTGGCCCCGCACGCCGCGCGCCTCGACATCTGGCACACGATCTACAACCACCGCCTCGCCGACGCCGCCGCCATCGTCAGCTTCATCAGCAGCACGGGCCTGCGCCCCTACATCGACCCTCTGAGCGAGCCCGAGCGCGCCGCGTTCACCGCCCGCTACACCGCCGCGATCGCCGAGGCCTACCCGCCGATGGCCGACGGCTCGGTGCTGCTGCGCTTCCCGCGGCTGTTCTTCGTGGCGCGCCGCTAGATGCGCATCCTGGTCACCGGCGCCGCGGGCTTCATCGGTTTCCACCTGACCGAGCGGCTGCTGGCCGACGGCCACGAGGTTGCCGGCGTCGATGGCATGACGCCATACTACGACCCGGCGCTGAAGGCCGCGCGCCTGGCCCGCCTTGCCCCGCACAACGGCTTCTCGTTCGAGACGGTGATGCTGCAGGACATGCCGGCGCTGACCGCCGCGTTCGAGCGCGCCGCGCCGGAGGTCATCGTCCACCTCGCCGCCCAGGCGGGCGTCCGCTACAGCCTGGAGAACCCCGGCGCCTACGTCGACGCCAACCTGGTGGGGACGTTCAACGTGCTGGAGCTGGCCCGCCAGGCCGGCGTGCGCCACCTGCTCTACGCCTCAACCAGCTCGATCTACGGCGTCAGCGAGAAGCGTCCGTTCGCGGAGACCGACCCGGCCGACCACCCGCTCACCCTCTATGCCGCCAGCAAGAAGGCCGGCGAGCTGATGAGCCACTCCTACAGCCACCTCTGGAACATCCCGACCACGGCGTTCCGCTTCTTCACCGTCTATGGCCCATGGGGGCGGCCTGACATGGCGCCCTGGATCTTCGCCGACGCCATCGCCGCCGGGCGGCCGATCGAGGTGCATAACGAAGGCGAGATCTGGCGCGACTTCACCTACGTGGACGACCTGGTCGAGGCGATCGTGCGGCTGATCCCGCTGCCGCCGGTGAAAGGCCAGCCGGTCGCCGCCATAGACTCCCTCAGCCCGGTGGCGCCCTGGCGGGTGGTCAACATCGGTCGCGGCGAGCCGGTGAAGCTGACCGCCCTGATCGACGCCATCGAGACCGCGCTGGGCCGCACGGCCGAGCGCCGCCTCACCCCCATGCAGCCCGGCGACGTGCCTCTGACCTTCGCCAGCGCCGAATTGTTGCACGCCCTGACCGGCTACCGCCCGACAACGCCCCTGAACGAGGGCGCCGCGTTGTTCTGCGACTGGTTCTCGGACTATCACAACCTTGCGAACGGCAAAGGCGGCTGAGGCGCTTGCCATTCGCGGCGAAGCCCGTTCCTATTCAAGCGCTTGATCGAACTGGTCGTTAACCGTCATTAAGCTTTTTGAGGTATAGCAGCATGATGTTGAAACGCCGCGAGCTGCTGCGCAAAGGATTTGGTCTCGCCGCCGGGGCCGGAGTGCTCGCGGGCGCCGCGCCGGTGCTGGCCTTCCCTGAGACGAGCGTTCGCCGCGTCGGCTTCAACAACCTGCACACCAACGAAATCCTCGACGTCGCCTACTGGGAGAACGGGGCCTACATCCCCGACGCCCTCGACGCGGTGAATCTGGTGCTGCGCGACTGGCGCAACGGCGACGTGCACGTGATCGAGCCGCACCTGCTCGACCTTTTGGTGTCGCTCTCCGGCAAGGTCGAATCCAAAGGCCGCTTCGAGGTGATCAGCGGCTACCGCTCGCCCGCCACCAACGCCATGCTGCACGAGCAGTCCGCGGAAGTGGCGGTGCACAGCCTGCACATGGAAGGCATGGCGATCGACATCCGCATGCCCAGCGTCGACCTGACCTACCTGCGCGACGCGGCCATCGCGCTGGGCGTCGGCGGCGTCGGCTACTACCCCTCCTCGGACTTCGTCCACACGGATGTGGGCAGGGTGCGCACCTGGAGCGGCGCCTAACCCCCACGCCCCCAACGATCCGCTCATCCCGGCGAACGCCGGGACCCAGGAAGTCTGAGATTGCAAGGGCAGACTTCAAGAGATTTGCGCCCCGCCGCAGGCACTGCACTCCTTTTCCAGGCCCCACCGGGCAACTTCAGCCTGCCTGGGTCCCGGCGTTCGCCGGGATGAGCGGTTCAGAAGGGGGCTGTGTCGGGGACCAGCCAGCCGCGGTAGCGGATGATCGGGCCCGTCAAGGGGTGGCTGATGTCGACGTGGAAGCGGAAACGGCCGGCCTCGACTGTCTCGTAAGAATTGGAGCGGGCGCAGAGCCACATTGGCATTGGCAGCCCGAGCACGCGCCAGCCGCGCAAGACCAGGGTGAGCCGGCCTTCGGCCCAGACCAACGCCATGGTGAAGGTGATCGGGCCGAAGACCTCGCACATCAGGCCAGGCGCGCCGCCGGCGAACTGGCGGGTGGCGAAGCGCGCCGCGCCGAAGGTCCGCGTCCAGGTCTCGACCCCGACGACATCGTCGAAGCGCACTGAGACGGCGACGTCCGGGGTCGGCTTCGGGAAGCCGACCAGGCCCGCGACCAGCCCCGCCAGCACGCCCGGCCCGCGATCGACGCTGGCGCGGCCAGTGGCCGAGGCTGTGCCACGGGTGTCGTGCAGGTCGCGAATCTCGGCCGGCAGGTCGTCCCAGACCGGGCCCAGGATGCGGGCGTAGAGTGGCGTTTCGCTCACGACAGGAAACGATCCGCTTCGGCCGGGTCCGGCAGGTAGCAGACGTCCAGCGCGCCGAACCAGCGCAGCCGATTGCGCGCCACCACGCCGTAGAGCCGGTCGCGCAAGGCCTTTGGGATGATCCGGCCGCCCGCCGACAGCAGCGACCACGGCAACCCGAGGCGCGCGAAGATGCGGATTGCGCCGTCCGACTTCAGCCACACCCGGCCAGCTTCCAGCAGCACGTTGGTCTCGTAGTTCGGCTGCGCCAGGCCGAAGTGCCTATAGAGCGCCACGCCAAGCGGCGTCTGCGCGGCCAGCAGGCGGAAGCGGTGGGCGGGGTCGTGGCGGATGATGAACCGGGCAAAGCGCGAGCAGAGCACGCACTTGCCGTCGAAGATCAGCACTGGCCGGTCGTCGGGAAACGGCGGCACGGAGGGATCTTCGCGGTAGCTGTACGTGGCGCGCACCTAGCGCCCCCGGAACCCCAGGGCCGCGATGTAGACCTCCGAGCTCTCCGCGCGGCTGGCCTTGGGTTTGATCGTGCGCACCTCGGTGAATACGCCCTTCAGCTCCGCGATCAGCCCGGCGGTCTCGCCGCCCTGGAACGCCTTGGTCACAAAGGCGCCGCCCGGCTTCAGCACCCCTTCGGCGAACTCGGCCGCAGCCTCGATCAGGCCGATGATGCGCAGGTGGTCGGTCTGGCGGTGGCCGGTGGTGTTGGGCGCCATGTCGGAAAGGATGATGTCGGCCGGCCCGCCAATCATCGCCGCCAGCTGAGCGCCGACACCGGGATTGGTGAAATCCGCCTGCAGCAGCTCAGCGGGCGACAGCGGGTCCACGGGCAGCAGATCGACTCCGGCCACCGCGCCGGCGCCGCGCTCCAGCAGCACTTGGATCCAGCCGCCGGGCGCGCAACCCAGGTCGATCACGCGGACGCCGCGGCCGATCAGGTGCAGCTTGTCGTCGATCTCGGTCAGCTTGAAGGCGGCGCGCGAGCGGTAACCCTTGGCCTTGGCCTCGGCCACGTAAGGGTCGTTGAGCTGGCGCTCGAGCCAGGCCTGCGACGACGGCGTGCGCAGCTTGGCGGTCTTCAGCCGGGTGGCCGGCGTGCGGCCGTCGCCACCGCCGGTCGGCGGACGCACCATGCGCTTGCGGGGCTTGGGATCGTCCATGTCAGCGCGACCGGCGGCGGCGACGCCGGCGCCCGCGCCGCTCGCCCATCAGCGACAGCAGCACGCCTTCGCGCAGGCCCCGGTCGGCGACGCGCACTCGCTCGCACGGCCATACTTCCTGCACCGCTTCGAGGATCGCCGCGCCGGCCAGCACCAAGTCGGCGCGGTCAGGGCCGATGCAGGGCTGGGCGGCGCGCTCGCGAGTGGTGAGCGCGGCCAGCCGCATGCGCACCGCCTCGCACTGGCCGCGGGTCATCCAGAGCCCGTCGACCTTGGAGCGGTCGTAGCGCGGCAGCTGCAGATGCAGGCCGGCCAGGCTGGTGATAGCGCCGGACGTGCCGATCAGGTGAGAACGGCCGGCGTCGAAGAGTTCGCGCAGCGGCTCGGCCGCCGCGAAGGCCGCGATCGGGTCGCGCACCGCCGCCACCATCGTGCTGAAGTGCGAGTCGCCGACGGCCTCCGCTTCCGGGAAGCGCTCGGCCAGGGTGACCACCCCGATCGGCACGGAGAGCCAGGCCGTGATCGGCGGCGTGCCGCGCGCGCCGCGCCGCTCGCGCAGATCGACCCAGGCCAGCTCGGTCGAGCCGCCGCCCACGTCCAGCACCAGCGCCGCGTCGGCGGTATGGTCGATCAGGTTGGAGCAACCGGCGACCGACAGCTGGGCCTCTTCCCGGGGCGTGATGATGTCGAGCACGATGCCGGTGCGCTCCTGCACCCGGGCCAGGAATTCCGCCCCGTTCTCGGCCGCCCGGCAGGCCTGGGTGGCGATGGCGCGCAGCTTCACCGGCTCGTAGCGCCGCACCTTGTCGGCGCACACCCGCAGCGCCGCCAGCGCCCGCTCCATCGCCGCATCCGACAGCCGCCCGGACAGGCTGAGGCCCTCGCCCAGCCGCACGATGCGCGAGTAGGCATCGACGATCCGAAAGCCGTTCTGCGTGGGCGAGGCCACGAGCAGACGGCAGTTGTTCGTGCCCAGGTCCAACGCCGCAAAGTGCGTCGGCTCGCGGGCGCCGCGCCGGGACCCCTCGCTGCGGTCCGGCGGCGCGACGAGCGCCTCCGCCATCAGGTCAATCGTCCTAAAACAAGGTCGCGGAGCCGCGCCGCGCCGGCGCGCCCGCCTCAAGGAGCAGCTTAGCAACCCAGGAGCGCGACCGGAAGACGCACCCTTGCCCTCGCCGCCGAACCCTCTACGTTCATCTCTCAGTCAGGGGCGCGGGTGTAAAAATCGAGTCATGATTACGCGAGCTACACCCTCCGTGCGGGCGCCTGGCGCGTCGCCCTCGGGCGCTCATCCCGAGCTGGTTCCGCAGATCCCGGACGCGCCGGCGGCCGTGAGCGTCCGCCTCGCCAAGTTCGGCATCGGCCAGGTGGTCCGCCACCGGGTCTACGACTTCCGCGGCGTGATCTTCGACGTCGACCCGGTCTTCGCCAACACCGAGGAATGGTGGCAGTCGATCCCCGCCGAGGTGCGCCCGCGCAAGGATCAGCCCTTTTACCACCTGCTGGCCGAGAACGACGAAGGCGGCTACGTCGCCTATGTCTCCGAGCAGAACCTGCTGGTCGACACCACCGGCGAGCCCGTCGGCAACCCGAAGACCGGCCTGATCTTCGACAGTTTCAACAACGGCCAATACCACCTGCGCCCGCGCATCACGCACTAAGCAGTCGCGGGGCCGTACGGGCCACGACTCCCCCCAACAGTGTCATCCCGGAAAGCCGCGCAGCGGCTTATCCGGGACCTCGTCGGGGCGCCCCGGGAAGAGATCCTGGCTCTCCGCTGCGCTACGGCCGGGATGACACTTGAGGGGGAAGAGCGCCCCCGGAGCGTCGTTCAGTAGTCCTTGCGCCAGCGCACTTCGAGCTGGGAATCGCCGCCTTCGCCGACCAGTTTCGAGACCACCGACAGGTTCTTCTGCACCCGCCACTCGACTGAGCCCTGCGGACCGGCGGGGCCGCCGCCGACTTCGAGGTAGATGCGGTCGGTGATGTACTTGCCGCCGGAGACGGCCATGCCGGGGCCGCCGCCGAGCGCCAGGCGGTCGAGGTGGGCGAAGGTCTTCAGGTTGCCCAGCACGTCGAAGCCGGAGCCGCCGCCGCGCAGCGAGGCTACCGCCGAGGCCAGTTCGGCCGCATCGAACGGCGACAGCTGCGAGGTCGAGGAGCCGAACAGCACCTGCGATAGCACCTCGTCGGGGGGCAGAGTCGGCGTGGAGCTGAGAGTGATCTTGGGCACGTCCGCGGTGCCCTCGATGTGGATCATGGCGGTCAGGGTCGGGTCGTCGCGCGTCGCGGTGAGATCGAGGCGGATGTTCTTCGGGTCGGCGTCCAGGCGCACGGTGCTGCGATTGTCGAACTCGAAGCGCTTGCCGGCGAAGTCGTAATCGCCGTGCACCACCTGGGCGATGCCGGTCAGTTCTGGCGCGGCCGTGCTGCCCGTGACGTGGGCGTTCAGCGACAGTTCGACGTTGAGGCCCCGCCCCTTGATGAAGACCCCCTGCACGGCCTTCAGGGTGACGTCGAGGGCGACCGCCGGCGCCTTGGCGTCCACGTGCGTCAGGTGCCCGCCGGTCCCCGGCTCGCGGTTGATCTCGGTGACGTCCATCGGGGTGACGCCCGATGGCGTCGGCGGGTTGGCGGCGATGTCGGCGCGGTCGATGGTCAGCGCGCCGGTCAGCTTCACCGAACCGTCGGCCGCCCGGCTCAGCATAGCCTGGCCGGTCGCGGCGGCGGTGGCGAGGTCGTTGTCGATCAGGCGGAAATGCTGGAAGTCGAGCTTGAAGCTGCTGTCGCCGGCCCGCTGCAGGCTGAAGCGCCCCGAGCCGGTCACCGAGCCGCCGTCGCCGTCCTGGCCGGCGAACTGGCTCACATCGACGGCGTCCTGGTTCATCTGGGCGGCCAGGGTGACGCCGGTCAGCTTCAGGCCGGTGGCGGAGTCACTGAACTTGCCGTTCGCGATCGAGGCCTCACCGGACGCCTGCGGGTCGGCGAGCGTGCCGCCGAGCGTGGCGCGGGCGTGCACCTGGCCGGCAAGCCCACGCTCACCGCCCATGACCAGGTCCCACAGCGGCTTGATCTCGCCATCAGCGCTGAATGTGCCGTGCATGGGCGCAGTGCGCACGATGTCGATGCGGAACGGCGCGGCGGAGGTCTCGGCGGGCAGCACCAGATGCGCCTGGCTGGTCAGGCCCTGGCCGTTGCCGAGCGAGGCGTCGATGGTGGCGATGTTGCTCGCGAGCGTGCCCTTGACCTCGCCGTTCAGCGTCGGCTCGCCAGACGCACCGCGCTCGCCGGCCGACGCCAGCCTGGCGTCCAGCGCGCCGGAGAGGCTCTGGCCCTGGCCCTGCAGCGAGACGTTGGCGTCGAAGCGGCCGGTGAAATCCTGGTCCAGCAGGCCGAGGCTGACGTTGGTCAGGGTTGCCTTGGCCTGGAAGGCGCCTGGGGTCTGCGAGGCGTCCACCTTCGCCTGGCCGCCGCCGACATCGGCCGCGACGCTAAGCTGGCCGGTCCCGTGGTCGAAGCGGACGCTGGCCGGCTGGATGGTGTGGAAGTCGGCGTTGCGCAGCCGCCCGGCGCCGGAGAAGGTCGCGGCGTAGTGGTCCTGCTCGCCATCGAGCACGCCGCTGCCGGTCGCGCTCCAGCTGCCGTGCGGGGTTAAGCCGCTGGCCTGCACCTGATACGGCATCTGCGAGAGCGGCCCGTTGGCGCTCAGGCTGGCCTTCTGAATGACGATATCGCCGGCGCGGGTCATCGCGTTGGTGGCGGTGAGCTTCAGGTCGGCGCGGGCCCCGCCCGGGGCCTGGGTGATCAGCAGGTGGCCGGAGGCCTCGCCGCGGGTCAGGAAGGCGCCCGGCCCCACGGTCACGGTCAGGTTCGCCGACGACGGCGCCTCGCCGTGCAGCGCCACATCGCCGAGCGCATGGGCGCCCCCGGCGTCGGCGTCGAGGTTGGTGAGCTCAAGGCCATCGCCGATGAAGCGGAAGCCGGTCGACGCCTTGGCCGGGCCGTAGGGACTGGAGGCGGCAAGCGTGAAGGCGCCGTTGGTGTCAGCGGGGCCCCGAAGCAGGCTGACGGTGACGTGGGCGTCGGTCAGGGTGAGTTCGGGCAGGTCGATCGAGGCGAACGTCGCCGCGAGGTCGGCGCGCGGCTGGAGGACGTAGCCGCTGAGCGCGCCGGAACCCTCCGCCGCGCCGGCGATCTCCAGCGGCCCGACCTCGAACGGCCCCTTGGCGCGCCAGCCCAGCTTCATCGCCAGGCTGGCGTCGCTGCCGATCAGCCCGACGCCCGTGACCTGGCCGGCGACGCCGTTCAGCACGGCGTTGGCGACCTGGAAGCCGCGCCCGTCGGCCGTGCCGTTGCCGGTCAGCGTCGGCGCGGGTCCCAGCAGCCGGTCAAGCTCGGGATAGCCGCTGGCGATGTCCTTGGCGGTGGTGTCGAAGTTCACCTTCCAGGGCTCGTCGCCATATTGCCCCGCCGACCAGTTGGCGGTCAGCACACCCCTGGCCCCGGCGTGAGCGAGGCCGAAGTTGGTGAAGGTCGCGTGGCCCTTGAACTGCAGGCCGCTGAGCAGGGTGCGGTCGCCGGTGGCCTGCACGTTGAGGCCGGGGCCGGTGATGTAGAGCGAGCGAACCAGGAGATGGCCGCCCGGCAGGAAGGCCAGCTCCCCCGTCGCATGCGGGCTCGGCCCCAGCAGGGCCGGCAGCAGGCCGCCGCCACCCCCGCCGACCCCGTCGAGCGTCGCCTTCAGCGAGACCTGACCGTCATGGCGCAACAGCTCCAGCGGGCCGTGCACGTTCGCAAGGTGATAGGCGAGCGCGTTCGGCGTCTCGATCACCACCGGGCCCTTGGCGTCCCATTCGCTCCACGAGCCGGTGAGAACGCCGCTGAAGTGGCCGCCGCCCGCCGCCGGCCAGCGGATTACCGGCTGGGCCTTGCGCGCGATCACGTTGAGCGCCAGGCCGTGCGGTCCGGCCAGCCGCTTGCCGAGGTCAGCCTCGCCGATGGCGGTCAGGTCGATATTGTCGGACGTGGCGGTCAGATTGATGTTGTAGAGGCCGTCGGGCGCCTTGGCTCCGGTGATGACGAAGCGCGCCTGCGGCCCGGCCATATGCTCGTAGCTGGAGAGGAAGCGGGTCGAGGCCATGGTCACCTGGCCGTGGGCGCTGCCGCCCTGCGGCGTCCATGACCCCTGCCCCTCGACCGGTACGGCCCCGCCGCTGCGGCTGGTCACCTGGAACTGGCCCTGGCTGATGGTGCCGCTGGCGGTGGCGTCGAGGAAGAACGGCTGGTCGGCCGCCAGCCCGAGCGCGCCGGCCAAGGCGCCGCCGTCGGCCTCCTCGGCTTTCAGCATCAGGCGGATGGTCTTGTCGCGGCCGAGGTCGAAGTCGGCGTCGGCGCGGTCGCCGACGCGGGTCTCGCTGACTGCCGACAGCTTGCCGGCCATGCCGCCGCCCTGGCGCAGGTCATAGGTCCCGCTGACATCGTAGACGCCGTAGCGACTGCTGAACGCCGGCAGCATCTCGACCTTCACCGCCAGCTTGCCGATGTGCAGCGAGATCGACGAGCCGCCGGCGCCGCTGGTGCTGTGCGTCACCGGCTGGCGCGCCAGGATCAGCCGCGCGCCCTCCAGGTCCTCGATCTCGAGGTGGCGGTTCAGCAGCAGCTGCGGCCAATCCCACCGCATACGGAGCGAACGGCCCTCCAGCCAGGCCCCGTGGCCGTCGTCGATCGTCAGCCGGCGGACGGTGAAGTCCTGCCAGACGTCGCCATCCAGGCCCTCGACGTGCAGCCGCCCGTAGCTGCCCACCTGCACGCCATCCAGCATCTGCTCAAGCAGGCTGCGGCCCCACGGCGTGACCGCGCCGAAGCGCAGGATCGCGGCCAGAGCGACGAGCGCCAACACGAGGACGCCGACGCCGGTCAGCAGCCCGCGCCAGGGACGGCGGCGGCGCGGCTTCGGCGGAGGGGCGGCGTCCGCTGCTGGCGCGGCCGCGCTCAAAAGGCCTGCCCGATGCTGAGGTAGAGCTGCACCAGGGGATCGCCCTTGCGTCGGGTGACCGGCGTGGCGATGTCGACTCTGAGCGGCCCGAAGCCCAGGTCGTAACGCACCCCGACGCCGGCGCCGATCGAGACGTCGTTGAAGTTGGGGATGGCGGTAGGGCCGAGGGAGCCCGCGTCGATGAAGCCCACCACGCCCCACGGCCCGGTGATATGGTGACGCACTTCGAACGAGGACTCGAACAGCGAGTCGCCGCCCACCGGCGTGCCGTCCGAGAGCTGCGGCCCCACTTCCTGGTAGCCGAAGCCGCGCACCGAGCCACCGCCGCCGGCGAAAAAGCGCCGGTCGGCCGGCACTGAAGGGATGTCGCCGCCCAGGATCGAGCCCAGCTTGACCCGCAGCGCCAGCACGGTCGCCGCGTCCGTCCCCAACGGCAGGTAGCCGCTCGCCTGGGCGTCGAGCTTCAGATAGGGCAGCGTGCGGTCGCCGGTGACATAGGTGGGCACCGCCTCGGCCTGCAGGCGCCAGCCACGGGTTGGGTTCAGCGGGTCGTCGGAGCGGTCGATGGCGAAGCCGCCCTGCACGGCGAAGATCGCCAGCTTCAGTTCCTCGCCCTGGGCAATGCCATTCAGGTTGATCGAGGTCTTTTCGCGCGTATCGACCAGATCGATGGTGGCGCCGTAGGTGACGTAGTTGGTCAGGGCGTAGGTCGGCAGGTCGCGGTCGCCGAGATTCCAGGCGCGCTCGATGTTGGCGCGCACCCCGACGCCGTCGTCATCATAGGCCGTTGTCGCGTCGCCGAAGACGTCCCCGCCGACCTTCAGCACCTGGTCGGCGCGCCAGAAGTCCGGCTCGTCGAGCTCGATGTCGGCCTTCTGCTGGATCTGCGCCAGGCGGCCGGTGAAGGTCAGGGTGTCGGCGCGGCCGAGCACATTGTAGAGGATCCACTGGCCGTCGACGCCGATGCCTTCGCTGGTCGAATAGCCGCCGCCGAGCTCCAGGGTGTGCGGCTTGCGGTCCTCCAGGCTGACCACCACGGGCCGCAGTCCGTCCTCGGCCTGCTCGACCGGCGCCAGGGCCACGGTGACCGCGTCGAACACGCCGGAGTCGCGCAAGCGCCGCTCCAGCTCGGCCACCTTCTTCGGATCGTAGACATCGCCCTTCTTCCAGGGCGCGAGGCGCTGGATGAAGGCGATGCGGGTGTGGCCTTTCTCGGTGATCTTCAGCCCGTCCAGCTTCACCAGGTCGTGGACGACGAAGTGGAAGGTCGGCTGCACAGTGTGGGTAGCGTGGTCGACCACGACCTTGCGGGTATGGATGGCGGCGTCGGCATAGCCGCGGCCGCGCAGGATGGCGGCGACGCGGCCCTCGGCGCCCACCACGTCCGCGGCGCGGGCCGGCGCGCCCGGCGGCAGGGCCAGCACCTTCAGCGCCGCGACCGCCGTGGCCTGGTCGGGCGGGCCGCCGTCCCAGACCACCGTGGCCACGCCCACGGTCGAGCGCGGGCCGGGGGTGATCTTGACGACAGCGTCCGGCGCGTCGCCGTCGCCGACCGCCGGCTCGACCTGGTAGTCATAGTAGCCTTCCGAGCGCAGCACCGCGATGGCGGACTCGCCGGCCTCGCGGGCGCGGCGCCGGGCGTCGACGCGGCTCTCCGGGCGGGTCTTCGACACGCCGACCGCGCGCTGAATCTCCGTGCGCAGCGCCTTGTCCATGTCGCCCTGCACGAGCGCCTTGGGCTCGGTCGCCCAGGCCGGCCCGGCCGCCAGGGCGAGCAGGAACAGCGCCGTCGAGGCGAAGGCTGCGAACCTGGCTCGTCTCACACGCCGACTTTCATCCGCGCCCCCGCCCCCGTCTAGCCTTAGCCGCCGGGCGTGTCACCGCGCCGCGCCCCGATGCCAGGGGCCAGACGTCAGATACAGGTCCGGCGCGAAGCGTGCCGCTCCGCGCCGGACCCCCTTCGCACGCGAAGGTTCGACCGCTTATGCCGCCTTCAGGTCGACCGCGGATTCGCGGCCGGTCTTGCGGTCGCGCTGCAGCTCGAACCCAACCTTCTGGCCTTCGTTCAGGCTGCCCAGGTCGGAGCGCTCGACGGCGGACACGTGCACGAACACGTCCTTGCCGCCGTCATCGGGCTGGATGAAGCCGTAGCCCTTTTGCGAGTTGAACCACTTGACGGTCCCGGTTGCCATGCATTCCACCTTTCGGCTGCTAAAGAGACGCGCGCCCGCCGAGGCAGGCGTGGGTAAATCAAATTCTCGGAGAGGCGGAGTCGGGCCGGCGGTGGGTTTTCCGTACGCAGGTGACAGCCGAACCAAAGCGATATTCGACGGGACTCGGAAATAGCGGATTTCATTTCGGCCGCAAGCGTCGCCACGGCGTTTTTGTCGGGCGCTTCAACCCTCGCGCGCCCGCTCCAACGCGGCGATATCGAGCTTCTTCATGCCGAACATGGCCTGCATGGCGCGTTGGGCTTTGACCGGGTCGGGACCGCCAATCAGCTCGGGCATCCGTGTCGGGGTGATCTGCCAGGAAAGGCCCCACTTGTCCTTCAGCCAGCCGCACTGGCTCTCCTCCCCGCCGCCGGCGATGAACGCGTCCCACAGCCTGTCGACCTCAGCCTGGCTGTCGCACGGAACCTGCAGCGAGACGGCCTCGGTGAACTTGAAGCTGGGCCCGCCGTTCAGCGCCACGAACGGCGCACCGTTCAGCTCGAAAGCCACTGTCATCACCGACCCGGCTTCGCCGGGCCCCGCCGCGCCGTAGCGCTGGATCTCGCCCAGCTGCGAGTTCGGGATCAGCGAGACATAGAAGGTGGCGGCCGCCTCGGCATTGCCGTCGAACCAGAGGAAGGTGACGAGCTTCTGCATGGGGTTTCTCCTGCGTTCGCGCGGCGCGTCTCAAGTCAAGGACGTGAGCGCGGCCCGGTTCCCGACAGCTAGTCGACCGAATTCCAGTGCACGTGGACGATGATGGGCCTGGCCACGGCCGAGCTGTCCGGGAGCAGCTTCAGCGAGCGAACGTAGCCCAGCGCGCCCTTGCCGCCATCGGACATGGTCGTGCGGGTAACCTGGCAGCCCTGCAAGGCGCCCGCCGACAGCGTGTCGCAGTGGATATAGGCGTCGGCCGACTCCGAAGCAGCCATCTGAACCTCGATGCGACCGCGGACCACCGAGACGCTTGGCGCGCCGCCGTCGGCCGGCCCGCCGGACGATCCGCCATTCGCGGTGCGGTAAGGCGACGCCTGCTGACCGAGAAACGCGAGCACCAGGATGCCGGAAACCGCGACGCAGACCAGCACGCCGACGGCGCCGAACACCCAGGCCGCGACCAGCCCGCCGGACGGCGGCTGCGATGGCGCACGGCGCGGCGCGGCGATGACCGGCCGCGCCGCGATCGAGCCGGCGGCGCTGGCGGCGCGGCCGATCACCGGGTCCATCCCGATGCCCGCGGCGCGCGCCTCCCAGCGCAGACGCCGCGAGGCGATCGGCAGCAGGGCGTTCGAGCGTGGCCGGGCGTCCAGCAGCAGCTTGGCGAGCCAGGCCTCGGTCTGGGCCCCGCGCACCGGATCGTTCAGCCGCGGCGATGCGGTGACGGCGTCCAGCGCACCCATCAGTTCGTTCTCGCCGGGCTCGCGCTCGCCTCGCAGCAGCCGCTCCAGCCGGTCGAGCACGCTGACGTGGCGGATGTGCTCCAGCCGTCCGACCAGCCAGGCCGCCTCCGAGCTGATCCAGGGCGCGGTCTCGCGGGTCCAGTTGAAGGCTTGCGCGGCCCGCTCGCCGATCGCGTCGGAGCGCGGCGTAGTGCGGCGGATCATGTCGGCCAGCCAGGCCTCGGTCGGCGAGCGGTCGTCAGGCCCCATCGAGGCCAGCAGGCGCTCCAGCGCCTGGTCGAGCGCCTCCCACGGCGGCGTCGCGGTCTGGGTCAGCAGCTCGCGCAGCGCCTGGCGCGCGGCCTCGTGCTCGCCGGCGAGTATCTCGCTCATCACCCCTCTCCCCGCGCCAACGTACGTTCCCGGCGCGCCTCGCGGAAGGGTTGGATTTGCCCGCGCCTTCGCGGCCGAGGAGGCCGCGCTTCCCTCCGGCGAATAAACTTGCACAAATGATGAGCGCTGGCGGCTGAGGGACGACTCGGACCGCCAGACCGGCTTGCGCCGCCGCCGGCGCGCGGAAAGATGGGAGGATGGCGCGCAAGCCCTGAGCGATGAGTTCGAACGAGACCGTGGCCAAGGACACCCGCCAGGACGAGGCGCTGCCGCTGACGCAGGCGGCCTATCTGCCCGGACGCGCCTATGACGAGATGATCGCCCACGGCGGCGCGGTGCGCCCGCACTACGAGGTGCTGCAGGACCGCATCGCCAGCCTGGGCGCCGAGGAGCTGGGCGAGCGCCAGCGCACGCTGGAGCGCTCGTTCCTGCTGCAGGGCATCACCTTCACGGTCTACGGGGCCGACAGCGCCACCGAGCGGATCATTCCCACCGACCTTTTCCCGCGCATCATCCCGGCCGAGGAATGGGCCAAGATCGAGCAGGGCCTGACCCAGCGTCTGCGGGCGCTCAACATTTTCCTCGGCGACATCTACGGCGAGCAGAAGATCCTGATGGACGGCGTGGTGCCGCGCGACCTGGTGCTGGGCGCGGCCTCCTACCGGCGCGACATGCAGCACATCTACGTGCCGCACAGCGCCTACGCCAACGTCTGCGG
>DATAVF010000033.1:0-2434 GCA_036267835.1 Caulobacteraceae bacterium | reverse complement strand
TAGCCCGACGAGAGGTGGAAGCTGTCGCAGAGGATGTCGTGCGTCCGGCAGCCTTCGATGAACCCGGCCATCTGGTCCTGGGCGTCCGGCGCATCGGTGTAGCTCATGGTCGAGCCGGAGTAGCCGAGGCCCCACTTGGGCAGCAGGGCCGGCCGCCCGGTCAGCCAGGTGAAGCGGCGGGTCACGTCCCCCACGGCCGGCCCGGCGATCACGTAGTAGTCGAGGTCGCCGGCCTCTGCTGTGAAGCTGCGGTAGCGGCCGTGGTAGTTGCTGAGTTCCTGGCCGAAGTCGAACACGCCGTCGGCAAAGGTGTCGTAGAAGAGCCCGAAGGCCGCCGCCGGCTCGCCGACCAGGGTGATGTAGAACGGGATGTGCTTGTAGAGCGGATCGGACGTGGCGGCGCTGTAGCCCATGGCGTCGGTGTTGCCGAGCCGCAGCCGCCGGCCGGCCCGGTCCATCGCCCCGCTGCGCTCGCCGAGGCCGAAGAAGCGCTCGCCCGGCTTCAGCACGAGGTGGTGACGCACCGGCTCGTCCCACCAGCCGAAGCTGTAGGCCTGGGTCGGCCGGTCCCGTGCGATCTCGCGCCACCCTGCGTCGGTGGCCATCTCCCAGCGACAGAAGAACCCGCGCAGCCTCACGCTGAGGCGCAGGGTGGCCGTGGTGACGGTGAGGCGCTCGTCCGCTTCCTCGACCGTGAAGTCGGGCGCCGCGAACCCTGCTGTGTCGAAGCGGTCACGGCCCTCGGTCGCTACGTCGTCGGCGCCGGGCGCGATCGCCCAGGTCCGCGGCATCACCGGCGCCCCATCGGGCAGCACGAACACCCGGATGATGTCGGCCTCGAGCACGAAAATGTGGACTACGGCCACGTCATCGCTCGCCAGCGTCAACCGTGCGCCCTCACGCTCGGCGAGCCGGAACACCGGAGGGTTGGCGAGCGACCGAGCCAAACGGAACTCCCAAGTTGCCCTCAACAACCCGCTCATCCGGGCCAACGCCGGGACCCAGGCAGGCAGCGGTTGCAGAAGCGCGAACCTGGCTAAACGCGAGCGCGCCGCAGGCGTGGGCCAGTCTTAACACGGAGGGCACGGAGGTCCACGGAGGTCACGGAGAAGGCGCCTCCGTGTCCTTTGCGCTTCTCCGTGTCCTCCGTGGTAAAACTGAAAGCGCCTGCGGCGCCCAGCCTTCCTACAGATATTGGCCCCTGCAACCTCAGCCTGCCTGGGTCCCGGCGTGCGCCGGGACGATCGGGTCGTGGGGGTGGGCTCAGGCGATGAAGTGGGTCGCCCAGACGCCGGAGCCGCCGACCATGCCGCCGAGCCAGAGCCAGGCGCTGCGGAACGCACCGCTGCTGCGCCGGGCCCGCCGATAGAACCCGCAGGCGCAGGCCGCCGCGGTCACGCAGATCAGCGCCGCGAGCAGGACCAGGCGCAGGTCGTGTTCCTCGTGGATGCGGGCAAGTACCGTGAACACGCGGGGCGGCTCCTTGGCGGCGCATGTTCACGGCTAACTGAACGTCCTTACCAAAATCTCGCCAAGCCGGCGCGCCGGGCCGCGAAGTCGGGACCAAATCGTCACACCACTGCCAATTAATCCTACCCGGCGTTGATCGTCGGAATCCTGAGCCTCCCCACCGTGCATCCGGCGTGGTTCAGCGCGGGGCGTGGGCGTGCCGCAGCATCATCTCGCGGTAGCTGGCCAGGGGCGGCGCGTCCGCCATGTCGACCACCTTGCCGTCGTCGTCCCAGCGGCGCAGGCGCGTGGCCGCCGGGGCATGGGGAAGCGCGGCGAAAGCGGTGGCCTCGGCCGCGCTGAAGACGCCGCCTTGCAGGTCGAGGCTGAGCCTGGACGCGGAGCTGAGGCTCTCGAAATAGCCGGGCTCGGCGGCGCAGAGGTAGCGCTTGGCGGCGACGTGCAGGGCGATGGGTCGGGTGACGGCGGCGTCGAAGCCGAGGCTGAGCGTGGCGGCGCCCAGCGCCTCGTGCTCGCCGTCGACGCCCCGCTCTTCGGCGCGGGCGCCGCGGTTCTCGATCAGGTGGCCGTAGTCGTGCAGCAGGGCGGCGAGGACCAGGGCCTCCGGCGCCCCTTCGGCCGCGGCCAGGTGGGCGCACTGCAGCGCGTGGTCGAGCTGGGTCACGCGCTCGCCATAACGCTCGCCGCCGCGCGCCGCGTAGGCGGCGAGGATCTGGTCGACGAAGTCTTCAGCCGTCATGCGGCGCTCCGGCCAAGCCTCGCCCAGCTGCCCCGGCGCGACGGAAAACCGGCCCGTCTGGACTGGCAACCGGCCGTCCCGTAAGGGGTTCGGGCCCCGCGGGTATAGCACAATGGTAGTGCAGCAGCCTTCCAAGCTGAGGATGTCGGTTCGATCCCGTCTACCCGCTCCAGGCGTCCGAGGCCGGCCCCCGGCTAGTAGGGCGGGGCTTGCCGCTGGCGCTGG
>DATAVF010000032.1:0-10649 GCA_036267835.1 Caulobacteraceae bacterium | reverse complement strand
GGCCTCCAACGAACTGGGCGAATTCCGCGGCGGCCTGGTCGCTCGCTTCATAGGGCCGGTGGCGGCGGTTATCTACGGCGGGGTGGGCTCGCTGATCGTCACCGGGCTCTGGGCGCGCCTGTTTCCCGCCTTGCGCCGGGCCGACCGCCTCGAATAGAGCTTTCGCCGATTTCGGATTTTCAAACGGGAGATAGGTTCATGGGCATTTTGGAAGGCAAGGTCGTCCTCGTCACCGGCGGCGGCAACGGCATCGGGCGCGACTGCGCGCTGATCGCGGCCAGGGAAGGCGCGAAAGTGCTGGTCAACGACCTCGGCGGCTCGCTCGCGGGCGGCGACGAAGGCTCGGCGGGTCCGGCCGAAATGGTGGCGCAGGAAATCCGCGCCGCCGGCGGCGAGGCGGCTTCCAACTCCGAGAGCGTCACCAGCCTCTCGGCCGTGCAGGGCATGGTCGAGCAGGCGATCAAGGAGTTCGGCGGCCTGCACGCGGTGATCAATCCGGCGGGCATCCTGCGGGACGGCATGTTCCACAAGATGAGCGAGCAGGACTGGGACCGCGTCATCGAGGTGCACCTGAAGGGCTCGTTCAACGTGGCGCGCGCCGCCATCGAGCACTTCCGCGACCAGAATGACGGCGCCTTCGTGTTCTTCACCTCGACCTCGGGCCTCCTGGGCAACGTCGGCCAGACCAACTACGGCGCGGCCAAGATGGGCATCGCCGGCCTGTCGCGGATCATCGCCATGGAAGGCGCCCGCAACAACGTGCGCGCCAACTGCCTGGCCCCCGTGGCCTGGACGCGCATGACCCAGTCGGTGCCGGTGAAGGACGAGGCCGCCGCGGCGCGCCGCCAGGCGATGGCCGAGGCTATCCGCCCCGACCAGCCGGCCCGCCTCTCGGTCGCGCTCTGCGCCGAGTCGGCCAAGAACGTCTCGGGCCAGATCTTCGGCGCCAGCGGCGAGAACCTGATCCTCTACAGCCAGCCGCGCCCGATCGAGACCCTGACCAAGGCCGAAGGCTGGACCCCGCAAACCATCATCTCCGAGGCCTTCGCCAAGATGGGCCCGAAGTTCTACCCCCTCTCGCGCCCCACCCCGAGCATGGCCCAGGCGGCCGAACAGGCGCCGGCGAAGGCGTAAGCGCGACCTCCCTCCCCACTTGGGGAGGGAGGCTAGGCCCGCGCCGCCTGCTGGCCGCGCAGGATCACCCGGGCGATGATGTTGATCCCGAGCACCAGCATGGTGACCAGGAAGGCGGCGGCGTAGGCGAGCTGGGCCGCGCCGGGCGTGGTCTGGTCGTTGTAGAGGTTCCAGATCGCGCCGGTCAGATAGCCGATCGGCGAGTTGAAGAGCTTGCCGTCCCACATGTAGTTCGAATAGCCGGCCGTGTAGATCAGTGGCGCGGTCTCGCCGACCGAGATCGACAGCGCCAGCAGGATGCCGGTCATCACGCCCGGCAGCGCCGAGGGCAGCACCACCCGCAGGATAACCGTGGCGTCGCCGCCGCCGATGGCGAAGCCGGCCTCGCGCAGGTTCATCGGCACCTGGCGCAGCGCCAGCTCGGTGGTGCGGCAGACATAGGGCAGGGAGATGACGCCCAAGGTAACGCAGGCGGCCAGCACCGACTGTTTCCAGCCCAGCGTGACCACCATGATCACGTAGCCGACGTAGCCCATCACGATCGAGGGGACCCCGACCAGGATATCCGAGAGGAAGCGGATGACGCTGGCCCAGATGGTGGTCTTGAACTCCGACGCGTAGATGCCCGCCGCCATACCGAAGGGCGTGGCGATCAGCAGCGCGCCGAGCGAGATGACGAGCGTGCCCTCGATGGCGTTGAGCAGGCCGCCGTTGCCCTTGCTGCTGGGCTCGGTGAAGACGGCCGGCTTCAGCGCGCCGAGGCCGGTCTGGCAGACCCAGGCCAGGATCAGCACCATGATCAGGGCGAGGCCCAGGAAGGCGAAGGCCGCCCAGGCCCACCCGACCCACTCGCCGACATTGCGGCGGAGCATCAGGAGGCTGTTGGTCTGGCGCCCACCTTGAGGCTTGAACGGCGCGCCGCCGGACGGGGTCGTTTGGACGACGGTCATGTGCGCTCCCGTTGGCTGGCGGTCTGCATGGCCAGCAGCACCCGCGCGCCAGTGTTCACGACCAGCGACATCAAGCCGAGGATGATCGCGACCTCGGCCAGCGACTTGACCACCAGGCCAGAGGTGTCGGCGCCGGCGCTGTCGAGCTGCGAGGCGATGAACGACGCCATGGTCGAGATCGGGGCGAAGAGGTTCTTCGGCAGCACGCCCAGGGCGTTGCCGCAGACCATCAGCACGGCCATGGTCTCGCCGAGGGCGCGGCCGGTGGCCAGGATGGTGGCGCCGATGGTCACCGGCCGCACGCTGGGCAGCAGCACCTTGACGATGGTCTCGAAGCGCCGCGCGCCCAGCGCCACCGACGCCTCGCGCAAGGCCGCCGGCTGGGCGATCAGCGCGTCGCGCACCGTTGAGGTGATCAGCGGCACGATCATGAAGGCGAGGATCACCCCGGCGGCCAGCAGGCCATAGCCATTGCCGGGATCGCCGCCGACGAAGGGGATCCACTCGAACGGCGGCGTGGCGACGATCCAGTTGCAGACGTGCTGGAACGCGGTGACGCCGGCCTTGTCGGGAAAGGCCGAGATGACGCCGATGCCCCAGAGTCCGAACACCACGCTCGGCACGGCCGCCAGCAGCTCGACGAAGAAGGAGACGAACGAGCGGATGGCGCCAGGCACGATCTCAGCCAGGAACACCGCGGCGGCGACGCCGAACGGGTAGGCGATGGCGACCGCCAGGATTACCGAGCACAGGGTGCCGACGATCAGGAACAGCACCCCGAAGTGCGCGCCAGGCGAGGCCATCACGCCGCGCAGCATCACTGGGCTCGAGTAGTTGTCGCCCGGGTCCCAGCCGTTCTGGGTGAGGAAGTCCAGGCCGTTGAAGCCGATCGCCGGCCAGGCGTAGATCACCAGGAAGCCGAAGATGATGACCAGCGACACCGGCAGCACGCCGCCGGCGATCGCCAGCCACGTCCGGAAGGCGAAGACTCGCCGCAGAATGCCCGCCATCGCGCGCTCCAGAAACGACGGGACCGGCCCGGGGCGCGCCCGGGCCGGTCCGCCGGTCGCCAAGGACTAGTGGATCGAGTTGATCTGCGCGACGCTCTTGGCGCGGACCGCCGCCGGCAGCGGGCCGAAGCTCGCCGCGTCCAGCATCGCCGGGGCGTTGCCGCCGGCGGGGCTGATCACCCAGGTCAGGAAGCCCTTCAGCTGGGCCGCCACGTCGGGCGAAGGCTGCGCCTGCTTTGCGATCGCGTACTCGTAGTTGATGATCGGATAGGAGTCGGCCCCCGGTCCGAAGATCAGGCTGGTGCGCTCGTCGGCCGGGGTCTTGGCCGCCGTCGCGGCGACCGCGGCCGCAGTGGTCTGCGGGCTGTCGATGACCGCCTTGCCGGCCTGGTTGATCAGCGCCACTTCGTGCAGGCGGGCGGTGCGGGCGGCGGCGCGCGAACTGATGCCGATGTAGGCGATCGAGTAGGGCACGCTGCCAGCCGTGGAGACCATGCCGGGGTTGCCCTGGGCGCCGACTTCGCCGGGGACCGCGGTCCAGTTGATGGTGGTGCCGTAGTGCAGGGTCCACGCCGGGCCGGCCGAGGCGGCCAGGAACTGGGTGAAGATGAAGGTGTCGCCCGAGCCGTCCGAGCGGCGGATCGGCACGATCGGGTTGGCCGGCAGCGCGACGCCCGGGTTCAGCCTGGCGATCGCAGGGTCGTTCCAGTTGCGGATCGTGCCCTGGTAGATGCCGGCCAGCACGGGCCCGCTCAGCACCATGCGCTTGGCGGCGTTCCAGCCGGGGATGTTGAAGTCGACCGTCTGCGAGGACACCGCCAGCGGGATGCTCAGCAGCCCGGGGTTTTGGGCCACCTGCGGGTCGGAAAGGTAGGCGTCGGAGCCGCCGATCTGCACGATGCCGGCGATGGCGTCGGCGATGCCCTTGCCGCTGCCGCCGGCTTGCGGCGAGATCACCACGTCCGGGTGGGCCTTGTTGTAGCCGGGAACCCATTGGTTCTGGAACATCGGGAACAGCAGCGATGAGCCGGATTCCAGCAGCCGCACCGGGTCGGCGAAGGCGACCCCCGCCAGCAGCGCCGAGGCGCCGAGCGCCAGCGCGGTGGCGCGCAGGTGCGTGAATTTCTTAGGCACGTTAGTCCCTCCAACGTCAGTGTCTGCCGTGTGACGGCGACGCTGACCCCCTTTAGGAAAGCGCGCCACGGCGAGCGCCGGTGTACGGACGAACGATGACACTGGGGTGACAAGGCCAGGCTTTGCCTTGTCGGGAGGGGCGGGTCAGGCCTTCGCGTCGGCGGCGTCGAAGAGCAGTTCGACCCGCTCGGCGGGCTCGCCGACGATCAAATCCGTGCGCGCTTCCAGGGTGCGGCGGAAGCGGGCGGCCCCATGCTGGCCGGCGTGCAGGGCGCGGCGGTGCAGCCAGAGGCGCAAGGCCTCGCGCATCACCGCGGCGGCCGATCCGAACTCGCCGGCGTCCACCGCGAGGCGAACCTGGGCGAGCTGGGTATTTGGCAAATTGACGCTGATCCTACCGGAGCGGCTCATGACGGGTCTCCCGGACGTTGCGTAAAGGCTAACACGGAACGCTGTTCGCCCAACGCACGAGACCGCGAATCGACGACACTCTTTGGTGATGACGGCCGGCCTCGCTCGCTGAGAGGAAGCGCGCGCCGGAGGCGCAGCGCGGGGCCGCCTGAGCCGCCGCGCCGGCCGTCCGGCTACTGCGCGGGCGGCGCCGGCTGGGCCGCGCAGGGGGCGGCGATCCAGACGTAGCGCTGCTGGTCGGCGCGCCAGTTCCAGCTGCCGCAGGCTTGCGGCGGCGGCGTGGCTCCGGGCGCGGGCGGCGGGGGCGGACCGTAGTCACCGCCGTAGCCGTAATAGCCGGGGCCATAGCCCCACGGGCCGTAGTAGTCGTCCCAGTAGGGGCCCCAGCCGTAGTACCAGGGCGAGGCGAAGCCGAGACCGAGGCCGAAGCCGCCGAAGAAGGGCCCGAAGCCGCCGCGAAAGCCCCGGTGGAAGCCGCCGCCACGGAAGCCACCGCCCCCGAACGACGAGTGGAAACCGCCGCCACCGAAGGACGAGTGGGAGCCGCCACCGCCGAAGTGTCCGCCGTGGCTCTGCGCCGAGGCCGCGATCGGGGTGGCCACGAGGGCCGCAGCCGCCAGCGCGCTGACGAGTCGTTTCATCGAAACCTCCGTTTCGGTCCCTCGATGGGTGATGTAATAGCCCTGGCTGCGCACATGAAGAGGGGCATTCGCGCAACAGTCGGTGAGGATTTCAATGCAACGTTTTCGCCCCTCGTTTGCTCCGTTCGCCGTCGCTGCGGCCCTGCTGATGCTGGCCGGCGCGGCGCACGCCCAGCGCAGCCCTGACCTGCAGGATATTCACGACGCCCTGCACCTCAGCCCCACCCAGGAAGGCGCGTGGCAGGTCTTCGCCGCCGCCAGCGCGCCCGATCCGCAGCAGCAGGCCCGCCAGCGCTCGGCCGAGCAGCTGATGCCGACCCTGCGCGCCCCGCAGCGGGTGGATCTCTCGATCGCCGCGGCCGAAGCCGACCTCGACACCCTGCGCCGCCGCGGCGCGGCGCTGAAGACATTCTACGCCACCCTCTCCGCCGGCCAGCAGGCGATCTTCGACCAGGAAACCAACCCGACCGAGCGGGACTAGCCCCAAGACGGTGTCATCCCGGAAGACCGCGTAGCGGGCTATCCGGGACCTCGTCCGGATTGCGCCGCACCACCAGTTCTGCGACGCACGGGAGGAGATCGGGGCTCTCCGCTGCCGCTCCGGCCGGGATGACTAGGAGAGTTCGGCGGGAGTCGGCAATCACACCACCTCGAAAGCGTCACCGCGGGCGGCTATAACGCCGCATGAGCAAGATGACTGAGGCCGCCGCCGTTGTGGCGCGGCTGGACGCCGAATATCGCCGCGCCACGGGCGCTTTGCGCGCCGCGTTGCAGACCTTCATGCAAGGCGGCGGCGCGCCAGAGCCAACCCTGCGGGGCGAGCGCGCCTTCACCTACCCCGAGCTGCGGATTTCCTATCAGCCCACCCATGCGCCGCCGCGGCTCGCCCGCTCCTACGCCCGCTTCAGCCAGCCTGGCATCTATGGGGTCACCATCACCCGGCCGGATCTGTTCCGCAGCTATTTGACCGAGCAGCTGACCCTCTTGATGACCGACTTCGAGGTCGAGGTCAGCGTCGTGCGCTCCGACCAGGAGATCCCCTTCCCCTATGTGCTCGACGCCGCCGACGCCGCGGCGGCCGATGTGGGCGCCGACGAGATCGCCCGCCACTTCCCCACCACCGAACTCGCCTTCATCGGCGACGAGGTGATCGACGGCAGCTGGCAACTGGGGCCCGACGGGGTGCGGCCGCTGGCCCTGTTCGACGCCCTGCGCACCGACTTCTCGCTCGCCCGCATCACCCACTACAGCGGCGCGCCGGCCGACCACGTGCAGCCCTATCTGCTGTTCACCAACTACCATCGCTACGTCGACGAGTTCGTGCGCTTCGCCTGCGCCGAGCTGGTGCGCGAGGGCAGCCCCTACACCCAGCTCTCCTGCGCCGGCGGCATCGTGATCACCCGCGACACCCCCGATCCGGAGCGCCTGGTGGCCGACGCCAGCTGGCGCAAGCACCAGATGCCGGCCTACCACCTGATGACCGCCGACCGCCGCGGCCTGACGCTGATCAACATCGGCGTCGGCCCCTCCAACGCCAAGACCATCACCGACCACCTGGCGGTGCTGCGCCCCGAGGCCTGGCTGATGATCGGCCACTGCGGCGGCCTGCGCTCCAGCCAGACCATCGGCGACTATGTGCTGGCCCACGCCTACCTGCGCGACGACCATGTGCTCGACGCGGTGCTGCCGCCCGAAGTGCCAATCCCGGCGCTGGCGGAGGTGCAGCTGGCGCTGAACCGAGCGGCCGAGATCGTCACCGGCGAGAGCGGCGATGCGCTGAAAGCGCGGCTGCGCACCGGCACCGTGGTCACCACCGACGACCGCAATTGGGAGCTGCGCTACACCTCCAGCGCCCGCCGCTTCGACCAGTCGCGGGCGGTGGCGATCGACATGGAGAGCGCCACCATCGCCACCCAGGGCTACCGCTTCCGCACCCCCTACGGCACCCTGCTGTGCGTCTCCGACAAGCCGCTGCACGGCGAGATCAAGCTGCCCGGCCAGGCCAACGCCTTCTACGAGCGCGCCATCTCGCAGCACCTGCGCATCGGCATCGAGGCGATGAACCAGCTGCGCAGCGAAGGGCCCCGGCTGCACTCGCGCAAGCTGCGCAGTTTCGACGAGCCTCCCTTCAGGTAAGTCTCGCCAATGTCATATCCGGCGGATATGCCCCGGGAATGACCAGGCATGTCCAGCTCGAAGCCGTCGAGAACTTCCGCGATTTCGGCGACTATCCGACCGCCAGCGGGCGGCGGCTGAAGCGCGGCCAGCTCTATCGCTCGGCTTCGCACGGCCGCGCCACCGACGCGGACCTCGAGGCCATGGACGCGCTCGATATCGCGGTCATCGTCGATCTGCGCCGGCCGGGCGAGCGCGAGCGCGATCCCTCGCGGCGGCCGCCGAACTTCAAGGGCGTGGTGATCGAGAACCACGAGGGCGAGGCGGCGGGCGATGACCCGTGGTGGACCTTCGTGCGCGGCTCGGACCTCACCGAGGCGTCCTTCCAGAGCTACCTGATGAACTACTACAACGCCGCGCCCTTCCTGCCCCGCCACGTCGATCTCTACCGCCGCTACTTCCAGGCCCTGGCCGAGGCGGAGGGGCCGGTGCTGATCCACTGCTCCGCCGGCAAGGACCGCACCGGCATATTGGCGGCGCTGACCCACCATGTTGCCGGCGTCTCGCGCGAGGACATCGTCGCGGACTACCTGCTCACCAACAACCCCGAGCGCATGGCCGCGCGGGCCCCGATGGTGGCCCAGACGATCGAGACCGAGACCGGCCGCAAGCCGACCGAAGCCGCCGTGCGCGCCGCGATCGGGGTGGAGGCCATGTACCTCGCCGAGGCGCTGCGGGTCATCGAGGCGGCGCACGGCGACCTCGACGCCTACCTCGAAGGGGTGTTGGGCGTGGACGCGGCCCTGCGAGCGGCGCTAGAGGCCAAGCTGCTGGAGTAGGCGCGCCTTCGAAAGCGCCCGCAGTCGCCGAGGGAGTTTCCGTTTGAAGAGTTTCGAGCCGCCGCGCCGGGTCCTCATGGGCCCCGGTCCCTCCGACGTTTCGCCGCGCGTGCTGGCCGCCCTGTCGCGGCCGACCGTCGGCCATCTCGACCCGGCCTTCCAGGGCCTGATGGAGGAGATCAAGGCCGCCCTCGCCGAGGTGATGAAGGCGCCGGGCTACGCCTGCCTGCCGCTGCCCGCACCCGGCACCGCCGGCATGGAAGCGGGGCTGATGAACCTGCTGGAGCCAGGCGACACGGCCCTCATCGCGGTCAACGGCCAGTTTGGCGAGCGCATGATCGACATGGCCGGCCGCGCCGGCGCCGACGTGGTGCGGGTCGACCAGGATTGGGGCAGGCCGGTCGATCCGGCGGCCGTCGAGGCGGCGCTGAAGGGCCGCAAGGTCAAGCTGGTCGCCATGGTGCACGCCGAGACCTCGACCGGCACGCTCTCCGACCCCAAGCCGGTCTGCGACATCGCCCACGCGGCCGGCGCGCTGACGGTGGTCGATTGCGTCACCTCGCTGGGCGGCGTCGCCGTCGACGCGGCCGGCTGGGGCGCGGACGTGATCTATTCGGGCACCCAGAAGTGCCTCTCGGCCCCGCCCGGCCTCTCGCCCTTCGTGATGAGCCCGCTGGCCCGCGAAGCGGTCGCCGCGCGCCAGGAAAAGCCGCGCAACTGGCTGCTCGATATGTCGCTGATCATGGCCTACTGGGGCGGCGAGGGCGGGCGCACCTACCACCACACCGCGCCGATCAACGCCCTCTACGGCCTGCACGAAGCGCTGGTGGTGCTGCTCGAAGAGGGGCTGGACGCCGCCCACGCCCGCCACCTGCGCATGCACACCGCCTTCGCCGCCGGCGTCGAGGCCGCCGGCCTGTCGTTCCTGGTGGCGCCGGCCCACCGCCTGCCGCAGCTCAACACGGTGCGGGTGCCCGACGGCATCGACGAGGCCAAGGTCCGCGCCCACATGCTGGCCCACCGCGACCTGGAGATCGGCGCCGGGCTCGGTCCCCTGCGCGGCAAGGTCTGGCGCATCGGCCTGATGGGCGCCTCGGCCACCCCCTGGCACGTCCGCCTGTGCCTCACCGCGCTGACCGAAGCGCTGGCCGCGCAGAACTTCCCCGATGCGTCCCGGGCGGCGCTGGCGGCGGCGGAGTCCGTGCTCGCGTCTCCGCCCTGAACTTCAGGGCGCTAGAACGCGCTCTCGCCGGTAATCGCCCGCCCGAGAATGAGGGCGTGCACGTCGTGGGCGCCCTCGTAGGTGTTGACCGTCTCCAGGTTCGCGGCGTGGCGCATCACGTGGTAGTCGCCGCTGATGCCGTTGCCGCCGTGCATGTCGCGGGCGGCGCGGGCGATATCCAGCGCCTTGCCGCAGTTGTTGCGCTTCATCAGGCTGATGGCTTCCGGCACCCAGGCGCCCTGGTCGATCAGCCGGCCCAGCGCCAGCGCGCCCTCGTAGCCGAGGGCGATCTCGGTCTGCATGTCGGCCAGCTTCTTCTGCACCAGCTGGCGTGACGACAGCGGCTTGCCGAAGACGCTGCGGCTGGAGACGTAATCCCGCGTCGCGTGGAAGCAGAACTCGGCCGCCCCCATCGCGCCCCAGGCGATGCCGTAGCGCGCCTTGTTGAGGCAGGAGAACGGCCCGCGCAGGCCCTGCACGTTGGGCAGCATGGCCTCCTCTGGCACGAACACGTCGGCGAGGGCGATCTCGCCGGTGACCGAGGCCCTGAGCGAGAGCTTGTTCTCGATCCGGGGCGTCTCGAAGCCCTTGGAGCCGCGCTCGACCAGGAACCCGCGGATGATGCCATCGAGCTTGGCCCACACCAGCGCCACGTCGGCCACGGGCGCGTTGGTGATCCACATCTTGGCCCCATTCAGCAGGAAGCCGCCGTCGACCTCCTTGGCCACGGTGCGCAAGGAGCCCGGATCGGAGCCCCCGTCGGCCTCGGTGAGGCCGAAGCAGCCGATGATCTCGCCGCGCGCCATGCCGGGCAGCCACTTGCGACGCTGCTCTTCGGAGCCGAACTCATAGATCGGGTACATGACCAGCGACGACTGCACGCTCATCGCCGAGCGGTAGCCGCTGTCCACCGCCTCGATCTCGCGGGCGATCAGGCCGTAGGCGATGTGGTTCACCGCCGCGCCGCCGTATTCCTCCGGCAGCGTCGGTCCGAGGAAGCCCAGCTCGCCCATCTCGGTCATGATCTCGCGATCGAACCGCTCGTTGGCCCAGGCGCTGACCACCCGCGGCAGCAGCTTTTCCCGCGCATAAGCCCTGGCCGCATCCGCCACCATCCGCTCCTCCTCGGAGAGGCGCGAAGCAAGGTCCAATGGATCGTCCCACTGAAAGGTCTTGCGCGTCTCGCCAGCATC